>NZ_CP103300.1:6205977-6517136 GCF_025562755.1 Endozoicomonas euniceicola
AGAACTCCCGCTTACATCGGAATCAGTAAAAGAAGAAGATGGACCTGGTCGAGCTACACTGCTTTCACTCCAGGAATCTTCATCAATAACTTCAACTTTAATTTTTTTGGGTGGCTCGCTTGGGGCGGAACCCCCAAGACAGACCCTTTTACGGACATTTGGTATGTCAACTCTTCTACCAACAGGCGATGTTTGCACATTGGTCACATCAGGGGTACCACTGGGACGGGCTCTGTTCACAGGTTGGGAACCTGACGGGAGGTCCCCCCCCGATAGTTCAGGGCCTGACTCATCTACAAAAATTCTTTCAGGGCCAGAACCCGGAACGTTTGGATAAGTATTCGCGGTCACTAGTCCTGATCCCTGCGTTACCGTTGTTGTGATGTTTGTAGATCTGCATTCAGTGACTACATAGGCAGTTCCTAGCGGGGATTTGACGGTGCTTATGATTGTCTTATTGTTTGGCGATTCTTGGGCTTGGGTTGTTACGGTTACCACTCCTTCTGGTTCCGTGTGCGTATGCACAGTGGTGGACTGGGTTGTTGATCCGGATGGGTGTCCTGCCTGGCGGTGGTGTCTGGAGAGATAGAACTGTCGACTAAAACGACAACCGCATGTTTCACACTGAAAGGGTGCGTTTTCGTTATGAATGCTATTGTTATGTCTTTTAAGATTGCCTAATACAGCAAAAGAAACACCGCATGGCAGACACTTATGAGAACGTTCACCGGTATGGACTAGCATGTGCCGATTCAGGGTTCCCTGAGATCTAAAAACCTTGCTGCATACATCACATTGAAAAGGTTTTTCACCGGTATGGATTAGCATGTGCTGAGTCAGGTTTCCTTTAACTGCAAAAGCCCAGCTGCATACATCACATTTAAAAGGTTTTTCACCGGTATGGGTACGCATATGTTCGGTGAGAATATCGGAACGGGAAAAAACCCTTTTACATACTTCGCACTGAAAAAGCGGCTCATCACTGTGAATTCGCTTATGAACTCTGAGAGAGTTCGCATTTGAGAAAGCTTTCCTACACTCATTACAGATGAAATCTGGCATGCTTGATACTCCTGTGTGCGGCACAAAAAACACAGAGTTAATTCTTTCACTTCAAGCTGTATAAGTAACATTTAATGATAGACAGGATTACGGCAGTGAGCCCGGAAAAGTCTTCTCCAATATGAAAATAGCCAAAAGCGATGATCAATACACCGGTAAACATGGCTTGATAAATCGATTCAGAACCCTTGTCAGAACATCCACTCTGCAACTCCCTTGTATCAGCATGCCAATGCACGTCACTTATCGTCAAACCTTCGTCTTATATCGAAAATTCTCTGCTACTATATTCAACGCGGCTAAAATCATACCATTACACAACCGGCTCAACGGCTTTAATCGGAGTCAACCTCTATGGGGCTATTCATTACATCCCAATATTCTTTACCATAATCTATCCAGATGACATCTCCCGCCTTGATAGGCTTTAAAGCAATAACAAAGGGGATAGTGACGTTATCCTCTTTATGATAATGGTCAATAAAAGAGACATTTTTTTCTGGCAAAGACCTGTCAGTTCCATCATAGGTCGTGCAACTGTTTATACAAGTGGTGATATTTCCCTGCCTGAAACCTGATATAAACTCATTTGAACTGCGTGAACTGAGACCATAGCTATAGGAATCAATTTTTCGCAATGATGCGCCTGCCGCCTGCGCGCCCTGTGCATAAGTGTTGTCAGACAGCCGTTCACCCGCATAATGCCCCAGAACCTCCCACTGTTGAATATTTTTTGCTGCAATAACTTCATTCTGGCCTTTAAGCCCTGGGAAAACCGAACCGTCATTCTTATTTATTCTCATCCTTGCATTAAGGTAGGACTCTCTATCATCAACATTCAGCTTTTTATATTGATCAATAGCGGCATTTATTTCATTCCTTATTTTTTTATTTTTAGGGACCCCAATACTATCAAAATCCATTTTTGATCGTTTCTTTCGAGGAGCCTCATCAATTTCCTTTTTTACAGATGGCTCTGCATGCCAAATCGGTGCTCTGTTATCGAAGCGGTGCTGCCTGGATAAAACACCGGTCTTCAGCTCTGATTTCACTAACACAACCTCACCAGATGAATCGAGGTGAGGCTCTTTATCAGAACTCCCGCTTACATCGGAATCAGTAAAAGAAGAAGATGGACCTGGTCGAGCTACACTGCTTTCACTCCAGGAATCTTCATCAATAACTTCAACTTTAATTTTTTTGGGTGGCTCGCTTGGGGCGGAACCCCCAAGACAGACCCTTTTACGGACATTTGGTATGTCAACTCTTTTACCAACAGGCGATGTTTGTACATTGGTCACATCAGGGGGATCACTGGGACGGGCTCTGTTCACAGGTTGGGAACCTGACGGGAGGTAACCCCCCGATAGTTCAGGGCCTGACTCATCTACAAAAATTCTTTCAGGGCCAGAATCCGGAACGTTTGGATAAGTATTCGCGGTCACTAGTCCTGATCCCTGGCCAGAATCCGGAACGTTTGGATAAGTATTCGCAGTCACTAGTCCTGATCCCTGTGTTGCCGTTGTTGTGATGTTTGTAGATCTGCATTCAGTGACTACATAGGCAGTTCCTAGCGGGGATTTGACGGTGCTTATGATTGTCTTATTGTTTGGCGATTCTTGGGTTTGGGTTGTTACGGTTACCTCTCCCTCTGGTTCCGTGTGCGTATGCACAGTGGTGGACTGGGTTGTTGATCCGGATGGGTGTCCTGCCTGGCGGTGGTGTCTGGAAAGATAGAACTGTCGACTAAAACGATAACCGCATGTTTCACACTGAAAGGGTGCGTTTTCGTTATGAACGCTCTTGTTATGTTTGCTAAGATTGCCTAATAGAGAAAAAGAAGTACCGCATGGCAGACACTTATGAGGACGTTCACCGGTATGGACTAGCATGTGCCAGGACAGGGTTCCCTGAGCTCTAAAAACCTTGCTGCATATAGGGCATGAAAAAGGTTTTTCACCGGTATGGATTAGCATGTGCCGAGACAGGGTTCTTCTATTTCCAAAAGTATTGCCGCATACATCACATTGAAAAGGTTTTTCACCGGTATGGGTACGCATATGTTCAGCGAAACTATCGGAACGAGAAAAACCCTTTTTACATATCTCGCACTGAAAACGCTGCTCACTACTGTGGGTTCGCTTATGAACTCTGAGAGAGTTCGCATTTGCGAGAGCTTTCCCACACTCATTACAGATGAAATCCGGCATGCTTGATACTCCTGTGTGCGGCACAAAAAACACAGAGTTAATCCTTTCACTTCAAGCTGTATAAGTAACATTCAATGATAGACGGGATTGCGGCAGTGAGCCCGGAAAAGTCTTCTCCAATATGAAAATAGCCAAAAGCGATGATCAATACACCAGTAAACATGACTTGATAAATCGATTCAGAACCCTTGTCAGAACATCCACTCTGCAACTCCCTTGTATCAGCATGCCAATGCACGTCACTTATCGTCAAACCTTCGTCTTATATCGAAAATTCTCTGCTACTATATTCAACGCTGCTCTGTGCGCGTCTCCAGCCGCCTTCGAGATTGGTGTGACACAGGTGGGTCGTCATCGCCTGTTCCGGTATCGCCAAAGTATCACCGTTTGATCTGGTCAAGCGTACCTCCATCCCGATAATGGGCTCCTTCATGGTTGGTATGCCGCACCTGATCCTGTTTATGTGACGTTCATTTAACGCTTCATTTAACTCTTCATTTAACTAGCCATAAACAGCCCTGAACAAAAAAGCGGCCTTTCACTGAGCGCATGACCGCTTTTTTTTATGGCAAAGATGTTATTACCACTAACACTCTGGTTAGTGATTCAGGCAGTAAAACGATAACAGCTGTTGTCAAAAGGGAATCGTTAATTTAAGGAACCTTTGGCATGGATGCTTCTCAATTTGGAATACCACGAATACTGATAACGTCTCCTGAATCAATCGTTACAGAATACCACGAGCAACAACCAGATAACGTTGAAAAGAAAAAAGATACTCATCAAACAACGGGCTTACGTAGTCAGGAATCCCCTCAGCAAGAGAGCCCTAAAGGTTTCTTGATTAATGCTCGTCAACTCTCTCGCTCGACATCAGGCCTTGACCATACAACGACGACTGAGGACTCTGAAGTAATCGCTCCAGTCCCTGTGAAACGAAACATACCGTCGCGCATAACAATAAGACGATCAAAATCAACAACAAGCCTGAGAAATAAGCTACCGCCGGATTTGCAACCTCAATCATCGAAACACTCTATTGCGCCATGTCCATCAGGCGAATACACCAACCCTCTCAATCCTGAAGATATTCATCGCGCCATCAGGGAAAAATCACTCGGCCAGGTGGCAACTAAAGCACTCAAACCAATGGTCACGACGTTATATGAATGTACAGCAGCACCATTGCCGGACAGCCCGGAGAAGTCCAGACAGCATGAAGATACAAATAAGCGATTCAGGATAGTCAGACAGATGGGCATCATGGGAAGTTTTTTTAATCGCCATATACCCCATGAGTTAAAACAGCGGAAACTTGGTGGGGGGTATCTGGATTTTAGCCCCAGAACCCCCTTTGAATGCATTGCGCACAATATCAGAACCATTTTGATGAGTCCATCCAGCCTGCCCGGGCGGTTTGTCAATTTAGGGGCTATCAAACGGGACGATCAAAATATCGACTTTGGATCGGGTGACGATCTACAGGCCAGTAGCATGATCGTTGATCAGTTCGCGGATCTGCTGGTTAACATTTTGAAAATAGCCAAGAGCGATGATCAATATACCGGCAAACATGACTTGATAAATCGATTCAGAAACCTTGTCAAAGATTTCCAGGCATGCAGGACTCAGGGGCTGGCTTCCCAGGAATGTTGCGCACATATGCTGACCATTTTTCAGGAAATTCTTCAGTGCGTACCAATGATTGAAAGCGCTTCAGAGACCGAACTCAACAGCCTGACTATGATGGAGCGTACACTGGCAGCTGCCAGCAAAGTTCCTGTCGAGGCTGAAGCGCAAAAAGCGTTGCTTGACCTGATATCAATGACCTTCAGAGAAATCCGGCAAGGCCATTGTGTTGAAGACATTCTGGGGGAGTTTGAGCAACTGGCTGATGAGGTATCCTTAATCGGTTCAGACACCCGTGAGCAGATCGCCACCGAAAAGCAGGAACACAAGCACACCATAGAGGCATTGGAATCAAGTTACAACGTATTACAAAATCAAAAATACAAAGACACATCGGCATCTATAACCAAAAAAGTCTGGAAAAAAAAGATGGCAACCTTAACGCAGGAGCTGGACGCATCGATTAAAGCTAAAAATGAACAGTTCAGGGAAAAGCTCGCTGAGCTATCTAAACAAGCTAAAACACAGGACAAACAGCGACTGGCAGAATGGAAAAACAAGCTTATGGACTTTGCCCGCAGACAGACAGACCGTTACGGATAGTCAGAGCATCCACTCTGTAACTCCCTTGTATCAGCATGCCTATCGCAATGCCTGCATTTTTGGCTGACACGATGTGGAGTGACAGTCGGGAAAACTGTTTTTACAATTCCAGAGTCGTATAAATAAGCACGAATATGCAATAAAACCGGTCAGGCAAAGAGTCATAATTTTATAAAGATAATAATTATCAGTTAAATTAAGATTGATAGTACAGAGTTGATGTTTGCATAAGAAAATGATTAATGCGGGTCACACCCACTGGCGTTTTCCCCTGAGCAGTCTGACCGTCAATAGGACCTTCAGGCTCTCAAGTACTTTTTTCCCTTTTTCCGGCAACGCCAGGAGCCTGTCGGAGTTGATTAAGACGGCTTTTCTGCGAGGTAATTCACAGTGGTAACCAAAATTTTCACAATGACCAACACACATTCTGCGCGTGTTCGCTGGTATGGAGTATGGAGTGGTGGCCGTGCGTATATTAAACCCTCTGTAAGATTGGGGAGGACGGTGGGATTATGTGCGGCTACTACGGTGATATGGTTGAAAAAAAGTATTGCCTCCAATGACAGAGGCATTCTAAGTGCTGCCGAGCTTGGCCCGGAACATTTGATGGCAATCGTACAGGGAGCATGCGGGGCAAGGAGTATACCTGGTTGTAGCAAAGGAAACGCTGTACTTCCCTATATTCTTTCCTTGCTCCAAAGTCAGAACCTGAAGGCTCGTGGAGGAGCCCTAGGATCAGGACCCATTCCACCAGAAATGATTACCCAGCTATTAAACAGGTCCGGTTATACATTATTGTGTTTTTTGCCACCTGTTGGTAACGGTCATTTAGTGGCCATAAGATATGAAAATCAGACCCTGCAAATGTTTGATGCCAATCAAGGTTTATTCCAGTACTCCGATGAGTCCAGTTTTATACAGCATATGTATGGACTATTCATGAGAGAATATTCAGACATGATTGGTGGTAAATGGGGAGTATTCAATGTGATACCCGATATGTAATACCAGCCCCAGCTTCTGACTATGAATTGTGCAGCTATTTTCAACCACTGAGGGGAGCGATAATCAATAATTTACCGGCTCCGGAACAATTGTCACACCCCATTTCTTTAACTCAGGGTGGCGAATGATGTGAGGCTGTATTTCAGCTAATTCTTGTTTACTCAGTCTCACACCTTTTTGATACGGTTGATCAAGTAGCTTCACTATCGGGTTCATGCATTTCCATACCATTGTCTTTGTCCACTCCAAAACAGACGTTACTGTGTTCAGAAGGCTCCCATTCCAATGTTTTTCGAGATAAGACCAGCCTCGTTCAATCGGATTGTATTTGCTGTGGCAGGGAGGGTAGTAAACCAGCCGTCTTCAGCCCCGCTTTTTTGGCAAACTCAACCATTCTGAAAAGAAACTGGGTTCGGTGGCTGTTACTTTCAGGTCCGTTGTCTGCGTAGATAATGAGGTGTTTGCATTCAGAGGTGACATTAACGCTGGACATGATATGTACAATCAATCACAGAGGGAGCAGGAAAGATACTCCGGTAAAGTTTGATATGCCACTCCCCTTATATCGAAGATTCTCTGCTACTATACTGACCATCTACCGGTCAATATGCAGAAAGGGTCATGCCGTCTGTTACCCGCTCTTTTCGACTACTCTTCCTTTTGTCGGTGTCACTGTTACTGGCAGGCAATTGCAGATCGGAAAGCTTTTCCTCCCAGGCTGTTCATGCCTCAACACTGTTTTTGAATGCCCGTGCGAAAGAGCTGGCTGACTCTCTGGAAGCCTCTTATTTTAAAGTCAGTGTCGAGTCCCCCCCAAAGCGTATAAAGCTGCCCTTATGCCCGGACACTCCGGAAATAAAGCTAGTGACATTACTGGCTCCTGGTCGACAGTCCGTGAAGGTCATCTGCCGGGAGCGTGATAACCAGAGTCTGCTACTTCATGCCAATGTCAGCCTGTTTCTGCCGGTACTCATCAGTACCGGGCGCATTCAGGGCGGAAGCAGGGTGACGGGAGCCAACAGCAACTGGGAGATTCGTGATATCAGTCGCCTTAAACAGGGGTACTTCAGAGACATTGATCAGCTGAAAAGATTACAAGCCGCTAAAACCATCAAACCCAATCAGGTGCTGACACCTATGATGTTCCTGCCAGCAAAGGAAATGCAAAAACATTAATCAGTGATTGCTATTTAGGCAGCACAAGCTGTAAGCACGCAATTTTCTTTCCAACTATCTGATTTTCCAGCAGTAAATAGATACAGGTCAATATTCAGTAAAAAAAGCCCTGTATTATTTACCGACTGCTTTACCTTTGCTTACACAAATATCATAAGGAAGTTTATGTCTAAGGCCAGAATGGTTGCACTGCTGTGCGCTCTGCCAATATGCGCACTGCCAGCGGTAAGCGCCGCAACAACGGATGTTTCTGTGATCAAGGCAGAATACCGCCCCATTTTCCAGCAAAAAACTTACAGCACATCACTGACGGCTGCGCAGCGGATTACGCTTATTTCGCAGACCTCAGGGGCTGTCGTTGAGAAAATGGTACGCAACGGACAGAACGTCAGCATTGGGGATGTGATCGTTCAACTGGATGACCGCGATTACCAGCTAAACCATAGAGAGAGTGAAGCCAACCTCGACCTGGCAAAAGCCAATTATCGTGAAGCGCAAAACGAACTGAAACGGTCCAGTAAGCTTTACAAAAGCGGGGGCATGTCCCAGTCCCGGTTTGAGCAGGTAGAAACCCAGTTTATCAAGGCAACAGCCAGCAAAGAGCTGGCCGAAGTCAATGAGCAACGAGCCGCCCTGGCACTGGAACGTACCAGAATCCGGGCGAAAGCTGCCGGTAAAGTTATCAACCTGTATCTGGATGAGGGGCAACACGTGACGGAAGGCTCACATGTGTGCGACATCATCAATGACGAAAAAATTGATGCCATTGTTGAACTGCCCAGCAATGACCGTTTTCTGCAAGCCGTTGATACGCTGTCAGCACATCTGAGCGTTGACAGTGCCAACTACAGCCAGTCCGGTCAGCTGTTTGCCATTGACGGTGCCATTGATCCTACCAAGAGTACCCTCAGGGTTCGCTACCGGTTTAACAATGAGGGACAGTTGCTGGACGGACACTTCGGCAAAGTCACCCTCAGCAATAACAATGGTGAAGGCAATATCACTGTGCCTCAGTCGTCTGTTCTGAGCGACCGCCAGGGGCAATATGTTTATGTCGCTAACAACGGCATTCTGGAGCAGAAACGGGTGCAATCACTGGGTAAATATGAAACCAGTGAACTGGTTAACGGATTGCAGAAGGATGACCTGGTGGTCGTCAGTGGCACCATCAAGCTCTACCCGGGACAGGAAGTGAAAGCAAACCTGGTAGAGGGTGGTGAAGGATGAGTCGCTTTTTCATTAACCGACCGAACTTTGCGATTGTCGTCGCCCTGTTCATGACCATCGTTGGTGCCATTGCCCTGAAAGTGCTGCCGGTCGGCCAGTACCCCAACGTGGCTCCTCCCACCGTTATGGTTTACGTCACCATGGATGGTGGCTCGACGGATGTTATGCAGAAGTCTGTGGCCACTTTGATCGAGAAAGAGGTCAACGGCGTGGAAGGCATGACTTACATGAAGTCCAACATCGGCAACGATGGTTCCTACGGCCTTGAAATCCAGTTTGAAATCGGGCTGGACGCTGACCGGGCCGTGACCCTGGTGCAGAACCGGGTCAATAAAACCGTATCCAACCTGCCGGAAGGCGCACGCCGTTATGGTGTTACGGTGGAAAAAGTGTCGTCGGGGATGTTGATGGCCTTTTCGGTACGTGACGACAGTGGTCGTATGGATGATATCGAACTGTCCAACTGGACGTCCATGAGCCTGAAGGAAGGACTGCAACGAATCTCCGGCGTATCCAGGGTCATGGTTCTGGGTGAAAAGAACTACTCCATGCGCATCTGGCTGGACCCTCAGAAAATGAACGCCCTGTCCATGACGGTGGATGAAGTTCAGGCCGCCCTGTTAGAACAGAACCAGATTCTGGCTGCCGGGCGCGCCGGTCTTTCCCCCAGCGAAGGCGACAACTCCTGGGAATATACCTTCAAGGTCGACAGCGCGCTGCAAGAGCCCGAAGACTTCGCGAACGTTATTATCCGCGCTGACTCCACCGGCATCATCAAGATAAAAGACGTCGCCAGGGTTGAGCTGGGCTCTGTGCAGTACATGGCCAACTCCTACTACAACAACCAGGCAGCGACGACGGTCTTCATGTATCGCTCCCCCACCTCTAACGCCATGGAAGTGGGTAAGGCTGCCAAGGAGTTCCTGGCGAACACACCACGGCCTGACGGGCTTGCTATCGAAATCCCTTACGACGGCACCGTGTTCGTAGAAGCGGCCATCAACGATATCTTCAAAACGCTGCGCGACGCTTTGATACTGGTGACACTGATCACCATGCTGTTCCTGCAAAGCTGGCGGGTTACCCTGATTACCATCGCCAGTATTCCGGTATCGCTGATCACCACCTTTGCCATCATGCTGGCCTCCGGCATGACCATCAACATTGTCTCCATGTTTGGCCTGATCCTGGCTATCGGTATCGTGGTGGACGCTGCCATCATCGTTATCGAGAACGTCGAGCGCCTGTGGGAAGACGATCCTAGCCTGTCCGTCCGGGATGCGGTTCTGAAGTCCATGGAAGAAGTGACCGGCCCGATCATCGCCTCTATGCTGGTACTGCTGTCGGTGTTTGGCCCAACCTTGTTCATGCCGGGCATGACCGGGATTCTTTACGGCCAGTTTGGTATCGCTATTTCTGCGGCGGTGGTCGTGTCAACAGTGGTCGCCCTGGTGCTGACGCCGGTTCTGTGCATGCTGCTGATGAAGCAGGGCGAAAGCAAGAAAATCTGGTTGTACCGGGTATTCGACAAAGGCGTTAACCAGACCCGTGACGGCTTCGGACACCTGGTCAGCTTCTTTGGCCGCCGTCTGTTTATGTCGGCGGCGCTGATTCTCGGTCTGTTTGGCAGTATCTGGCTGCTGGGCAACCAGACCTCCACCGGTTTTCTTCCCGATGAAGACAAAGGCACCCTGTTCGCCGTAGTGATGCTGCCTGACGGTTCCGCTTTGCACCGTACTGACAGTGCGCTGGAAACTCTGTCTGACCAGATGCGCGGCATTGAAGGCATAAAATCCGTGGTAACCGTGGCAGGCTTTAACCTGATCACCAACTCTACCGGCCCTAACGCTGGCCTGATGCTGATCACCCTGGACGACTACGAAAAGCGTCAGGGTATTGAGGCTTTGAGCCTGTGGTCGGTACTGGGACAAACCCAGGGGATTCTGGACGCGGAAGATAAGGTGTTTGGTATGGTATTCCCACCTCCGGCTATTCCTGAGCTGGGTCTGGTGGCGGGTTTTGACCTGATGTTCAAAGACACTCAGGCCCGTGATCCGGTGGAACTGGCTGAAGCGTCCTATGCCTTTATCGAAAAGATCAACGCGGACCTGCGGGTGGTAGGCGCCTACACCACGTTTACCGCCAACACCCCGAATATCAAGCTTGAAATCGACCGCGAGAAAATCAAGATGATGGGGCTGCAAATGGATCAGGTATTCAATACCATTCAGGCGCAGTTTGCAGGAGCGTATTCCGGTAAGTTCAACATGAACGGTCGTAACTTCTTTGTGTTCGTTCAGGCGGAACAGACAACCCGGAAGTATATTGAAGACCTCAATGTTCTGACCGTTCGCAACCAGCATGGTGAGTTGATCAATATCAGCAGTATTGTTACACCGACCGTCGTGTTTGGCCCCCAGGTTCTGCAACAGTTCAACCTTAACCAGGCAGTTAACATTAATGGCTACCCGGCACCGGGCTACTCCTCCGGTGACGCCATCAAAGCGGTGGAAGAAGCCGCAGAGGCACTGCCGGCGGGTTATGAAATTGAATGGGCCGGTCTGACCAAACAGGAGCTGGCCGCCGGTAACTCAGCGGTTATCGCTTTCGCTCTCGCCATTCTGTTTACCTATCTGCTGCTGGTCGCGCAGTATGAATCCTGGGTGATCGCCCTCTGTATCATTCTGTCGGTACCTACCGCTGCGCTGGGTACACTGGGTATCGTCTTCCTGATGGGTACGGACGTGAACCTTTATGTGCAGATTGCCATGGTGCTACTGGTGGGCATGTCAGCACGTAATGCCATCCTGATTGTGGAGTTCGCTAAAAAACTGCGGGAAGAAGAAGGTTACGGGATTGTTGACGCTGCCGTCACCGCCACCCGGATGCGTTTCCGTGCGGTGATGATGACAGCCCTGAGCTTTGTCTTCGGCCTGTTCCCACTGATGTTCTCTACCGGCGCCGGTTACGCAGCCCAACAGTCTATCGGCTGGGCAGCCTGTGGCGGTATGGTATCCGCGACCTTCCTCGGAATGCTGGTTGTACCGGTTATCTACGTACTGTTGCAAACGGTGCGGGAACGAGTAATGAAAAAAGTAACAGGATCAGTGTCTGCTGCTTCTGTAAACTAGCCCTGTCCCTTTGATACCCTCCCCTACCGTCCTGTTGGGGGAGGTACGCAAATTTTCGATAACTCCAACCTACGTCACTCCATAATCAGAAAATAGTCACCAGAAAAATGCCCTGAAGCATTCTGTTTCGACGACGGTCAGGCTATAGTGTGGCCGTTACCAAGGGGATACGGTTATGAAAGCGGAAACCAGCGATCAGAAGAATGTACTTGGGGAACCATTGCAGCCCTGCTGTTTCAATCCCACCACCGGTGTTTTTCGGGACGGCTATTGTCATGCCACCAAAAACGATCCTGGATTACATCTGGTCTGCGCCCGTATGACCAAAGACTTTCTGGAATATTCCCTGTTGCAGGGCAATGACCTGATTACACCGAAACCGGAGTTTGATTTCCCCGGACTTCAGGCAGGCGACCGCTGGTGTCTGTGCGCCATGCGCTGGAAGCAGGCTTTTGACGCGGGTCTGGCACCCCCGGTGTATTTAAAGTCTACCCATGAGCAGGCTCTGGAAGTCACCTCATTACAGGATCTGAAATCCTGTGCCATTGATATTCACTAGCATCTTATTTAACGTCAAACAGAAACAGACAATGCAGTACGAATGTACAACTGAAAACCTGAACGAATCCTTATCAGAGCCGGACAATACCACTCTGAGCCAGTCAGTCAGCAGAGAAACCCACATGGAAGCGCAAAACGCCTCAACTGATACCAGTCAACCCCCTCAAAACCCTGAAGAAGTATCTAAATCAGAAGCTCTGAGAATGGTTCGTGAACGGTGGCCGGAAGCCTTTCGGGTGTCTTCACCCAGACCACTGAAAGTCGGCATTCATAATGAAATGAAACAGACCGGCGAGTTCCCTCTGCCCATCATTAAAAGTGCATTAAAACTGTTTACGTCTCAGGAACGTTACCTGATGTCCATCAAGCCCGGACGTAGCCGCATCGACCTGGATGGCAAAACGGCGGGCAAGGTAAAGCTGAAAGAAGCGGTTAACGCTGAAATCACGTTGTTTATGCGTTCGGAAAAGCAGCGCCGGAAACAACAGCGCACTCATGTGGGTCAGTTACGGTTGGTCGCCCTGGGTTCACAGGCTCCTGAACAGTCGTCTGAGCAATCCAAAGCCTGCGAAATCACTGACGCTACTGCCTTATAAATCAGAATCAGTTTCTGTAAATGGTCTGGATCAGGTGAAAACCAAAACTGGTTTTCACTGGCCCATGAATTTTCAGCACCTCTTTTTTGAACACCACATCGTCAAAAGCCCTGACCATCTGACCAGGGCGGAACTCGCCCAGGTCGCCACCCTTTTTACCTGACGGACAGGTAGAGTGCTTCTTTGCCAGCTGGGCAAAGTCAGCCCCTTTGTCCAGCTGTTTCTTGAGCTTTTCAGCCTCTTCTCTGGTTTTTACCAGAATATGTCTTGCACTGGCGACTGCCATGTGACATCTCACTTATCAATAAAAAATTAGACGCTGATTATGCGCATTACGACGAATGAATCAACTCCAGCGCAATCGCAGTGGCTTCTCCACCGCCAATACACAGCGAAGCGACCCCCCGCTTGCCACCCCGTTGCTGTAAGGCATTGATGAGGGTGACCATAATACGTGCGCCGCTGGCTCCCAGTGGATGTCCCAGCGCACAGGCTCCGCCAAAGACATTGACCTTACTGTGGGGCAAACCCAGCTTCTGCATAGCCACCAGAGTGACCACGGCAAAGGCTTCATTGATTTCAAACAGGTCCACCTGGTCGGCAGACCAGCCCACCTTGCCCAGCAGTTGCTCAATGGCAGTTACCGGGGCAATAGTGAACTCGGCTGGGATACGGGCATGACTGGTAAACCCATGAATTCTTGCCACGGGCTGAAGCCCCCGGGCCAATGCGTCTGACTCTCGCATCAAAATTAAAGCGGCGGCACCGTCAGAGATTGAGCTGGAATTTGCGGCAGTAACAGAACCCTCAGCCGCAAAGGCGGGCCGAAGTTTTCGAATCTTGTCGACCCGGGCTTTTCCGGGTTGTTCATCCACCTTCACCAGACCAGCTTTTCCTGCGTCAACGGGCGTAATTTCATTGGTAAACCAGTCGTTAGCTATGGCCTGCTGCGCCCTTTCCAGTGATTCAATGGCGAAATCATCCATGGCTTCCCGGCTCACCTTGAAGCGAATCGCCGTCTGTTCCGCAAAGACGCCCATCAACTGCCTGTCATAAGCGTCTTCAAGCCCATCGGTAAACATGGAGTCCTGAAGGTCGGCGTGTCCGATTCTTAGCCCCTGCCGGACTTTTTTCTGAAGATAGGGGGCGTTGGACATGCTTTCCATTCCACCCGCCACCACTATATCAGACTCCCCTGTTAGCAGTTGCGCACACCCCGTCATCACGGCCTTCATGCCGGAACCACAGACTTTATCAACGGTTGTACAGGGGATTGAATCGGGCAAACCTGCGCCCCGACAAACCTGCCGGGCAGGCGCCTGCCCTACCCCGGCGGATAAAACACAACCCATAATCAGTTCTGAAACATGGCGACCATCAACCCCGCTGCGCGCAAGGCTGGCACGTACAGCCTCCAGCCCAAGTTCCGGGGCAGACAGTCCTGACAGGGAACCCTGAAAACTGCCCATGGGCGTTCTGGCGCAATTAACAATGACGATGTTATCTGACCGGGACATAAGACACCTTCTCAAAAGGATTGGATGTTATTGGTTTTGTTCAGAGAGTCGGTTAAGAGTGTAAGCGATATGGACAGAAAAGGTTAATGGTCAGTGACCGGACGGGTCACTGACGGAATGAATTTCAGAGGCAATCTTCGTCAATAACGTCAAAACAACCCCAGTCAGAAAAGAGTTGCTGCACTTCCTCCATCGCGGTTTTGTCGGCATTGCTGATATGGCGCAGAACAGCATTCGCCAGTGAAGAGGCCAACTCAGTCTGCAGGCTGGTGCTGAGACCGGTTGGCAATCGCAGAATAACATCACCAAAAATGACACTCCCTCCCTGAGTGACCCGGATCAGATACTCCCCCTGGGTGGATTCGGTCATTGTGAGAACGGCTTTGTTCGCTTCCCTGCTCATAATGTCTCCCCTCTGGTAGATCCTATTGAAAGGCATCGGCCAGCCGTCATGATAATTCAGGGAAACAGTTAGCGGTTAGCTGTTAACTGTTGGCTGTTGGTCAGGCAGCTAAAAGCCAACAGCTAAAAGCCAAAAGCGGCTTCTAGCGACAACGCCACACCGTACAATGAGCCACCGTGTGCTGATACTTTCTGGCGGTTTCCCGTATAACAAACGGAATATCCACCGGGGGCTGCACTTCTTCGAAATGCAGGCTAAGCACCCGCTTCAGGGCAGAGTAGGTATCCAGCGCTTCACCATTTTCACGAATGCCGCCCAGCCATTTATCTTTGTGGGTATAGTCTTCCAGCCAGGTATAGGGAGAAGTCAGTACAAGAAACCCTCCGGGGCGAATGCGTTCGTGGATATTTCCCAGAAAAACCAGCGGTTCGGTCAGCCGGTCAATCAGATTGCCTGCAAATACAAGGTCATAATCGCAGTACTTCGGCTTAAGGTTACAGGCATCGCCCTGGGTAAACAGAATCCGGTTAACGTCTGTGGTATCCAGCCCCATAACCTTCAGGCTGGCGACCTTAAACTCTCCCAGCTCACCTTCTGTCGGGGTGAAATAACGGATTTTACCGTTTTTCTGTAACTCAGCAGCGGCTGAAATAAACCGTGCCGAAAAATCGATGCCGTCAACATGCTGAAACCAGCGGGCCAACTCAAAACTGCTGCGCCCTACCGAACAGCCCAGATCAAGCGCGCGGGTCATCGGGCGGCTCCCCATCAGGCGATGACACAGTTCTGCACAGCGTTTCGGGTAATTGCTGACCCCGAAATATTCCTGGCCGAAATGAAATTCAAGGTACTGGGAGACCAGCGTATCGGTTTCATAAGGATTAATGGTTTCCTGATCTGAAGCAGTCGACTCCACATAACGAAAACCGGCATGTTGAAAAAAGTGGCGTCGAAACGCATAACGTGAGTCTTTAATGCCATAATTGCCCGTGGATATCCAACAGCCTCCCTTAATCAGATTATGTTTGCTGTCAAAGGTCGGGGTAGAAAAGTCATCGTAATAAGGGTGAACACGAAAGCCTTCGTAAGCATCAATCGGGGTACGGGTCCATTGCCAGACATTACCGATAATGTCGCAGAAGTTACCGTTACGAAACTGGTCTACCGGGCAGGCTGAAGACCAGTATTCAAGATTGATATTACCGGGAGCCTGCTCCCAGTAAGGCAGGTCAGTGTCAATCTGCCCCCTGAGACAATACCATTCGGCTTCCGTAGGCAGTTGAATCGATTTTCCCGTGACTTCCGATTTCCAGCGACAAAACGCCTGGGCTTCATGGCAGTTGGTATCTACCGGCCAGTTCCAGGGCATGTCAATCTCTTCCAGGAGGGTTCGGTAGTGCCAGCAATCTTCTTTTCTTACCCAGAATTCAGGATGCCTTGCTTTAGCAAAGGTTGCCCATGCCCAGCCTTCATCCGTCCACCAGCGTTCGGTGTCGTAGCCACCGGCGTTTAAAAATGCGAGAAACTCACCATTGCTGACAAGATACTCACTGGCCTTGAAGGGCGCTACGTCGACCTCCTGTGAACCATACTCATTATCCCAGCCATACAACGGATCATCGTAAGATTTGCCCAGTTTCAGTTTGCCTCCGTTCAAAGCCACCAGCGTATTTTCCGGGGCGGCTCCGGTTTCGTTGCAGACCGGCCACGATCCATTATTGTTCAGACAAGAAAGCGGTAGCTGTCGAATAAGTACCGAGGACGTTTCCAGGTGAATACGCTCATGCTCTATCCCCATCAGAATCAGCCAGGCGGCGCTGTCCCATTGAACCGGAATCTCCAGCGGCATCCCCCTGATAAACTCACACACCATTGCACGCACTTTTTGCCGATAGGCTTGCAATGCCTCAACAGCAGGCCAGTCGTAGTTTTTATCATCCAAGTCATCCCAGGACATCTCATCAACGCCAATAGCCATCATGGCTTCAATATCCGGATCAATCCGGTTTTCAATCAGTCGGGCGGCGATGAGTTTATTGACAAAAAAAGTCGCCGTATGTCCGTAGTAAAAAATCAGGGGATGACGCAGTGAAATGGCTTTCATGTACCAGGCTTCATCACTATCAAGGACTTCAAAAAGGCGGTCGTAAACATCATAGGTCTGGCAGAAATAATTAAGTATTTCTTGTCGTTTACTCTCCGGCGTACCGGTATTCAGGAGTGGCATCCGGCTGGATAGAGTCTTGTCAGCAGTCACAAAGTTAAGCACTGTCATTTTTCTCCCGGGGGTAGAAAGACAATTTTTCAATTGCCTGTAACAGAAGATAAATAATAGATTACCGTGTTGATTCACACCCTGCTACTGAATGACTCAATGGCGCTGATGCCAGTACAGTGCTATACACTCTGGGTAAAAATGCCAGAGTGAATAATTTTAAGGTTAGTGCTGGGTTTCAGTATTGACTGGGCAGCCAGTTACGACAGGCAAAATCTGAACATAACAAATGAGTGCTGTAGTGGTACAAAACAAATTTAGGCAGGTTTTTTTTTGAAATCAGGCTTTTTGATTTTATTGTGGTGCCTGTCGCTATCCGCTTTTGCTGAACCGGACAGGTCGCAAGACGAGCCTGACTCCTTTGACCTGCAGGCTCAGGGAATAATCATACAGGTTCCGCTGGATTTGACCGTCATAGGCCAAGCCGCAGTGATTCAGATAGCTGCCTCTTTTGCAGCAATGCTGCCCGCTGCTGTCCAGCATTACAATGGATACGAACCGTTAGCACCTCTGACCCTAAAGATGGTGCAACAGTTTGGGTGGGTGCTTAGCTATTTAAACAGGCCTTACCAGTACTCACTGCTGCATCCGTGGATTGTTCATTGTCTTGCTCCTAAAGCGGGCTTTTCGAAATTTTCACCGCCAGCACAGGAGACGTCCACCATAACCAGTGAGGGAAAACCCAGACACCGCAATCTTCCCCAAATAGCCCTCGACCCTTCATTCCATGTTGAAAAGAATCTGTCTGGCGGACTCTCTGCCCTGATTGGCTATCTGGCCGAACTGTCAGGAACCAATACGCCACTCAATCAACCACTGGTCAGTACTGACAAAGTGGCAAATCTCAGTGTGCTCCAGAACGATAATGACAACATCAGGCTCTCTGCAACCATTCTGGATGGCAGAAACGCAACCCACGAGTTTTTGCTGGGCAGAGATAAAAGCACTTTTTGGATAGAACGTCTTAACCAGAAAGACATAACACCTGCTATGCGTGTGGTATGGAATGCTGCCCAACCCGGTAGCCAGACCATACGGCTCAGCGTGCAACTGCCCGACCCTGTCAGCCAGACCAGTCCAGGTAAACTATGGCGAATAAAGATCCCGGAGTGGTTAACCCGACACTTATTGGCAAAGAGTACTGCAGAGGCACTAAAGGGTTTTAGTGAGCTGATTCTTAACTGGCGTTTGCCACAAATAGCCTCCGGGTTATTTTCAGAAAGCCCAAAGTCCGTAAACAAACGGTGTAATAGCCTGACCGCCCCATTGTGGCACAGTAAAAACGATATCAAGTGGCTTAGTGATAGTCTGTCGACCGTTAATTTAATGTTGTCTAACAGTAAGTCAGTTCCGACATCTCCAAGCCAGGAACAAAACGGCGCTGCAGCTTTGTCAACGTCAGGAACAGGCCAGACTACAAAATCGGATAATGACATAATCAGACGCCATGACTCGCAGGAGGACGATAATGTTTCTGATAAAAACAACGGCGATGACAACAACCCTTCAGCTCATAACACTGACTCAAAACTGGCTCATCAGGAAGTAAACAGCCTGCTCTGGCAGGTAACAGAAGCATTCTACTCCCATGACACTATTCAGATAAGTCTTGACGAGAGTTATCAGATTATCAGTGGCTTAAGCTCTGTAGGTCTGGCCCAGGTATTACCCGTCAACCTGGTTCAAATGAGTCAGTGGCCCCTCGTGATGAGCAAATCCCTGGTTCACTTTTTAAGAAACTATCTGAACGCTGATGACAGCATTATTGGTGAGCCATTGGCTGGCAGCGAATACGTTTACAAAGTGAGCCCAAAAGCATTCGATCAGTTAATGAAGGAACAGACTAAGGTTGCAGAGTTGATAGAGGCTCGCAAAACACTGTATTCCCTTATCAACGAACTGCTCGATGATTACTGCGGCTCGGAAGAACATTGCTATTTTGGTGGAGAAGCGGTGAGAGCATTCATTCGCAAACACTTCTATGGCTACAATCCTTTGTTCAAGGGCAATTTGCCGGTTTCAAATGATATTGACGCACTGATACCTGATACAGATGTTGAAACTTTCGTACAGTTTATCACCGACAAACTGACAGGTTATACCTTAAAGGGAGATCTTCGCACTCCAAATCTTGCTATTGCATTTTCCGATGCAAGGCCGGGTCTGTTTTTTAATGTCTATAAACTTGAATTCAGCCTTGACCGCTTTGATAAAGAGTTATTGCCTGGCCTTGATTTTGCCATAGCCAACCAAAAACTTGAGGGGCCGTTTTTATCGCCTGAAACAATAGTTTACGAGAGTATAAAACGTGGCTGCGGACCGACCACGGACTGTCGGTCTAAGCATGTAGATCGCTTACTGCTTTTAAACGCCCTCTTTCCTTCAGTCTCAATGCTCAACGACCTCATGAGACAACTTATTCCGGGCTCCCAGACAGAGGAGTTCTCAACCAACAGCTTAGTGCTCACGAAAGAGCAGGAAATAGCACAACTCAAGCAGGTAGCGAAGACAAGATTAAAAGAAGCCCAGATAAAAAGAGATAAATTAAAAACAGACCTGTTCATGTCTAAAGAACAAAATCAGGCACTGGAGGGTAAACTGGCTTCTTTGCAAAAAACCTTCGACACGCAAGAGGAACTTATTAAAAGTCAGAAGGGCAAACTGACGTATTTGCAAAAAGCCTTCAATATACAAAGAGAGGAGCTCATGGAAAGCCAGAGGAACAGCGAACAGCTCTCCATCAAACTGAACAAAGTACGCAGTAAAGGGGTCAATGATGAAAAGGAAAACTGGAAGTTGAAAGTAAAAGCGCTTGAGTCAGACCTTAGCACAGGCCAGCTGGAGCTTGAAAAAGAGAAAGAAAAAAGTTTTAAACTGAACAATAAAAATATAAAAATGAAACTCTCTTTGACTCACCAGAAAGAACAGCTAACTACATCTGAATCAACTCTGGCTGAAAAAGATGAGAAAATACAAACACTGAGCGATAAAAATAAACACCTTCAGGAACAAATCAAAGCTCTCTATCGTCAAAAAAAATACCTGAAGGTTGGCTTCGGCTTTTTGGCTATACCCTCCATAGCAATGGTGACTAAAGAAATTCTGAAGCATTACCATAAGATGACACCTGTAGTATGCGGACAGCTCAGTTATGAATACTCCAAAAGGCTTTGCTCATTTATTAAATACCTGGATTCAGCCACTCTTGAAATCATTAAAACCATGGATCGGCTTTCAGGGCATCACCGAGTCGTAAAATACAAAGTTTTTCCTGCCAATTTAGAGACTGGGCAACTGAGCCACGCCATCAATGATCCAGATATGTACGTCTTGAGAAAAACGGTTGCTCTCAATGGTCACTCCCTGCTATTACTTTATGAGAGCCATACTTACTGGGAAAATATGAACGTAGACGAACTGGCTCAGATCGTTCTTGCTCTCAGTCATAGAATAACAAACAACTCTAGAAAACCAGTCGGGACACTGGCGGATTACATAGAGGGAACCATTGCCTATTGTGGCTACATGCCGAATGAACGGTGGCAAAGGGAGTGCACAGACAGAGCGATAGACCGGATTTTCACCCAGGGCTACCTGCCTGAAGAATTTAATACCGTCAAAATTGACGAGCCTGATGTGCAAACGAACAACCGTTATATAGCCTTCTTACCCGTCTGGAATGTTAGCAAGCAGCGTATGACATGGCACGATATCTGGCCCTACCGACTTGATACCAATGGTTATCACCTGCTTGGAAATTCCAGCGAGCAAACCGCTTATAATTATAAATGCGATGAACCAGATAAAGAGTCTCAGTTAAGACTTTTCATCAAACTAAAGTGGCAGCATTTCGGCAATGCCAGCTGTGACCGTAATATGCACGTCCAATTAATCAACGTCCCCAAAAATGTGGTGATCTGGTTCTCCAGCTACCACCGATATAAATACTATATAAACCAGGCACGAAGCTATGATGAACAGGGTATTTACCTGAATGCTTGGAGGAACCCTTCTAATAACCTTAAGCCATCCATGTGATTTAATAACCGCTACCTGGTGATTCATGATCCATACGTCCTTAAATGATCGGTTACGCTTAAATGACTCTTTTGATATCGGGAAATATTTTCTCAAAACACTTCCAGAATGCAGATCCGTAATTGAGCCGAAACTCCTCTTCGGGCTCAATGTCACGGGTAGCAACCAGCAAAACCATAACGGAATGTTTCCTGATGAATTTAGTATTATAGGGCAATGGCACTGACTTAAGACTTAATCCCTTGGCATGAAAGGCTTGCCCAAGAACAAATCATCTATAAATAGATGAAGTTAACAGAGCCCTCGAGCAAGCCATGAACAAGTCTAGCCCAGAATATCTAAAACTCGCTGACCAATGTCTGAAGCAGTTTGCACAAACATCTGAAGACGCCTTGGCTTCTCTACTCTCCACAGAGATCCTGAATGCCTTTGAGAAAAAATCGACCTCCAGAGGTAACTTTTCTACAAACCACTAAACATAAGCTCAAAGTCGTCTACTTTTAGAGTATGCAAAATGCTCATGTTTCAGGATCAGGCACAACACCTGCATTACTGTCTGCCCCCTTTGCTACCTCGCAGGTCATCCTCACCAAGCAGGAACACATCCAGCTAAAACAGCAGGCCAACCTCTGGCATGCCATGTGGAAGGCGGCCTGTGGCCGAGAGAAAAAAGTATTGGCTAAAAATGCCTCTCTTATCGCTCAGCATAAAGCCGAAATGGCTGGGTTGAACACCCAGGTCGCTGATCTGAAATCAGAACTGGCACACATGAAGCACTTGCTTTTCGGTCGTAAATCAGAGAAGACCAGTTCTTCTTCAAAGAAAAGTGGCAATACTACCCGGCCACCTTCAAATCGAAAACGAGGTCACCAGCCCGGAGTCCCCGGCTCTGGTCGCCATCTTCACAACAACCTGCCAGTGGTTCATGAGTCTGTAGACTTACCAGTGGACAAACAGTGTTGTACAGTCTGTCACCGGCCATTCAAGTCTTTTTTCAATGACGACAGCTGCGACGTAATTGAAGTTGAAGTTAAGGCTCACGTTCGTCGTTATCACCGAAGGCATTACCAAAAAACTTGCCAGTGCCCTGAAACGCCCAATATTACTACTCCACCACCTCCACCAAGACTCATCAACAAAGGAAAGCTTGGTATTTCTGTCTGGGTGGAGCTGTTGCTGAATAAGTACGCATACGGCATCCCCATAAACAGGCAACTTGAGTCTTATAAGACTCAGGGACTGGAACTGTCGCAGGCGACCATCTCCTTTGGCCTGGAAGCTATAACGCCCTTTTTTGAGCCGGTTGCCGAAGCTACTCGGGAATTCGTCGCCAGTAGCGATCAGTGGCATGCTGATGAAACCCGGTGGATCAGCTGGGCACATGAGACCACAGGTTCTCACAAACATTGGCTTTGGGTATTTCTCTGTGATCAGGCGGTTTATTTCAGCATTGCTGACACCCGTGCGGCTGTCGTACCAGAGTCGATCATTGGTGACGGGGCTGGAACGCTGGTGTGTGACCGATACTCAGCGTACAAAAAGCTTGCGAATGATGCGGTGTCTATTAATTTAGCTTTCTGCTGGGCTCACGTCAGGCGGGATTTTATTGACGCTCAACGAGGTGATCCGGAGTTGGAGAAATGGAGCGCCACCTGGGTGAACAGGATTGGTCGTTTATATCATCTTAATAGTCAGCGACTTGAAGTGCTTGATGAACCAGAGCAGCTAGCAACACAGCAGTTACGGCTTGAACATCAGGTAGAGCAGATGACAATCCAGAGGGTTCAGGAACTTAATCGTCCTAAACTGCGAGTCAGAGCGAAAAAAGTGCTCGAAAGTCTACAGAATCACTGGGAAGGATTGACCCGCTTTGTCACTGATCCCGGTATCCCCATGGATAACAACGCTGCAGAGCAAGCACTGCGCACAGGTGTCGTTGGCAGGAAGAATTACTACGGCTCTGGCAGCGTATGGAGTGCTGATATAGCCGCTTTTCTATTCAGCGTTTTTATGACGCTAAAGCTTTGGGATATTAATCCAAAAATCTGGCTGGGTGCCTATCTTGAGGCTTGTGCCATAAATGGCAGGAAGCCACCTAATGATCTCACTCCTTATCTGCCCTGGTTAATGAGTGAGGAGCGGCTTTGTGAAATGCGCAATCATGATCCGCCAAAGGTATAACAATTGGAGGCAACAATAGGGAAAAGCGGTGTCTTAATTGCTAATTTTGAAGCGGTTTGTAGAAAAGTTACGCAGAAGTAATATGGCCTGATTCAAGTCCGGGCGATGGTCTCGACTGTAGCCCTTGCAAAGCCGGATACAATTAAGGTCTTCATCGCTCACTTCGTCATCACAATTATAACGACCATCGACGTGAAACCCTGTACCATCGAGGTTCAGTGCATCGCACGGTAATTTGAGGTGCTTCGCCACCTTGATAGCCAGCTCGAAATGGACTTTACTAACATCCAGATCAAAAAGTACGTCCAGCGCCCTTCCCAGTACTTTGTCGTTTATGTGTTCGGGTTCAATCCCGCCCCTGATTAGTTTGTCGAGGGGTTTATTGGCGAAGAACTGAGGGAACATATGGAGAGACTGTCCTGTGAAGCCAAGACCGTTGATTATCATAGCAAACAGCGAGGAACCAATTTGTACTCAGGGTCTAAAAGCCACTGCAAAAACATCGACCACTGTCAGGCTCTGCCTCAAGTGCATTGTGGCAGAGCGTTATTTTCATTGTGCGGGGTGACCGGAAATGCGGTCATGAAGATTTGGTGGCCATATCATGATCCAGCGCTTTGACCGCTTCAGTTCCTCTTGCTTTACCACCTCTGGAAAAATTTCCAAGGTTAACCGTTGCTTTGCAATCAATGCTGATCTGAAGACTCTGCTTTCTCTGGCTTGCGGTGCTTTTTACTTGTTTGACGTTTTCAAAGATGGCATCGGTTTCCGGGATTTTTTTTCCGGCGTGGTCTTCTGTACCTTGTGAAGTTTATAGCCCATACGGTTCAACATGTTGCAGAAAGTACGCTCTTTGGGAAGTTGCTCTTCCTGCCACCCTTTTTCATCAATCAGTTTTTTCCGAACAGCACTGGCTGTTATGCGAGCATAGGAGAACGTATTTCTGAGCTGCGGGTCAGCCTGACTTTCAGGGTCAACCAGGCTTCGGATGTCTTGTTCCAGTTGAGGGTTTGCTACTTCTGCTTTTGGCTTGCCCTGAGATACGTAATTTCCATAACAAATAAGTCCTGTCCTTTTTTCATGCATCCCGAGTTCAACGGTATGACGACCAAAATTGAACTCGGTTTCAGTAAGGCGTGGACTACCAAAACAGAGCTGTTCAGCGACTTCAGCTATGAAGGCTCTGTGTTCAGAGCCTTTGAGCTTTTTAGCAGCAAGTATAATGAGGTGTTTGCATTCAGGGGTGACATTAACGCTGGACATGACGTTCACAATCAATCACAGAGGGAGTAAGCAGGAAAGATACTCCGGTAAAGTTTGTTATGCCACTCCCCTTAAAACATGAGCGTTTGATAAAATTTCTAGCGTCGGCGCAGCCAGCCCCGTCAGGCATACATTAAAAACCTGCCTGAACCGGCTAAATCATTGGTTTTGAGTTCAGCTATGCCGCTTTTGCCGAAGGAAAATCCAGGGCGTTAGAGGTTTTTTATCCTCTTTGTTATCATTTCTGTCTGGCATATCCAGTCCCTTCACTTTAACAGTGCATTTACACCATATGGTCAACAGGTTGCATCGCATTTTCAGCGATGCCAGCCCCGAATCTTGCCAGTGGTCTGAAGGGGCAACTCCCATGCGGGATACAGACCGGCAGTATAGGTTTTTGCCGACTTGCCTTCTCATCAGGAGAGTTACTCTAAAAACCCATACTAAAACCTATACCAGCAAATGCGCTAAGTCCCCCTTCGTTGGTTTTATTTGGGACTTATTGAGACTACGAACACTCGACCAAATAGCCGTAAACCCCATGATTTATAGCGATTTAGTGACTTAAATGGTAAATTCTAAAGATAAGACTGACGTACATCTTTCTAAACACACCCCCATGATGCAGCAATACCTGCGCATCAAACAGCAGCACCGGGATCACCTGGTCTTTTATCGTATGGGGGATTTTTATGAACTGTTTTACGACGATGCCAAAAAAGCGGCCCGACTGCTCGACATTACCCTGACCGCCCGGGGGCAATCCGGTGGCGAGCCTATTCCTATGGCGGGCATTCCCTACCACGCCGCTGAAGGTTATCTGGCCCGGCTGGTGCGCCTCCGTGTCTCGGTAGCTATCTGCGAACAGGTGGGTGACCCGGCCACCAGCAAAGGGCCGGTAGAGCGCAAAGTTATGCGTATTCTGACACCGGGCACCGTCAGTGATGAAGCGTTGCTGGATGATCGTCAGGATAACCTGCTGACCGCCGTGAACCACCATGACCACCTTTATGGCATTGCCACGCTGGATATCAGCAGTGGTCAATTTACCGTATTGGAAGTCAGGGATGAAGAAGCCCTGCTGGCAGAAATCGAACGCCTCAGCCCCGCAGAGATTCTGGTCAACGATGAACATTCATGGCCTGAAAGCGTTACAGCTCGCCCCGGCACCATTAAACGCCCACCCTGGGATTTTGACCTGGAAACCGCCGTTGAGCAGCTGACACGTCAGTTTCAAACCAAAAATCTGCAAGGCTTTGGCTGCGATAAACTCTCGGTAGCCATAGAGTCCGCGGGCTGCCTGCTGCAATATGCCAAAGAGACTCAGCGTACCGCCCTGCCCCATATTCGTGGCCTTCAACTGGAAAACCGTGAAGACAGCGTGGTACTGGATGCCGCCAGTCGCAAGAACCTGGAACTGACCACCAATCTGTCCGGTGGTCGGGATCATACCCTGATGTCGGTACTGGATCATACCTCTACCGCCATGGGCAGTCGCCTTCTGGGGCGATGGATCAACCGCCCCCTCCGCGACCTTAAAAAACTTCAGGATCGTCAGGACAGTATTGAGACACTGAAGCAGGGTTTCTACTTTGAAACCCTGCAACCCGTACTGAAAGGCATTGGTGATATTGAACGGATTCTGGCAAGGGTGGCTCTGAAGTCAGCCCGTCCAAGAGACCTTGCCCGACTCCGTGACGCTTTTCTGCAACTGCCTGAACTGCAGGATATTCTGCGTACCATTGACAGCGAAGCCATTCACAATCTGTCTGCCATCATCAGTGAACACCCACAACTGGCAGGCCTGCTCGATAGTGCCATCATTGAAAATCCACCGGTAGTGATCCGGGACGGCGGTGTTATTGCAACTGGTTACGATGCGGAGCTGGATGAATTTCGTGCGCTCAGTGAAAACGCAGGGGACTACCTGGTTCAGCTGGAACAGAGAGAGCGGGAACGTTCAGGGCTTGCCAGCCTGAAAGTGGGTTATAATCGTGTCCACGGTTACTACATAGAGTTAAGTCGTCGTGAGTCAGACGATGCCCCGGTAGAATACATTCGTCGTCAAACCCTGAAAAACGTCGAACGCTTTATTACACCGGAACTGAAAGAGTTTGAAGACAAGGCGCTATCGAGCAAAAGCCGCGCCCTGAGCCGGGAAAAAGCGTTGTATGATGAACTGCTCGATAAGCTGGTTGAAGCACTGGGCCCCATGCAGGAAACAGCAATGGGACTGGCGGAACTGGACGTATTGACCAACCTGGCAGAACGTGCGGAGTCACTCAATTTTTGTAAACCGGAGCTGACACCGGCACCGGGTATCGCCATCGAAGAAGGCCGTCACCCGGTGGTTGAGCAGGTGCTGGATGAACCTTTTGTCGCCAACAGCGTCCACTTCAACCATCAGCGTCGTATGCTGGTCATCACCGGTCCTAACATGGGTGGTAAATCCACCTATATGCGCCAGACCGCCCTGATTGTGCTGATGGCGCATGTGGGCAGTTTCGTACCCGCCAGCAGGGCAAAAATAGGCGTTGTTGACCGTATCTTTACCCGTATTGGTTCTTCTGACGATCTGGCCGGTGGTCGTTCAACCTTTATGGTGGAAATGACAGAAACCGCTAATATTCTACACAACGCCACCGAGAGCAGCCTGGTTCTGATGGACGAAGTGGGACGCGGCACCAGTACCTTTGACGGCTTGTCCCTGGCCTGGTCCTGTGCTCATTACCTTGCGGATTCGGTGAAGGCCTTTACCCTGTTTGCTACTCACTATTTTGAGCTGACCCAGCTACCAGATGAATGCGACACCGTTGTCAACGTTCATCTGAACGCTACCGAACACGACGATCGTATAGTATTTTTACATGCGGTGCAGGAAGGGCCAGCCAGCCAGAGTTATGGTTTACAGGTTGCCCAGTTAGCCGGTGTACCAAGGCATGTGGTGAATCAGGCCAAAACCAAACTGGCACAGTTGGAGCAAACGCCTTCGAGTCAGGTATCAACTTTACAGTCGGTAGCCAATGTTGTTGAGGAACAACCGCTACAGAGTGATCTGTTTGCCACGGCACAGCCTCATCCGGCTGTTGACCGGCTGGGCGAAATCAATCCTGATGAAATTTCACCGCGACAGGCGCTGGATCTGATCTATGATCTGAAAAGCCTGACAAAATAAGCGCTTTAGCTTATAAGGCATCGGTATAGATTTGTTTAAACTATCACCGACTTAACCTACAACCCCGGCCATATTGCTGTTAGACTTTGCGCCATTACGGCTATGTGGCCAGCAACAACTTACAACAGTAACGAGTGACAGCAATAAGCAATCGCAACAAGCAAGCGCCGATTGCTGTATCAGCCTGAACAAAAGGAGTTTAAACCATGGCTTTCGTAGTGGGTGAAAACTGCATTAAGTGCAAATACACTGACTGTGTAGAAGTATGTCCGGTAGACTGCTTTTACGAGGGACCCAACTTTCTGGTCATCCACCCGGACGAATGCATAGACTGTGCCCTGTGTGAGCCCGAGTGCCCTGCCAACGCCATTTTTTCTGAAGACGAAGTGCCCGAAGACCAGCAGGAATTCATTGAACTGAATGCGGTTCTGGCAGATGTCTGGGACAACATCACAGAGAAAAAGGATTCGTTGCCCGATGCCGACGAGTGGGACGGTGTAAAAGGCAAGCTGGAACACCTGGAGCGTTAAGCCTTTTCACAGGCCAGATGCTTTAGACTTGCCATCATTAAAAAGGCCATGTTCATTTGATTGAACATGGCCTTTTTTGTATCAACTGAACTCACCTAACTAAACAATGACTCGCCGGACAAGCCCTGTTTTTCCAGAATACTGCGCAAGCGTTTCAGTGCTTCGACCTGTATCTGCCGAACCCTTTCACGAGTCAGTCCAATTTCTTTACCCACTTCCTCCAGTGTGCTGGTTTCATAGCCTCTCAGACCAAAACGACGGGCGACCACTTCACGCTGCTTTTCAGACAGCTCACCCAGCCATTTATCAAGACTGTCGTTTAAATCCAGATCCTGAAGCAGTTCGGCCGGATCCGATTCCTTATCGTCAGAAATCGTATCCAGTATGGATTTATCTGAGTCAGGCCCCAGTGGCGTATCGACGGAAGTGACGCGCTCATTCAGACCCAGCATGCGCTTAACGTCTTCTACCGGCTTATCAAGCAGCTGGGCAATTTCTTCCGGGGTCGGGTCATGATCAAGCTTCTGGGTAAGTTCCCTGGCTGCACGCAGATAAACGTTCAGCTCCTTGACCACATGGATGGGAAGACGAATGGTACGGGTCTGGTTCATAATGGCCCGTTCAATCGTCTGCCGAATCCACCAGGTGGCATAAGTCGAGAACCGGAAGCCACGCTCCGGATCAAACTTTTCAACCGCCCGGATCAGGCCCAGGTTACCTTCTTCGATCAAATCCAGAAGGGTCAGCCCACGATTAACATAGCGTCGGGAGATTTTCACCACCAGCCGCAGGTTACTCTCAATCATACGTCGACGGCCAGCTTCTACCCCCTTACGGGCCAGCCGTGCATAATGTACTTCTTCTTCCGGCGTCAACAACGGAGAGAAGCCTATTTCATTCAGGTACAACTGCGTTGCATCAATGGTTTTATAAAAACCATCATCATCACGTCGTTGACGGGAATAATCTGTAGTGGAAGCTGCCTTGGTGGTCTTGTTCGCCGCCTCCGGCGCTGTACCGGACCCTAGAAGCCCGATATCCGACAGATTCTCAATATCATCCTGTCCCTGGGTCAATTCCTCAGTAAAACCTTGCTCTGAGCTATCCCTCTTCGCTGCCATAAGAGTCAGTCCTATCCGAAAGTCCCACTCTCTGTTGAGCTATGACTGAACCAAACTGTCCGGCCTGCCCAACACCCGTGAGATCCCTCTACAATGCTGTACTTCTTATCTCATCGCTTTGGCAGGAATCGCATGGGGTCGACTGGATTGCCATTACGCCGAATTTCGAAATGCAGCTTAGGCTCTGTAGTTCCTGTAGAACCTATTTCGGCTATCTTCTGGCCTGCTTTAACTGAGTCTCCCTCACCCACAAGCAACTCCCTGTTATGAGCGTAAGCGCTCAGATAGCTGTTATTGTGCTTCATAATAATCAGCCTGCCATAACCAGCCAGATCACTACCTGCGTAGACAACCTCACCGGCTGCAGCTGCCATTACAGGCTCTCCCAAATTGCCGTTGATATCAATCCCTTTATTAACCGGTCCTGACAACGAGAAACCCTGGATAACATTGCCCTTAGATGGCCAACGCCAGGCGACAGTTCGAGGATTTGAACGGACTACAGGCTTTTTTTTCAGTGGTGGTTTTTTAACCACTTGCTTTTTGGGCGAAGCAACCGGCTGTCGTGGCGGGGGTGGAGTAGTCGTCCGTTTTTGTTGTTCCAGAGCGATATGCTGACCTGGGTGAATAATATAGGGGGAACGGATTCCGTTGTTGTCCGCCAGTTCCCGAAAGTCTCTGCCATAGAGCCAGGCTATGGAGTACAAGGTATCTTCCGGCCTGACAATATGAGTGCCCGATGTCACCCTGGGAGGCGAACGCAGTTCCTTGACGACAACGCTGGATGGATCATGACTGCAGGCAGTCAATCCTATAAACGCCAGAACAATCAGGCTTATTTTTGAGCAAACACTCAATTTAATTAGAGGATGCTTTGCGAACAAAACCATCGGTGTTATCCCAACATTCGCCACGTATGATTCACAAGATTTATAACTAAAATAATTTATAAAAAATAAATTTTAAGTCAAAAAAATATATACAAGTTATCGAACTCATCTATATTCCGCTTTTTAAACAGACCGTCTTTTCAAGGTTCAGGAAAACATTAGTACTCACCTTAGAACGGACGTTCGTTAAGATACACGTCCGCAAATAGTCGCATACTGCGAAGAGCAAGTCTCTGCTTTTGCAAAACCCTTACGGAAGTAATGTTAGCTTTTGGCTTTTGGCTTTTGGCTTTTGGCTGTGCTTACAACCAGCAGCTAACAGCTAACAGCTAACAGCGGAAGACTATCGACGCTTACCAAACCACTCAATAGCCAGGAACATCACTATGGCTGCCCCCATCAGTAGCAGTCCCGGCAGGAAGAAAGCAGGCTCCCCGGTCAGGGATTCATAGTTGAAAGGTGAAACGTTCATTTCCAGAAAAGGGACTTCTTCACCAGAGCTGTTCACACGGGTTTCCAGCGTCTGCTTCCAGGGCCAGACTTTGCCAAGAGCCCCCATCATCAAACCGGTTAACAGCGACAGGGCAAGGTCACGGTGCTTGCGTAATAACCAGGACAGAACGTGTGAAAAACTCAGCAGCCCGACCACGCAACCTGAGGCGAAAATAGTCAGAACCACCAAATCCAGTGTTTTTACGGCCTGTAAAACCGTAGCGTACAAACCCATCAGCAATAGCAGGAAACTGCCGGATATGCCCGGTAAAATCATGGCACAGATAGCGATCGAGCCGGCAAAAAACAACATCAGCGGTGTAGGGTCAAGACTGGCAGGCGTCAGGGTGCCAATCATATAAGCAGCCACCGCTGCCAGCACAAACAGTATTCCGCCCGTTATGCTGTACTGACTAACCTGCCGAACCATGTGTAAGCCGGACACAAGGATAAGTCCAAAGAAAAACGACCAGATCAGCACCGGAAACTCCGCCAGCAGATAGCTGATCAGGTGTGCAAAAGACAGAATACTGATCAGAATACCGCCGAATACACACACCAGAAAATTGCCGTCTACCTTTTTCCAGCAGGCACCGATACCTTCGTTTTTCAACAGCAACAGCAACGTCGGCGAGAAACTGCGCAGAGAATTCAGCAGACGGTCATAAATGCCGGTAATAAAGGCAATGGTGCCACCGGACACACCGGGAACCACATCCGCAGCCCCCATAGCCATGCCTCTGAGCACCAGCCCAAGAAAATCTGTTTTATCAGACATATTCCTATAGTCCTGAATAAGCAGGCGTCATGCCGCCTGGATTTAATGAGTTAAAATCTATGGTACTTCCGGACTGCTACCGAATAACGCCACTCAACATGGGAACAAATCGCACAAGTTCCAGCACTTCCTGACGAAAGGCCTGCCCACGGCGCACCACCAGCAACAGATCCTGATGGAAGTCACCCACTGGAATAACCAGACGTCCCCCGTCTTCAGACAACTGCTCCAGCAATTCGACAGGAACCTTACCCGGAGCAGCTGTCACCATAATGCCATCAAAAGGAGCCCGGCCCGGCCAGCCCATGGTGCCATCGCTCAGCATCAGGTGCGTATTGTACAGCGACAACCGCCGCAGCCGACTGCGTGCTTTTACCTGTAATGACTGAATCCGCTCCACCGAGTAAACCTGTTTCACAAGGTGAGCCAGTACAGCGGTCTGGTAGCCGGAACCCGTTCCTATCTCCAGCACCTTGTTCAACGCTCCTCCTGCCAGCAACGCTTCCGTCATCAAGGCAACAATATAGGGCTGAGATATGGTCTGGCTATGACCTATAGGCAGGGCGGTATCCTCATAGGCCCGCTGTGCCAGTGCCTCATCAACGAAAATATGGCGGGGCACCTCCCGCATGACTTCCAGAACGTCCGAAGAGGTAATTCCCTGCTGCGCCAGACGATTGATCAGCCGGTCACGAGTTCGGCGGGATGTCATTCCTATTCCCTTCAGTTCTGCATCCCTCATTCTTCAGCCTCCCAGCCAGTGCTGTACCTGAGTCAATGTTGCATGATCCGTCTGGTCATACTGCAACGGCGTCACTGATACATAACCTGTGGCAATAGCATGAAAATCCGTACCGGCTCCGGCATCCTGCTCTTTACCCACCGGTGGGATCCACCAGGCTTCACGCCCACGGGGATCAGCAACTTTTAATGGCGCGTCGGGTCGCTCACGATGACCCAGACGAGTCACCTTTATTCCTTTTATATCGTCATAAGAACGATTGGGTACATTGACATTCAGAACTGAACCGGTGGGCAGGTTGAGTTGATCCAGCTTCTGCACCAGTTCAGACACAACACGCCCCGCTGCGGCAAACCCTTCATCGCTGTCACCACACAGTGATACAGCAATCGCAGGTTTACGCATAAAGCGCCCTTCCAGCGCGGCTGCCACCGTACCGGAATAAAGTACATCGTCTCCCAGGTTAGCACCGTGATTGATACCAGAAACCACTATATCCGGCTCGATTGAAAGCAGGGCGTTTACAGCAAGATGTACACAGTCAACCGGAGTGCCATCAATAGCGTAGAAACCATTGTCCTGAAGACTAGGGCGCAGCGGGCGGTCCAGAGTCAAAGCACTACTGGTAGCCGAACAGTTACGATCCGGAGCGTATACCGAGCAATGGCCCAGCCCTTTCAAACTTTGATAAAGCGCAGACAGCCCCCTGGCTGTCACGCCATCGTCATTGCACAGCAGCAGGTTCAAACCGATCCCTCTCTTCGCACAGCAGCAGTTCTCTCAATACCGAAGTCGCAAAGCACCCTTTGGGTAGCATAAAGCTCAGTTGCAAGGTCAGGTCATCCTGCCACTCCCACTGCATTTGACCTGGAATCAGTCGTATGGCTCGCCGTTCCTGCTTCATACGGGCATCTTCCAGCCCGGATTTCAGAACCGCGTACGGTTCCAGTGCCGCCACTTCCAGCGCCTTGCATTCAGAGTCAGACAGGAGTTCGCCTTCCCCCCAGAGCGGAGCGGTCAAGACCACCTCACCCCGATGTATTCTCGCCATCAGTTCATCATTATGATCCCTGAGAATCAGACTGCCACTGTCCTGAAATCCAGGTACATCGCCCGTGATATAATTCAGCCAGTTATTCTGGTTGACCCGCTCAGAGACAATGCGGTTAAACAGCCAGGAGCGCGCGGCAGACAAATACATTGCGCGTTTATTCTTGTGCGCCCGGAACTCACCGGCAAACATTTTGATGGCGCGCTCCAGGTTTTCACCCCGTCGCCCAAAGCGCTGTTCGCCAAAATAGCTGGGAACACCTTTGACAGCAACGTTATCAAGCAACGTTTCAAGCTGTTCCCGGTCAGCATCGACATTTCTCAGGGTGATGATAAACCGGTTGCCTTTCAATGCACCGGTTTTCAGCTTACGGCGATGTCGGCTGACCTGCAGGATACGGATATTATCCTCCTGAAAATCACTCCAGCGAGGTTCTTCCATACCCGGCATCCAGACACTAAACCACTGCCGTGTAACGCCATGACGATCCTTGCGCCCGGCATAGCTCACCGACAGTCGTTTAACTTTGGCAAATCTGGCAAGCCTGCCGGCCACCCAATCCGTATTTTCACCCTGTTTTTCAACATAGACCAACAAATGCTCCCCTTCGCCATCTGGCTCAAAGGGCAACTGTTCCTCAACAATAAAATCTTCAGGCTGTTCTTTAAACAGCGCTTTACCAGCAGGGCCACCCCATGCATACGCCCAGTCCATGGGATAGGAAAGATCATTCATTACATCGTCACTTTAAAATAATCACTTCAGGCAGCGTTTCATTCAGCGTTTCATTCAGCAGAGCACTTTATTCAACAGAATGAGGGCTTATCAGAACAACGGCATGGACGGCTATACCTTCCTTACGACCGGTATAGCCCAGTTTTTCGGTGGTGGTCGCCTTGACGTTGACACAATCTCGCGCGACACCCATATCTTCAGCCAGATGGCGGCACATGGTTTCGATATGCGGAGCCATCTTTGGTGCCTGAGCCACAATCGTAGAGTCCAGATTAACAACAGCAAACCCTTTCTCTACCAGCAGGCTGACGACATGACGCAATAACTTACGACTGTCGATGCCTTTATAAAGCGGGTCGGTATCCGGAAAATGCTGACCAATATCACCCAGGGCAGCCGCCCCCAGAAGGGCATCGGATACTGCGTGCAGCAGTACATCACCATCTGAGTGTGCCAGCAGTCGCCGGGGGCTGGGAATCTTGACGCCACCCAGAATTATATGATCACCGCCGCCTGTCTCGGCAAAACGGTGAACGTCAAAACCGTGTCCTATTCGCATCAGACTGTCTCTATCAGTTTCGCTTGTTGTTGCAGGTACAATGAGGCCAGCGCCAGGTCTGAGGCTCTGGTGACTTTAATATTATCGCCATGACCTTCGACCATGCGCGGTTTATGACCGGCAAATTCCATGGCGCTGGCTTCATCGGTAATGTTAACGCCTGCTTCCATAGCCTTGCTCAGCCCGTCGATCAGGGGTTTCAGGCGGAACATCTGAGGGGTTAAAGCGTGCCAGAGGTTTTCACGATCAACGGTTCCTGAGATGACGCCATCTTCATTAGAACGCTTCATGGTATCCCTGACCGGCATCCCCAGCAAACCACCAATAGGGTCACCTTCAAGGGATTTCACCAGCCAGTCCAGGTCCGACTGCCGAATACACGGCCGCGCGACATCGTGAATCAGCACCCAGTCGGTATCTTCAGCCAGTTCATCCAGTACCGCCAGCCCGTTCACCACCGAGTGATAACGCTCTCTACCCCCTTTTGCCAGAATGATACGGGGGTCACGCAGCAGCGCGACATCCGGATAATATTCATCATCCCCCCCTAATACCACGACCAGCTTTTCCAGCAACGGAAAGTCCAGCAGCCGTTGTAAGGTATGTTCCATCAGGGTTTTACCCTGAATTTCAAGATACTGCTTAGGCATATCCGCATTCATGCGGCGCCCTACGCCAGCTGCGGGTACGACAGCCCAGTACTTATCACGGAGCGTTTCACGAGAACGAGTCATTGCGGTACTCACTATTAATCCACCGGATATTCCGCCAGACGACTGATGGCTGCATGGCAGCACAGGAAGTTAATCATAGATAAGGTAGAAGGTTTCGTCCTTGCGAACCATGCCCAGATCGACCCGGGCCTGCTCTTCAACGATTTCCAGCCCATTCTGCAGCTCAACCACTTCCGCAGCCAGTGAGCGGTTGCGCCGGTAGAGACGCTCATTTTCACTCTGCTGACGCTCAATCTGCTCACGGGTATTCAGCAGTTCACTGATACTGCCTTCGCCAAACCAGAGTTGAGTTTGAAAAAAAATAAATGTAAGGGTTAGAACTGAAATGACCAGCCTGCGCATGTGAAAATCCCTGATATGCAGCCTGCCAGTTTAACAAATCACCCGCTTATGTTAAAAGCCCTGGTCTTCTCCAATATGAAATGAGCCTGAAGACACTGGCTGGCATCTAATCAGGTTCATTTTAGGATTGGTAAATACTTTTATGTTTTGGATCAGAGAATAAAACCAGAATTTTCCGGTGCATCCCCATAGAGCTGACTTTGCAGCTGTTGAAGCAACTTATGCAGGGAGTGGTCGAGGTAGGTTGAGAATTTCTCTTTGCCCAGCGTACGATCGTAGACGTCTGTCGGTATAAACCGTTTCATTTCTGCCTGTAGCCTGCCTTCAGCCAAAATGCCCGACAAAGAGGCGATTCTTTGAGCAAGCACCTGTTCGAAGTTAGTCAGCCGGTAGTCAGCCAGCTTTTTTTTGACCAGTTCCGGGTCGAGGGTTGCTCCCTGCTGTTGCAGCCAGGTCAGGTCCCAGATATCCCGGTATCGTATATATCGTTGTGTAGCTGGCAGGGAAACCAGCTTGTCAGCCATGATTTCGTTCAGGGTTTCAACATATATCAATGTATCTTCATAGCCATCGGGCAAAAAATCGTAATTGTTCAATAGCGGCAGGGCGTGCCGGGTATGGGCCGGTACATTGGTCACTTCAATTTTGATTTTTTGTTTTGGTATATCCTTTCGCTGTGGCGCTGTAACAATGGATATTTGCCACTTGTCTATTTTCAGCTCTGCGTACTCTGGCTCCTTCTTCAGTTGACGGGGCTCTTTAACAGACGCTTCCAGTCCGTATCGCTTACCGATGTACTCCTCGATACATTGTTTCATGGTCGTCAATTTTTTTGACGAAAAATGATAACCTCCAGCAAAATCAAGATCTTCACTGAATCGGTTGCCTCCGTAACACAACCTCAGTGAAGTACCTCCCTGAAACACCAGTTCGTCAAGAAGGCCTGCCTGCTCCAGAGAAAAAAGAATGTCGTAGTGCAATAACTCTTTTTCGATAACAGGACGCATACTGGCAACCTGACTACCTGTTAAGGCCCGCTCAACCAGATAGTTAAAATCTGCCGGATCAATCTTCATCAATAGCCTGCTCATTAACAAGGTGTGTATTTCTGCCAACCCGTTTCAAGTCTCGCCAGGCAGCTTCTTTCGTGGCCAGACGCAAAGGACGTCCGACGCTTTTAATACTGTTGATGATCTCAGCAGCCGAGCGCTTTGTATGTGTAAACTCAATGGTTCCGAATGGCGTTTTATACTCCCCCTTACGCCCGGTGGTCATAACGGTCAGACGATCTATTGGAATCTGGGAGATAACACCATATTCGGCTAATGCAGATTCAAGGCTGAGGTAGCTGTACTCCCCTCTACGCATTGTTTTTGCAATAAGCTCCAGGGTGTCATTGCCTTTCTGCCTTGACAGGGCAAACACGTAAATGCCTTTAATGGCACGAATAAGAAAGCCCTGTTTAATCAGCCGGTTCAACCCGGCCTGTAATGTTTTTCCGGTATCTTCCGCAAAGACCTTGCCGATATCCCGGAGCGTAAAAACATATCGACCCTGCCTGTCGAGTTCATTCAGCCGTTTGATAGCTATAGATTGATTCATGCTCTTTATGTAGACACATAACTAATAAATTATTAGATAATACGTATATATAGTAGCACCTACATTAAGTAGACACAAAAACACCAAATTAGTAGTTTCATGTCTATTTAATACTGCTAGTGGAGGCTTCTATGTAAGTCCGGTCGTTATAGACTGGCAGCAGCCTGTGAAGTCGGAAAGAAGCCTCGCCTGACAAGGCGGGGAGTGTCACATGAGAACCAGCTATGTGACTGGAGTTGTAACTCAGAAATATTTGTCTTCATAGAGTGGAGTGCTTATAACGGACAAAAATCAGCACCATGATCTGGCGGCTTGAATCACCTTGTGATTCCGGATTAACCGACTACTGTTACCGTCATGATTGATTCAAACCAAAGAATAATGCTTGTTCTGAATGCCTGTTGCTTCCTTTTTTTCGCCCCCTCTCTGATGGCAAAAGAAGATGGCTCTCTTTTGGATAACTGGCTTATTGATCACCAGCTCCGCCCTGTTGTCTATGGCAGTGGTACTAAAGGAAGGTTGAATCTGGCAAAACAGCTGCTATCCACTATTGACTGCACCGCTGATATTGAAACAGATGAAAAACTGGCTGACTGCCTGAGTTCAGTTCCGACACTGATAAGATTTCTTTCGGTCGAAAACGGCAGGATAAAAAATCTGCCCGTGGCTGATAGCAGTCATAGTCAGCAGATTATTGCAGTGAGGGCAAAAGGCATGCGCCCATCAGGCGAGGCTGTATGGTTTACACTGATCAGCGCATTAGAATCAGGCGTTGTCAGGCAATACACGCCCCCTGACAAAAACACTGAAAGGCCATTTGTAGCATTCGTACCAACAGAGACCAGGGGTATAACCAGGCCGGCGCAGCATTGGGCTATCCATGGCGCTTACTATTTTTTCAATCTTGTTCTGGGCTCATGGAACCATGATACCTGGCTATACATGCCGAGCCTCCCTTATGACCAGCCGGCGCTGGCTATCACCATTGATGACGCGCCCAGCGTTTATACCTCTCTGATACTGGAGGCTCTCGCAAAACACAGAGTGAAAGCAACATTTTTCCTGATAGGCTCAAACATTCTTGTTCACCCTGAATATACCCGGATGATTCTGGCGTCGGGTCACGAAATAGCACATCACATGTATGACTATGATCCTGTCACACGACGGACTCTAAGTGCTTTTATTAATGAGTTTCAATCTACGCAAACGCTTATGCTGGATGCGATGACCCAGTCACAATCTGAGCTCAGGAAAAATGAGCAGAATGTGGTCAAGGGCTCACCTTTGTGGTTTCGCCCACCCTCTGGTCTGGATGCGAGCTTCATGCGTCGCTATATAAAAAGAGCCGGTTATGAAAGTGTCATTGGTAATCTTGGGCTGGTCGACGCAAAATCAGTATGGCCTTTTCATGGACTATTTACGTCTTTCTTTAAGTGGCAGCTTCATCATTTATCCGGTGGGGATATCAGCGTTTATCATGATTCAGGGGATTATCGTCCCAGTTACTGGCTCAGCCATAACACGGCAACCAGAGCGCAAAGAACCGTTCAGGTTCTGGAGGCTCTGGACAGCCTGCCCGAGACTGCCATTACCCTGACATTGTCAGATTTAAAGTATCTGAACGATATTACCAGGGCTCACGGGCGTCCGGCAGGCCACCATATTAATGTCATCAATGATGAGCATCATACAGAGGCATTTGAACAGCATTTTCAGGAGCTGAGACAGCAGGGAATAACGCAATTTGGCGAACCGTTTTCCCGCATGATGGATGATAACAATATTGAGAATATCTATGTCGTTACAGGTGGTGATTCGCCTGACTATTACAAGCTCGAAAAAGCTGATAATAATTATATATGGCCATTCAGCCAACTAAATCAGCAACAGTTCAATGCCGAGACAAGGGAAGGCTCCCGTTTCTTTATCCTGTTCAGAACACCAGACCGATACATTGGCGGCAGAGTGATAGCCAGAACCAAACTGCCGTGGTATTACATGTTTGAGCGTAGCGGGTCGAGGCAGCGTCGATCAGAAGCCGGTTTTGCGCAAAAATGGTTTTTACCGGTGGTTTTCTTGTGTGCGGCGTTCCATCAGGAAGCAGGTGATGCGTGCCGCCCCCTATCACAGAGCCCCTGAGTCCCTCTTCACGAAAATAATGCTTCATCAGCACTTACAGTCCACTTCCTGATGAATACCGCACACAAGCTGGAAACCTGTGCTACCTTTCGTTTTCTAAATTTTTCATTAGCTGGTGCATGAATAGAAAAAATGAAAATAATGTTATTCTTTACTTTTCGAAATAATTTACTCGCTCGTGTTATCTTTCTTTGGGCGATGATCGCCTGTGCATTTCCCTCTTATGGACACTCAGGATCACAACTACTTCCGTTCACCTTTGCCCCTGATTTTCTGATACCCGGTGCTTTCACTAAACTTCCGGACGGCTTTGCCCTGAACAACATTTTGGAAACCACCCAAAAAGAAGCCGTTAAACAACCACACGTGAATCCTTACTCTTTCTTAAACAAAATCAACATAACGGTTTTAGCGTTGGGTGAAACAGAGTTTGTCCTGAATATTTCAGACGGAGAATGGAATCAGACATCACTGGGGAAGCTCAACGGTCAGTGTACGATTGGTACTGAAAATCAGATTCATTGCAAAAGCGGAACAGGCAAATCTCTCAGGCTTGATTTTACTATCAACCTGGAAAGTGTATTTACAGTGCAGCTATCACAGGGAGGCGGTTTAACATTACTTCCATCAACTATTCCGGACCACGGGGGAAGTGATGAGACATGGTTAAAAACTATTAACACAGACAGAATACTTAGATACCTGCAAGATCAGCGAATGCAGTCCATAAAAATACAAGAAAACGCTAAAAAATGGAAAGAACAGGTTCATACCAAAAAAACTGAAATACAAAAAAAACAGGAAGAACTAAAAAAAGAATTACAGCGTATAAAGCTTCTTAATGGTGAAGCTTTATTTATACAAGGAGCCAAACAAGACCAAGACCCTGATCATCATGCTACATCTGTAAAAATAAGAATAACGAAAACAAGTCAGGAAACGTTTGAACTGGATTTGAGCAGCCAGTATCACGGAGAGTTACCTCCGGGAATACAATTAATACCATTAGATGATAGTCGCTATACAGGTGGTGGTAATGAGCCTCAAACCAAACAGGATCAAAAAGCACCTGCGCCACCAGGTAAGAAAGGATCGGGTAGTACTGCCTCATCAACTACTCAGGGAAGCAGCTCAACGTCTACTACTGTTTCAGCAACGGGCTCCGGAAATGGTCAGCGCTATGCCAGGCATCTGGGAAGGTTGAAAGCGATTCGGAAAGCAGTTAACGAGTCTTTAAAAGTCAAGGATCAGAAGAATAATATCGACGAGTTCTTTATGGTGCTAAAAAGCCTGTACAAAACATATCCCGGCATTTTGAAGGAAAGAGGCTCATTAATAGATCCCCAGACACGATCAAAGGGCATTTTTACATTGCTTAAGCGCCACTTTCCTGAGGCGGTAAAAAAAGGTGACATTACTCATGTTTTTCTTGATTACTCCAGTTTTGAGCAATTACCAGAAAAAACGCTGAGAAAGCTTGCAAAGAAAGCATTTCCCACACGTGAGTTCCCCCGGGACTTGCCAAATAAAGAATTAGTCAAACTGCTTATAGAGGCCAAAAATGACGATAAAAAACATGGTTTAATCCATTTCGCTCTTGGTCATCCCCAGTGTCTTTACGGGCTGGTTGAGTTCTTTATATCCCAAATCTCACTGATGGGTGTAGAAGCCCCTAAATTATATGTTTTTCAGGATCAAACCGGACACGTCAGCGTTTTCTCTTTACGAAAAAACACTGCTGGCCATTATCGCATTATGATTGCAGACAGTTTAACTGTGTTTGAAGAGAGTGATCAGATGCACAATTACAACTTTTCGGCGCTGGCAGAATTTATCAGCACGACTCTGTTGATTGCGTTAAAGCATGAGAACATTAAAGGCTCCCGTTTTTTCTTTCTCCCGAGCCGTCAGGTTGATAACTATACCTGTTCATCATTTATGCTGCACGACCTGGAAACACTGATGGAGTCTCCCATGTTGGCCAAGAATGGCTATCATGTGACTAATCCAACTACCAATGTGGAATTGATTCATCAGTATTTCAGTATCTTCGCAGAGGTTGCAGAGCAACCGAAGCCACTGCGGATCAATGGAGAGGAGAGAGATATCAATCAGGCACTGAAAGGCCCTGGCGTTAACCTGGATGATCTTCGAATGACTTTTATTGACCTGGTTTTCACGGCGGGCTTAGCGGACAATCTTCTGCCACCTGAGCTGGTTCAGTTTTATCGACTGCGGCGTTTTCCTCAAAGATTTCTTTACCTGACCCAGGGCAGGCAGTATCTGAACCAGATGCTTAAGGGTTTTGATTGCTCAGCCCAGCAGGAGGTAAACACTCAGGTTGACAGCACTCGTGGAAGGTTGTCCACCAGTGATGGAGTTTACCACAGCGATGCAAACCTGGCTGCTGCCTTGTTGTGGATGAAAATGAATATTGAACTGGTAGAAGGCGCTGACGTCGGCCCGTAATTTTCTCTTCCAGATTAACAGGAAACCAACATGCAAAAAGGGAGGCAGGTTCTACCTCAGATTATGCACGCTTGAATTCAGCCAGACCATAGTAAGGCGCCTTTTCACCCGGGGCTTCTTCGATGCGCAGCAGCTGGTTACAATTTTAGGGAAGCAGCAGAACATAATATACCGCTGTTGGCTGTTGGCTTTTGGCTTTTGGCTTTTGGCGGTTGGCTGTATGAGCAGCTAATAGCCAACAGCCAAAAGCCCGGTAAGTTATTGAATGCTGCGCCCCTTAGATGAGAACCAGCTATGTGACCGGAGTTGTAACTAAGAAATATTTGTTTCCATGCAGAGCGATGACCGATGCCCAAACAGGTTCCAATGAAACAGAAGAGTCCTCTGCTTCTGACGTTATTGATAAAGAAATTAACTAAAGCTGCTGCTATCAGACTTGTCTTAATTCTGATGATTTTGCTTCACAGATGAATTTTCTTTAGCTTTAAAGTATTCTGAAAAGCAAAGATTACAAACGACAGTTCCAGCGGGTCTCAAGGAACTAATTATACACATTTCATCATAACACGGCTGACAGACTTTATGGCCGCAACTCAGCACCGTATAGTTAACGGCTTTGCAATACTCACAACAGTTAGCCTCAACAGATCCTTCATCATTATTGCCTTGCTTCTCTAATGTCCCTCTTAACGGGCACTTCCCTGTGTTTTTATTTCCTGAAGCTCCGTCGAAAGTCATAAAGTGCGTATATCTTTCATTATCCACTTTCTCGAGACAAATCCAACAAAAAGAAGTATGACAGTGTGAACAAAAGACTTTATTGCAACCTCCGTCTTTGTTTATAATGCTTTTGCATGTCGGGCAACACTTGAATTTATTAATCTTCTTTTTTATCAATCGTGTAGTTAATTCTTCAGCCCGTTCAGCCCGTTCAACCAGTCCGCCCTGTTCTTTATTCATTGAGGCCTGAAAGCCAGAGCAGAAAAAACCCTCATGATAAGGCGTCACCTTGCATGATACACAAGCGGTACTTTTACATTCAGGGCAGGTTAACCTTCCTGCTGTTGGGTTTTCACCAAGATCAACGATGTTATCGCACAAAGGATTTAGGCATTGAAAAAGATTTTTACTTTTTAATACAGTACTTTTTAGCATCAGCTTGTTTATTTTTTTGAGGTTGTCATTACCGCCAATAAAACGAATTATGTGCTCCTGAAAAACCTGATCACAGCCATCTGCCGGGCAAACGATACCATTTTGTGAAAGGCTTGTATCACCTGCTGAAATATCAATAAAATTTTGCATGCATGGTGTGCATATCTGATGTCCCCTGCATGATTCTTCACCGGAAAAATTAAAAGTTACGTCTTCATCTGAAAAGCAAACAGTACAAAGGCTATCCGCCTGATCAACAATCGTGCTGTAAAATATTTCTTCATTTCGTTTGTTATCATATTGGATAGATGTCATGTCATCGATGTTGTTTTCTTCACTACTGATTCTGAAAGATAAATTAGAAAGTGTTCTCTCTAATTGAAAAGGAACTTTTTCGTCTTTGTTTTTTATTGCTGTCAGTTTCCTGTAATTAATATCATGCTTTGAACAGTACTCCTTTATAAAGGTGATCATTTTTTTATTATTGTGTTTAAATGCAGAATGCAGAGCGGTGTCGCCGGAAAGCTTACTATGTTGACAAAAGAGTAAATTTTTTCCGTATTCCTGAAGTACAGCCTTTGCTATTTCATGGTCTCCCTCTTCAATAAGTTCAATAAAAACATCAACAACCTCCTGCGTTATTGTTTCATGATGGATGGTATCGGTATTTTTATGTTGACTGCTTATTCTATCAGCACTTGATTTTTTATCAGTATTTTTTTCTGCATTTTCAGTAGTGGCTTTTGGTGAATGTTCCGTGTAATGATCGTTATTAAGTTCACTTTTTTTAGTTGGCAAGGTACGATGCTTTTTATCTGATTTATCCTCATCATCCATATCTGTTAATTCTTGAGTGCCTTGATTTTTTTTAATAGGTTTTTGCAGCACAACTTTTTGATAATAATCTCTGTGTGAGCCACGAACAAAATCAAGGCCACCGTTGATTTCAAAATCAATACTTAACTCGTAGAAAAGTGATTTCATCCATCTGTAATTTTGTACTGTAGTATAAAGAATCGTGCCGTCAGGAAAGTAAACGGTGACCATCATGACGCCTTCCGGGCTTTTACTATGGATTACTGAAATCAATTCTAGTGATTGCTTCACTCTGATTCGTTCTGTACTTTTCCAGAGAAATGTATTACCACAGGAGAAAGGCAGATTCAGGTCATCATTGCTGCTTTCGTTTAACCATGTTGGGCAGAGATCGTTAATGGTGTATATTTCTTTTGCTTCGTCATGATCGGAAAAAACCATTGCCGTGTAGTGACGCTGATTGCCATCGAATGATGTGTTTTCATCATAGGTTCTATTGAAAAGCGCGAACCTCATCTCCGGATCAGGCACTCTATCAGTCTGCCCGTCCGCGTACACTGGTGGATCGTAATAAGGATCACCATCCATTGCAGTATGAGCCTTTTCGACGTAATAGTTGGCGGTCAGTTCTGACGAAAGTAAATTCTTTACAGTGCGAACCATGAGGTGATCATTACTTAAGCTTCTACTAATGGGTAAGGCGTTAATTGTTGGATCTATAGGGTCTTTGATAATAAGGAACCAGCGTTTACTATGTGTCTTATATTGTTTAGTTTCAAAACTCTGGGAAATATCGGGCAAAGTGATGGACTTCCTATATAAAACAGAAAGTACAGTGAATGAACTGATCAGAGAGCTACGGCTTAGTGTGTAATCCGCAAAGGCTCGCTTTGACAAAAGAGGCTGAAGAAGGATAGCGATTAAGCAACAATAGATCAGGCTTAGCGGCCTAAACATATACGCCACCCTACAAGAACACTTAACCGGCAGACAGTTCTTAAATAAAAGTTGTATTAAAAGGCAAGCTCTCATTAGCACGGAAATTCTACTGAATGGTTATAAAATATATGAAAGCCTTACAAATCTAGCCGAAAGCGTGGCGAGTGCAAAAAAACAGGTGTCAGAAAATAAAAAGGAGGCACGATGCCTCCTTTTTTTATGGGGTTAACCCGGAATCAAGCCGCCATATTATGCACGCTTGAATTCAGCCAGGCCACGGTAAGGCGCCTTTTCACCCAGGGCTTCTTCGATGCGCAGCAGCTGGTTGTACTTGGATACACGGTCAGAGCGGCACAGGGAACCGGTCTTGATCTGGCCAGCCGCAGTACCTACTGCCAGGTCAGCGATGGTAGCGTCTTCGGTTTCACCGGAACGGTGAGAGATAACGGCAGTGTAACCAGCGTCCTTAGCCATCTTGATCGCTTCCAGAGTTTCGGTCAGAGAACCGATCTGGTTGAACTTGATCAGGATAGAGTTAGCGATACCTTTATCGATACCTTCTTTCAGGATTTTGGTATTGGTTACAAACAGGTCGTCACCAACGATCTGGATCTTGTCGCCCAGGATGTCAGTCTGGTACTTGAAACCGTCCCAGTCAGACTCGTCCAGACCATCTTCGATAGAGATGATTGGGTACTCTTCACACAGCTTGGCCAGGTAGTCAGAGAATTCGTTGGAGGAGAAGATCTTACCTTCGCCCTTCATGTTGTACTGACCGTCAACGTAGAATTCAGAAGCCGCGCAGTCCATCGCCAGAGTGATGTCAGAACCCAGCTTGTAGCCAGCGGCTTCAACCGCTTCCTTAATCACTGCCAGAGCGTCAGCGTTGGAAGCCAGGTTTGGCGCAAAGCCACCTTCGTCACCTACCGCAGTGTTCAGGCCTTTCGCAGACAGTACTTTCTTCAGAGCGTGGAATACTTCAGCGCCCATGCGCAGACCTTCAGAGAAAGTCTTGGCAGAAACAGGCTGAATCATGAATTCCTGGATATCTACGTTGTTATCAGCGTGCTCACCACCGTTCAGGATGTTCATCATCGGAACCGGCATGGTGAACTGACCGGAAGTGCCGTTCAGGTCAGCGATATGCTGGTACAGAGGAATATTTTTGGAAGTCGCAGCCGCTTTGGCGGCCGCCAGGGAAACGGCCAGAATAGCATTGGCACCCAGCACTTCCTTGTTGTCAGTACCGTCCAGCTCGATCATGGTCAGGTCCAGACCTTTCTGATCCAGGGCGTCGCGACCCAGCAGGGCTTCACGGATAGGGCCGTTGACGTTGGCAACCGCCTTCAGAACGCCCTTGCCCAGGTAGCGGGACTTGTCGCCGTCACGCAGTTCCAGAGCTTCGCGGGAACCAGTGGACGCACCGGAAGGAGCCGCCGCACGACCCATAGCACCGGATTCCAGAGTAACGTCAACCTCAACAGTTGGGTTACCGCGGGAGTCCATGATCTCGCGACCTTTGATTTCAACAATCTTAGACATGGTATTTACTCTCAGCATCTTCTCATTGAAGAGAAACGTAAGGGGAACTAAACGAAGCCGGGAATACTATCTGATTCCCTGACCGGAAGTACCGAACCAGTAATGGATATTTCGCCACATCGTACTAAGCGTTGACGCAGGTCAACCAGCACAGCTGCGTGACAGCAAGCCCTTTATCAGCCCGCACACCCATTCGACGACGCAACTATACCAATTCCCGAGCGGTTATCAACTATTGCAAGATCGGACATTTCAACAGTCAGGAACGCACACCTGAGCACAGCAAATATCACAAAGATAGAAGAAATGCCTGAGAAAAACAGATAGCGGATATCAGAGAAACTGACAGGCCAGCGTTTTTTTCTGCGCCGTTACCTTCCCTTCACCTCACCCCTTTTAATCTATCCGCATTGTTAACCAATGGTGAGATTGGAGAAATATGCCTGACGCGATTCATCAGCAAACTATTGATCAGAAAACGAGCTGCCAGAAAAACGGGCACAAATGGATAGCTGCCGGTAGTCTTCTAACTGTCGTGCTGTCAATACTGTATGTGTTCAGTAATTCATCCGGAAATGAACTACCACCGTCGCCTTCAACGACAGAAAACAGGGCGCTGGTTTCTATTGTCAGCGCTAAGCCTGACACCTACCGCTCAGTGATCGAAAGCCGGGGCGAGGTGCTACCCCTGTGGCAGACTCGCCTGAAGGCAGAGGTCAATGGTCAGATCATCCACTTGTCGGAACAGCTCAGACAAGGTGTGCCCCTGACCAAAGGTGACACTTTGATCACTCTGGAAAACAGCTATTATCAAACCCAGCTGGCCCGTGCCACCAGCCAGCTGGCCACCGCCAGAGTTAACCTCACGAAAGCTGAGAAAAAAGCTCGACAATCTCCCGTAGACTGGAAGCGAACCGGCATCAGCAAACAACCCGACGAGCTGGTACTGCATATCCCCCAGTTAAAAGCAGCCAAAGCCGCGTTCAAAGCCGCCGAAGCCGAAGTGCAACGCAGTCAGGTGCAGTTACAGCAAACCGTCATCACCATGCCCTACAACGGTGTGGTGATTGACCGAAAAGTCAGTCTTGGTGACGCCGTACAACAGGGCGATGAACTGGCCGTAATATATGGCCTGGAAAAGGCCATTATCCCGGTAGCCCTTGACCAACAGCAATGGCAACAAATGCCGGAACAGTGGCAGGGGAAAATCGCCACCCTTAGCGACCCTTTTGCCGGTCAGACCTGGTCGGCCCGAATGGTGCGCAGCAGCATTACCTTTAACCGGCAGACACGGTTGCGAACCGTTTTTCTTGAGGTAGATCAGCCTCTGGCACTGACACCCGCCCTGATGCCCGGCCGGTATCTGTCAGTACAGATTGAAGGCAAAGGGTAGGATGGCATTCTGCGTCTTCCCGAATCCAGCCTTGACCGTAATGGTTATGTCTGGTTTGTGGATAACCATAACCACCTCCAACGTTTCCCCGCTACGCCCCTGTTTACCCGTCAGGGGTATGTATTCGTCGAACCACCCGAAACAAAAGGTCGCTGGCGTATTGTGACGACACCACTGGTGGATTATCTACCGGGCATGTCCGTTGCCGTCATTGAGTCCGGGCAGGAGCAATCCTGATGAAAAATCTGACTGACTGGTTTATCCGCAACCCGGTGGCCGCCAATCTGCTGATGATGCTGATGCTGGTCGTTGGCGGAGTATCGCTATGGGGAATGCGCATCGAAGGCTTCCCGAAGATTGACGCCAACTCCCTGAATGTTCAGATCACCCTGGAAGGGGCTTCCGCAGAACAGGTCGATCTGTCCCTGACCCAGCCTGTGGAACAGGCTTTACAAGGACTTGATGGCGTAAAAAAAATTACCAGCCTGTCCGCTGAAGGCCAGATGACGGTCAAAGTACAGAAGCAGATCGACTACGACCTTAACCGCTTATTAAACGATGTTAAAGCCAGGGTCGACGCCATCAGCCACCTGCCCAAAAAAGCTGAAAAAGCGGTGGTAACCAGGGAAGACATGACCTTTCCCTCGCTGATGGTGCAGGTACATGGGACAGCAGACACCGACACACTGCAACGCATTGGTAAAAGAACCAAAGACGCGTTACTGAATGACCCACTGATCAGCAAGGTGCAGTTATGGGGCATGCAGCAACGGGAAATCAGCATTGAAGTAAACCCCCAGGCCTTGCAGGCCAACCATCTCAGCATTCAGGATATTGCCACTAAAATTGAGCAGAGCTCCCTGAATTTCCGGGGCGGACACCTGAGAACCTCTGGCGGAAAAATTGAACTGCGGGCAGACAGCAAAGCCTACCGCAAGCAGGAGTTCGAGAAGATCCCCATCAAAAGCAGGCTTGATGGCAGCCAGCTGCTACTGGGGCAGATAGCCAGTGTCCGTGATGGCTTTGTTGAAAATGACACTTTGGTGAGGTTTCAAGGCAACCCCAGTGTTGGCCTGGCCATTATCACCAACAACAAAGGCAATATGCTGGAGATCAGCCGGGCAGCACACACTATTATTGAGCAGTTGCAGCAACAGCTGCCAGAGAACGTCCAGATTGATATCTGGTCTGATATGAGTACTTACATCAAGTCCCGGCTCGACCTGCTGCAAAGCAATGCGATGCAGGGATTACTGCTGGTGTTTATCCTGCTGGCCCTGTTTCTTAATCTGCGGCTGGCTTTCTGGGTAGCGGTTGGAATTCCGGTGGCAATTGCTGGCGCTCTGGCAATGATGGGACCACTGGGCCTGAATTATTCACTGAATGATATGACCACTTTCGGTTTTATTATTGTACTGGGTATTCTGGTGGACGATGCAGTCGTCGTGGCGGAAAGCGTCTATTCAGAACAGCAAAAAATCCCCCCTGCCCGAACCGGACTACTGGCTCCGGCACTGGCAGCTGCCGAAAAAGGCACTCACAGAGTATCAGTGGCTACGGTCTTCGGGGTTTTAACGACGATTGCCGCATTTTATCCCATCACTCTTATCAAAAATGAAATTGGTCAGCTATTCAGCTCCTTCGCGGTGGTGGTCATTATCGCCCTGCTGTTCTCACTGGTGGAGAGCAAACTGATCCTGCCTGGCCATCTCGCTCATAGTCTGGGCAAGCCGGAGAAACAGCCCGGAGCACTGGCACAGTACTGGAAACGCATTCAGGCGTTTATGGATAGTGGTTTGCAGTCGTTTAATCGACAGGTCTACATCCCCCTGGTCAAACAGGCCATTCAACACCGATACGCCACATTAATGCTGTTTATTGCCGGTTTTATTCTCAGTATCGGACTGGTGTTGCATGAACGGGTTCATATTATCTTTTTCCCGGAAGTGCCTGCGGACTACATCGTGGTCACTATGGAGATGAAAAAAGGCAGCCCGGCCTCCCTTACCCGGTCCAATGCCCAGCGGATTGAGGCAGCGGCCAGCCAACTGACTCAAGAGCTGCTGGCTGAAGGCGAAACGGAATCACCCTTTGCCAAACTGATGAATGCGGTGGATGATGCCCATAGTGTTGAAGTGATTGCAGAACTGGTGGCCAGCAAGGACCGACAGATTTCAACCATCAAACTGACCAACCGCTGGCGTGAACTGACCGGACCATTGGAAGGTATTGAACGACTGTCTTTTTCTGCCACCGATTCCACCGGGGGTGGTTTTGAGGTGATGCTTACCGCAGACTCCGAACAGTCACTGTCAGCCGGCGCTGAGGCGATGACCAAAGCTCTGACAAACCTGCCCGGCGTCACCGATATCCGGGATGACCTGAAAGGCAGACAGCCACAGCTACAGATCAGCCTGAAGCCCCAGGCCCGACAGTTTGGCCTGACCGTCAGCGCCATTGCCGAACAGATTGGCTACGGTTTTGGTGGGTATGAAGTACAGCGCATGCAGAGGGATGGCAATGATGTCAAAGTCATGCTTCGCTATCCTCGAGCCAACAGACGCTCACTCCATAATCTGCTAAACCAGCAGATACGAACGCCAGACAACCACTGGCTGCCCCTTGGGCAGGTCGCTACGGTGCAATCGTCCTATGTACCTATGGAACTGCGTCGCCAGAATGGTAAGCGAACCGCTATCGTTTATGCCACCCTCGACAAGAACACTCAGTCAGCCATGAACGTCTATCGACAACTGGAACAGTCAGTGCTGCCAGCCATCCGGAAGCAGTATCCGGGCTTTGCCATTGCTCCGGCCGGAGAGCTGGAAGAAGAACTGGATGTACGCTCTCAGGGCAGTGGCCTCTTTGCCGTTATTCTGCTGTTGATCTATATGCTGCTGGCTATTCCCCTGAAGTCGTACTGGCAGCCACTGGTGATTATGGCAATTATTCCATTTGGTCTGGCCGGAGCTGTCTGCGGCCACCTGGTCGCCGGTATCCCGTTAAGCATTCTGTCCTTTTTCGGCATGATGGCTCTCACGGGGGTTATTGTGAACGACAGTCTGGTGCTATTAACGGGTTTTAACCGGTTACGACAACAGGGAATGACCATTGATCGCGCACTGGTGGCCGCAGGCTCCAGTCGTCTCAGGGCGATTTTCCTGACCACCGTTACCACCGTTGCCGGGTTGCTGCCACTGCTGTCGGAAACCTCGGAGCAGGCTCAGTACCTTATTCCTGCAGCGGTTTCGCTGGTTTATGGTCTGGCGTTTGCCACAGGAATTACCCTGTTTCTGATTCCCGCCATCCAGAAAATCGGTTTTGATCTATCTCCCTCCTCAGGGAGGGCAACAGGCAGAGCAATAGAGAGATCCAGGGTTATGAACAACCGTCCACTTAATGTACTTCTGGTTGAAGATGACCGGGATATGGCAGAGTCCATCCACGACTACCTGGCCCTGGAAGCGATTCACTGCGACCACGCCTGGAATGGAGCCAGCGGACTTCAGCTCGCCCGGCAGAATACCTATGACCTGCTTCTTCTGGATATCAACCTGCCCCGCCTCAATGGTTTGCAGGTGTGTCAGGCACTGCGCCAGCAGGGGATAGAGACTCCTATTCTGATGCTGACTGCCAGAGACACTCTGGAAGACCGGCTGGAAGGGTTTCGGGCAGGCACTGACGACTACCTGATCAAGCCCTTTGCCATGGCAGAGCTGGTAGCCAGGGCAAGAACCCTTGCCAGACGACGGAAGGCTTTCCAGAAAACCTTGCAGGTGGCTGACCTGGTGATGGACCTGGAAAAACGACAGCTGACGAGGGGTGGTCATCCAGTCACCCTGACGCCGATTGAATGGGATCTTCTGGAACTGCTGATGCGCTTCAGCCCGGAAGTCCAGTCCCGGCAGAGTATTCTCGACACCCTCTGGCCCGATGATGCTCCCGGAACCGACAGCCTGAAAGTTCATCTGTACCGACTGCGCAAAAAAATTGATCGACCTGGCTGTCAGCCCTTGATTCACACCATTACCGGACATGGCATCGTGATTCGCGACGGAGAGGCAGAAACATGAGCAGACTTTTGTCGAGCATTCGTCGGGATATCTGGATCAGTATCGCAGGCATTCTGACTATTGTGGTCACGGTTTACTCTTATATTCTGGTCGCCACTTCTTTTAAGACGATGGACGACCATTTGGGAGAGGAGTTACGGGCAGAGATCAGAGTCCTTGCTGAGAAATACCGGCAAACAGGGACTCTGAACATGACCCCTTATCCTGATACTGTTACTTACCTTGCATCAAAAGGATTGCCGGAATGGCTTCAGCAACTCGTCGACGACGGCAAGTTAGCACCTGACTCCCCCTACATTGAACACCCCGTATCAGAGGATGAAAACGGAACAGAGGCTTCATTCATCTTTATTCCTGTGCATGAGAATAACGATCGTATGTACCTGGTCTATTACTCCACTGAGTTGAATGAGCAAACCTGGAAAACCGCCAGCCAGGCCGTGATGCGTTCATTTCTGACCATCATTATTCCGGCAGCGGTAGTAATGATTCTGCTGATACTACTGGTGGCTGGCAGACTGTTGCGCCGCCTGTCCAGTGATGCCCTCAAACTGTCGGAGTTTGCGGCCTGTTGTATTGACCAAACCTACAATACCCAGAGTGATATCAGAGACAGCCTGAACTATCAGGAAAATCGCGAAGTGGCCAGCACCCTGAAAAACTCGCTGCTGAAAATTCAGGCGCTGGCCAGCAGAGAGCAACAGTTCCTGCGCAATGCCAGCCATGAACTCAGAACCCCCATAGCCATTACCCGGGCGAGCCTCGATATACTTGAACATCAGGGATGCCTGTCAGACCTGAAAGCCAACGCTCCTTGGCAGCGAATCAACAGGGCTAACCGGAATATGCAGCTACTGACCGAGACACTGCTCTGGCTGGGTTCTGACAAATCTGCCGCGCTTACAAAACAACCTTGCGACCTGAAACTTCTGATCAGTGAGATTTGCGATGAGCATCAGTACCTGCTCACCGGCAAGCCGGTCAGCTTTGAAATCGATGTTCGTTGCGACCGTGAATATACGACGGCGATACAGCTCTTACGTATTGTACTGGCAAACCTGATCCGTAATTCATGCCAGTACACAGACGAAGGTTTTGTTCGCATCGTTATAGACGACCAAAAAATTATAGTAGAGGACTCCGGCAGAGGATTCGCCGGAAGCGAAAGCCAGCCCGACCACGAGGGATTCGGCCTTGGACTGAACCTCGCCCTACAGATTGTCGAGCAGCAGGGTTGGCAACTTGATATCAGCTCAACCTCCGACGGGGGGGCGAAAGTCACCCTGGATTTCTGCGAAGAACGTTTTTTGACCACCTGAGATCAAACAGGCGGAACTTTATTATTATTTCGTTGTCGTATTTTTAATCAAGGCATTCGTTTATAGACTTTTATATGGAAGAGGCAGCTTAGTGATTAATAAACCATCACCAATGGTTCGACTTATTGTTATTTTTGGGCTGGCAGCATTATCAGTGCGCTTTGCCAGCCTGGGACTTTTCCCGTTAATGGATACGACTGAAGCCAGGTATGGTGAAATTGCCCGAATCATGATGGAAACCAGTAACTGGATTACCCCTCAGTTTGATTACAACATTCCCTTTTGGGGCAAACCACCCCTGCACACCTGGATGAGCGCCATTGGCTTTAAGTGGTTAGGCGTCTCTGAATTTGCCGGACGCCTGCCGCACTTTCTTACCGGTTTGATGATATTGGCTCTGGTCTGGTTATTTGGACGACAGCAGGGGAATAAAAATACGGCAAATCTTGCCGCAGGCATATTGGCAACGACAGTTGTCTTTTGCATCAGTATTGGAGCCATCATGACCGATACCGCCTTGTTGCTGGCTATCACACTGACGCTGGGTTCATTCTGGCAAGCCTGGCAACTGACCGATAGCAACCCAGACCAGAAACGAAACCGGTGGGGTTACCTGTTTTTTGTAGGACTGGGCATTGGCTTGCTGGCCAAGGGGCCGATTATCCTGATACTCACCGGACTGCCCGTATTCCTGTGGTGCCTGCCGGAGTGGAGAATTTTACAACTGTGGAAGCGACTGCCCTGGGTGTCCGGCACTCTGCTCATGTTAGCGATAGCACTGCCATGGTATCTACTGGCTGAACAGGCCACCCCCGGATTCCTGAATTATTTTATTGTTGGTGAGCACTTTCAGCGGTTTTTGGTGAGTGGCTGGCAGGGTGACCTGTATGGAACTGCCCATGTTCACCCCAAAGGTTTCATCTGGCTGAAATGGCTTTACGCTGCCTTGCCCTGGAATATCGTTCTTCCTCTGGTCTGGTGGAAGGCCAGAAAGCATCGCCAGTCAGAGGCTGGCAAGCAGGATAACCCGGCATGCCCTGAACAGGCGCGGACTCAACAGTGGCGTCTGCTCCTCTGGTGCTGGATGCTAACCCCGATGATTTTCTTTACGCTGGCCGGAAATATTATCTGGACCTACATTTTACCCGCAACCCCCGCCCTGGTATTGCTGATTGCCGATTATATTCGTGAGTTTGCTTTTGCTGAGAGCGTATCGCCTGCGAAAAAAAGACGCAACCAAGGCAATCAATGGTTGGCCTGGCCGGGTGTTTTAATGCCGGTGGTCATGGTTATTATCACAATCGCTATGAACTCCGACACCAGGAACTCAGCAAAAAGCCTTGTTGAGGCGTATCAGGAACAGCTTGACAGTAGCCGAACCGGACTGGTGTTCTGGGGCAGTCGTCCATTTTCAGGACAATTTTATTCCAGAGGTCAGGCGGTAGAAGTAGAGTCGGTCAATGAACTGGTTTCCCATATTAACAAGGAAACCGGCAGCCTTTATCTGGTCGCACGCCCAGGTGATCAACGCTATTTACAAGAGAGCCTGACTGGCCAGCTGGATCTGGTCGCTGAAACCAGTAAAAGGCAGCTTTGGAGGCTTTCTGAATTTAAAGAAACTGGAGACAGCGAGACTTCCTGAGACTTCTCAACTGAAAAGCCTGTTAAAGCAGACTTGTCGATACCCTCTCTCTTGATCAGCCTCAAGCAGTTATTCAAGCTATTTGAGGCTGATTGTCAGACGCCTGCCTAGCGCTGTAAAACCGACTGCCTTAGGGAAGCAGCAGAACATAATATACCGCTGTTGGCTTTTGGCGGTTGGCTGTATGAGCAGCTAATAGCCAACAGCCAACAGCCCGGTAAGTTATTGAATGCTGCGCCCCCTAGTTGAAAGCGCGACAAATACCACTAAATTTGTTCAATAAGTTGAACAATTATTTGTACAGGAGTACATAAAATGAATGTAATCTCTTACTCTGAAGCCCGGCACACCATTATCCACCGCAGGGACGGTGATGATGCCGTGGTCATGTCCCTTGAAAGCTACAACAACCTGATGGAAAACCTGCACCTGATGTCGTCGCCCAATAACATCCGCCACATCAATGAATCCATCGCCCAGATTAAGGCAGGACAGACCGAGGAAAAAGGGTTGATCGATGAGTGATACACACCGACTCATCTATCAGGCAACGGACAGGCCGCTGGCGATCGCTGCCTGCCGTTTCCACTATTAAACGACGATTAATGAGTATCCAGCTCAGGGAAAGACTTCACCGTATCGTCAATCGCCTTAATCTGAGTCAGGAAGCCTTCCAGCTGTGACAGGCGCAGGGCTGAAGGTCCGTCGCAACGGGCGTTATCCGGATCAGGGTGCGCTTCAATAAACAGACCGGCCAGGCGTGTTGCCATGCCCGCCAGAGACAGCTCAGTCACCTGATAGCGACGACCACCCGACGCTGCCCCCATAGGATCACGACATTGCAGTGCATGAGTAGCGTCAAAAATCACCGGCAGCCCCTTACTGACCTCTTTCATGGTGCGAAAGCCCAGCATATCCACCACCAGGTTGTCGTAACCAAAGCAGGAGCCACGCTCGCACAGGATCACCTTTTCATTACCCGCTTCAGCGAACTTCTCGGCAATATTGCCCATCTGTCCCGGGCTCATAAACTGAGGCTTTTTAACATTAATCACCGCACCGGTTTTCGCCATCGCCACCACCAAATCCGTCTGGCGCGCCAGAAAAGCAGGCAGCTGAATCACATCGACCACTTCTGCCACCGGCTGGCACTGATCTTCTGTATGCACGTCGGTAATGATGGGCAGTCCAAAGGTCTCTTTCAGCTCCTGAAAGATTTTCAGGCCTTCTTCCATACCCGGCCCACGATAGGAATGGACAGAAGATCGGTTTGCTTTGTCAAAAGACGCTTTGAAGATATAGGGAATACCCAGCTTTTCGGTCACCTTTACATAATGCTCGGCTATGGTCATGGCCAGGTCACGGGACTCCAGCACATTCATACCACCAAACAGAACAAAGGGCTTGTCGTTAGCCACCTGCAGGTCGCCAACGCTGATGATTTTCTGTTCCATATACTTTCCTTTTCTCTACAACCGTTCTGCAAACCTTTCCGGGAACCTGTCCGACAGGCTCCCGGTAACAGGCATACTGCCGTGTGAAACACAGGTTCGGCGGCATTCTAATGCTGGCGTTACCAAAAAACCAGAGAGGCCTGTCAGTAAGCCTCAGAACGGCACACTTCATCCCGGGAGCAATTATTCCGGGGACAATTCCCCTGGGCGACTCGATCAGCCCCGGCTGACTCAGTGGCGTAATAATAATGACCCGCTCCCGAAGACGCCCCATGGGCTCCATTCTGAATCAGCGTAATGGTGTGGGTTTCCGCAGGTTGCGGTATAAGCTCCCGCCCCAAGGGTTCCCGTAAGTAGAAGCTCAGCAGCGGAGCCGCATCCCACGACTGCTGGTTATAGGTGAGCATAGGAGCAGCGAGCCCCTCTCCGTGGTGGGGCGCATACAAATTAACATTGACCCCTATCAACGGCAGCAGCACCAGCAGAGACGGCTCAAGCCATCCGCTCTGGTCAGTACTGCCGTCATCAGGCAGGTTATCCATTTGCCCAACATCAATTCCGGTCAGACTGGCCAGCTCAATCCGGAGTACGTCGTGCAGGTTAGTTGCCTCAACGGCAGACAGTTCAAACCGGTCAGGGTGACTTAGCACCTGTTGAATAAAATCTGTCAGAGAGCGGAATAAACCAACCAGCATTCTTCGAATGCTGAACTGGTTTTCCTGACGGTCTGGGATCGCATGGTTTATGGCTTCGGCAATGGCAGCGGGAAGACAGTTACCATCCGGTGCGACCCAGTGAACCTCCATATCCGCTCTGAATTGTTGCCTTATTGCCGTATAATCCTGATCATTTTTTATTTTAAAGCTGCGTATCAAAGCCTGAGCCTCAGGATCCGCTGCCAGAAAGGGCGCAAAATAATCGTGTTCGCGCATCATATTGATCAGGGTGAAAAAGTCTTTCGGCTGGGACGGAGTGATAGCAAGCAGCTCAGATATAAACGTTAATACTGGCTCAGGAATATCCATTACTTTCCGCTTAGTTGTTATGTAGCTTTCCTCCCAGAGCTTTTTTAGCCTCGACTTGATAAGGTACGGAGGATGACCCTCTCCCAGCGAGAGGGCATTAAAAATAGCTCTGCGATATCCAACCTGATCATTCAGCTGAGTCGCCGGACTCATCATTCCATCCAGAAAGTAATGCCCTGTACAGAGGGTAAACAAGGTCATCGCCAGTGTCTCGTAGTCCATAATGAGTGGGCTGTAATTTCCAAACCTCAAAAAAGCATCACTGGTGTGTCCGCCGAACAAGGCAGGCGTACCCAGCATCGACATAACCATCTCGTCAGGGTTATTAATCTCCCGGACGAACCCCAGGTCACTAAGGCTGACACGCTCGTTTTTCATCAAAAAATTGCCCGGCTTGATATCACGATGGACGACACCATTAGCATGAAGCACAGCAACAGAAAACACGACCTGAGAAATAATATCCTGAAGATTTTCCTGAACATCGCCAAAACGCTGATTCAGAACATGGTCAAGATCACCATCAGGATATAACTCAAACACCTCAAACAGGGTTCGGCCATCTGTCCATGAACGTTCAGGCTTTACAATATAGCTGCTGTTTAATTTATTTTTTTTGAGAGCGGCTTCCAGTCGGGCTGGTGTTTTTTGATAAAAAGAACCACCACCCAGAATATCCAGCGTCTTCAGCGCCCATTCATGATTCTGGTCGTCTATCACATGAAAAACCTTCCCCTCCCCGCCTTCACCCAACAAGCTCCGGGACGAGTAACGGTATTTTCTACCACTGACGGGATCCTGATAATCCCATTGGCTAGCAAAATACCGTTCGAGATGAATTAGAATTTCCTCGTCCTGATCCTCAGTCTGACTGCTTTCACATTCCTGTATTCCGCGAACTGCATCCTCAAGGGTGCTCGAAGATAATAAACTGAGTAGCTGGTTAGCCCCTTGCTGTGAAACCTGACCAAGATGAGGCAGTAGCTCATTCCATATAGAAACTCTCAGCCTGCGGGAACTACTGATGCCCATATTATTGTCATGAAGAACTGAACGCAGCACATTCATCGGGTCTTCAGAGATTGCTACATTTTGCAGCCGCCTGCTCGAACCCAGAAGCAACATTAAAGACTTCATGACTTCATGACTTATACCCTCTGAAAACCACAGATACCTGAACAAAAGCTCTCCAACACCTGACACATGACCAGTATATCGAGCATTAAGCTCAGCCAGAAGTATTTGCCGGGGCAGAGACAGTCCGTCCAGATACTCACTCATATGCTCAATCATCGATTGACTTGCCAGTGAATACAACACTGGTCGACTACTCCCGGAAGGACGTGCGAAAAGATAGGAAGTCGCAGCTGGTCTGGCTGTATTACTGGCATGCAATAAACCCAGACCCGGCGCACCCTCTTTAAAGGAATAAAGGCCTGAGTTTTCAGTAAGTCGTACGACGGCATCTCCTGCACGAAAGTAGCTGTTGGCAGCATTAAACTTTAGAGAACCCTCCCTATCGCCGCGCAATCCGATAATGGCCAGGCAGACAGGAACTGGAATCTCAGGAAACATAATTCGTATATAAGAGCCCGCTTGCCCTGTCCCCGGGCGGCTGACGGAATAGCCATCCCCTGACCTTCCCGATAACAGGTTAACGGATGAAACAATGTAAAACGGGGCACTAAAAAAGAGCGTAACGCTGACTTTATTAATGCCACCGTTAACAGGAAGGATGCACAGCAGTTGCTCAGGATCATTTTCTTCTTTGCCAAGATAGCCCGCATGACCATCCGGCGAGAGCAGCAAAAAAAAGACTCCGGAAAGAACCAGTCCGTTCAGGCAACAACTAAGCCATTTCTTGATCATATTTATTACGCAGCTTTCATTGAGGCTGGTAAATATAGATCATTTACCAGCCTCAATGACCTGAAGCGTATCAGGACTGACCTGTTATTGACTCAGGCTTTACTGATTCTGATGCTTTAATGCAGCGTCGATAAAGGCAGTAAACAGACCATGACCGTAGCGCGGCGTGGAAGTGAACTCCGGGTGGAACTGACAGGCAACAAACCATGGATGGTTTGGCGCTTCAACCATTTCAACCAGTGAATTATCAATAGAGCGACCAGCAATCACCAGGCCCGCTTTCTCCAGCTGGCCTACGTAGTGGTTGTTCACCTCATAGCGGTGGCGATGACGCTCGGTGATACAATCAGCACCATAAGCGGCATGGGCGTGAGTTCCCGCCGTCAGGTTACAGTCCTGGGCACCCAGACGCATGGTACCGCCCAGGTCAGACTGTTCAGTACGAGTCTCAACCTGACCTTCAGCGTCCAGCCATTCGGTGATCAGACCCACCACTGGGTGTTCAGCCTTGCTGTCAAACTCGGTACTGTTCGCACCTTTCAGGCCTGCTACGTTACGGGCGTATTCAATCACAGCCACCTGCATACCCAGACAAATACCCAGGAACGGGATATTGTTCTCACGGGCATGACGAACGGCTTCGATCTTACCTTCAACACCACGATGACCAAAGCCACCCGGTACCAGAATCGCGCTAACACCTTCGAGGCGGCTCAGACCTTCCTGCTCCAGCACTTCGGAATCAATATAGCGGATATTGACCTTGGTGCGGGTTTTCAGGCCGGCATGACGAATTGCTTCAATCAGGGACTTGTAGGCGTCCAGCAGTTCCATGTATTTGCCGACCATGGCAATGGTGACTTCATGTTCATGATTGAGGTCACGATCCACCACATCCTGCCACTCGGACAGGTCAGCAGCCGGACAGTCCAGACGGAACTGGTCAACCACGATCTGATCCAGACCCTGCTCATGCAGCATTTCCGGGATGCGGTAGATGGTTTCAGCATCTTCCAGAGAGATAACCGCACGTTCTTCCACGTTGGTGAACAGGGAGATCTTGCGGCGGGCAGACGCTTCAATAAACTGTTCGCTGCGGCAGACCAGAATATCAGGCTGAAGGCCGATAGAGCGCAGCTCTTTTACCGAGTGCTGCGTCGGCTTGGTCTTGGTTTCACCGGCAGTCTTGATATAAGGCACCAGGGTCAGGTGCATCAGCATGGCACGTTGGGAGCCCAGTTCAACCTTCAGCTGACGGATCGCTTCCAGGAACGGCTGGGATTCGATATCACCCACCGTACCACCAACCTCGACCATGGCGATATCGGCATCGCCGGCACCCTGAACGACCCGGCGCTTGATCTCATCGGTAATGTGCGGAATCACCTGAACGGTTCCGCCCAGATAGTCACCACGACGCTCCTTACGCAGAACGTCCTGATAGATACGACCTGTGGTGAAGTTATTACCCTGTTTCATGGTGGTACGAACAAAGCGCTCGTAGTGACCCAGGTCCAGGTCGGTTTCAGCGCCATCTTCAGTAACGAATACTTCACCGTGCTGGAACGGGCTCATCGTGCCGGGATCGACATTGATGTAAGGATCCAGCTTGAGCATCGTCACCTTCAGGCCTCTAGCCTCAAGAATGGCGGCCAGAGATGCGGAGGCGATGCCTTTACCCAGTGAGGAAACAACACCACCTGTGACGAAAATATAACGCGTCATTAGTTTATGCAGACTCTTAAAAAAGCGGGAAAAAAAGAATACTCAAGATGGGAGATCAGGATACCAAAAGTGTCGTAATACGTAAAACAGGAATGTCGTTTTTTAGCTCAAAATTCGGTCATTACTGAGACTGATACGGATCAAACCGCCACCCAGCCCTTACCTCTATGCCAATACTGTCTAACGGTTCTCCCTCCTTATCTTGCAGCAGGTCGCATACCCAGACCCCGGCAGCACACAACATCTGCCCATTGTAAAAAAGGAACGGCACCCGCTCACGCAGCCAGGGCGGAACCTTGTATTCCTGCAACCAGCGCTTAACAGACTTACTGCCCTTCCGCCCCGCCACCCGCACTTTTGTCGAATCTGGCAGGTTATGGCGAAAACAGACCGACACCTTTTTTAACTGCCTGGCAGTGCCTTCTTCCAGAGTCAGCCGACCTGAGGCGGGTACAGGCAGCTCTGACTGAGTCTCACAGTCCCAGCTGATAACCTGTTCACTAAAAGGCTTCAGCACCGGCACCAGCACCAGCAGACCATCAAAGCGTCGAACCTCATGGTCGCCCAGCTGCAATACGGGCTCTGCATCTTCCCGGCTGTGAATGACCTCATCGAACAGGGTGTTCAGCACTGCCCGGTCCGGCATTAACAAGTCTTTCTGTTTCAGCCAGTAACGTACCACCCGCAACGCCATCGGCTGGGAAAGCTTCAGCAACGATTCAATATGAACAACCTGTCCGGCGCTCCAGTAATCCGGAGCGGCCACCAGCACGGAATCAGCCGCTTCTTCCACCGCCTGACGCAACCATTGTTGACTCTCCAGCACTTCCCCGGACAATACCGCCAGACGTTCTGACGCCCCCGGCCAACGCTGTTCAATTTGCGGAATCAGACTCTGGCGCAAGTAGTTACGGGCAAATCGCTGGTCAGCGTTTGATTCATCTTCAATATGGTGGAGTTGATGATCTCTGGCATAGGCTTCAATAGCGGCTCTGGACACGTATAACAAGGGTCTGATCAGCTGCCCGCTTTTCCCCAGAGGCCGCTGCACAGGAATCCCTGCGAGACCGTCCAGTCCGGAACCACGAAACAGCCTGAACAGCAGTGTCTCGGCCTGATCGTCCTGATGATGCCCCTGTAACAGGCAACCCTGCTCTGGCAGCAGTTGCTCAAACACCTGATAGCGCATAGAGCGAGCCGCCTGTTCGATGCCATCACCCAGCGCTTCATTGACATCAATACGCCGGACATCAAGAGGAACCTGCCATTGCTGACACAGGTTCTGGCAGTGCTCTGCCCAGCTGTTTGCATTAGTACTCAGCCCATGGTGCACATGTATGGCTGATAAAGAAGCAATCAGACCGGCATCGCGTAGCTGTACCAGAACATGGAGTAAAACGGTTGAATCCACACCACCGCTCAGTGCCACCACGAAAGGCGTCGAGTCAGGGCGTTTGGTATAGTGCTTTAAAACAGAAAAGACACTTTCACCCAGGGATGACAGTGTCTTTAACGATGATTCAGAAGACAGGGACATCAAACAGAACCGTAATCCCTGAGGCGCTGGTAACGCTGGTCCAGCAAGGTGTCGATATCCAGCTTGCACAGGCGATCCAGCTCAGTACCCAGCACCTCACCCAGTCTGGCTGCCGCGACATCCTGACTGCGATGCGCGCCACCCAGGGGCTCTGGCACCAGATGATCCACCAGGCCCAGCTCTTGCAGGCGCTCTGCGGTAACGCCCATGGCTTCTGCGGCCACAGAGGCATATTCGGCCTTTTTCCAGAGAATCGAGGCACAACCTTCAGGCGAGATAACGGAATAGGTGGAATACCCCATCATTACCAATGAGTCACAGACGCCGATGGCCAGCGCTCCACCGGAGCCACCTTCTCCGATCACGGTAGAAATAACCGGCACCTTCAGGCGGGACATCACCGCCAGATTATAGGCAATGGCCTCACTCTGACCACGCTCTTCGGCACCGATGCCCGGATAGGCGCCGGGTGTATCAATAAAGGTCAGGATCGGCATATTAAACCGCTCTGCCATTTCCATCAGACGGCAGGCTTTGCGATAACCTTCCGGTTTGGGCATACCGAAATTACGGCGAACCTTTTCTTCAATTTCCCTGCCCTTCTGATGACCAATCACCATCACTGGACGACCATTAAAACGAGCCATTCCACCGACAATAGACGGATCGTCAGCAAAGTGCCGGTCACCGTGTAGCTCATCAAACTCGGTAAACAGGTGCTTAACATAATCCAGCGTATAAGGGCGGCGGGGGTGACGCGCCAGCTGAGCTACCTGCCAGGATGACAGGTCAGAAAAAATCTGCCGGGTCAGAGTGTTACACTTTTCCTGCAGATTGCTGATTTCTTCGGTAATATTCAGCTCCGCATCACTGCTGACCAGGCGCAGCTCTTCGATTTTCGCTTCCAGTTCAGCGATTGGCTGTTCAAATTCCAGATAATTCGGGTTCATGAAATCCACTTATTGCAGGCTGTCATGGCAACAGGCGTTTATCGCCAATACCAACTACTGCAAAAAATACGTAAACAACACTGAAAAGTCGAGTTAAAAAGCGTAATTCTTCGTAAGCTCAGGCTTTTTACTCCGAATAATGTCGGTACAAAGTAAACCAGCCATCAGACAACTTTAGACACGGTTTCTCTGTTGTCCGGTAAATTATCCAGTTGTTTTTTAGCCTCTTCAACAGAAAGTCGCTCAGCAGGATTCCCTTTCAAAAGTCCAGTAACAATATTCAGAAATTCCGAGTCTATACCTGACTGCCATAATCCGGACTTCAGGTATTTCCGAATAATTGCTTCTTTCTGGGAGTCGGTTTTATGGGCAAATTCCGTGACACGACCTGAAGAAAGCTGCTGATTGTCAGTAAACTTAAAGCCATCAACAGAAGGCTGATAAAAGTTTACATGTTGGCCAGTCAGACAATAAAACAACACACAACCCAGCTCCCAGCTATCCAGTGCTTTCGTATCATAGTCAAAACCAATACATTTATTGCCTCCTGAGGGATCAAAGCCATCAATAGCAAGGAGCTGAGTGGTGCCAACATAAGACACAGCCCTTCCAGTCGTTTTTATCACACTCCCCATATCAATCAGCTTTAGTCCATATTCCGGATGATAGAGAACATTGCGGGTACTGACATCCCGATGGGCGAAGCCATGTTTATGCATATGAGCAAGCGCTCCTGCCAACTGTCGCGCAATAACAATCAAGTGCTCACGCTCTACGGTATACTTCTTTATGATTTCACCCAGACTCTTCCCATTGGCAAATTCTGAAACAACCGCCGCTATATAAAGAGACTTCATAGCCTCTGGAGGCAGCTGATCCGGGTGAGTGATGATCCCGTAAGAGTCCTTGAGTTGCCTTGAGCCAACCAGTACTGAGTGGTTTTTCATTACATGCGGATGGTCTGGCAGACACAGGGCAGCGACATCGTATTTATTTGGATTGGCCTGTAAGCAGGGGTGGTTTTTATCGCTTGCTGAATTAATCTTTACTGCCAGATCTTTATCATCAGGCTTCCATGCTCTATTAACCCTGCCCCAGGTTCCTTCGCCCAATTCTTCTCCTAAGGTCAAACCAGTTAACGACTTCAGCGCATGGGTATTGCTTTGATAATTCTTTAAAACTAACGGCTCAGGCACTTTCGCTGCCGTACCTCCAGCATCAGCCACTTTTGCTTCAGGCATATTGCTGGTCGATACTTCAGCATCTTTGCTCTTAACTGAGCGAGAACCTGCAGTCGAATCAACCAGCCTGGACTCAAACGCCCCCCGACTAACCATCAAACCAGCAATATTCGGTGCATGAATATGCACCGTTTTCCCTGCTAATGAAGCTCTGCTCCCAGCAGCATCTGACGATTTACCATCACTTGAAGCACCTGCCTGACCCCCTGCCTCAGGCAACACTCCCTGTCTTGAAACATCCATCTAAAAACTCCAGCAAAATAACAACTTTGAATCAATTGCTTAGAGTCTGGAATAAGCAAAGAGTTCACAACCGCAGAGTCAGGTCGGCTATCTGGCAAAATTTTGCCTAACGATATTCGATTTTTGCGGCGTCTTTCCCCAGCCACTGCCGAAGGTTAATCACCAGATCATCGCTTGGGCTAACATTCCATTTTTCGCCCAGAACCAGACTGGCAGACGCATCATCACGACTATAGTCCAGCTGCACCGGCAAGCGCCCCGGATGCTGCTGTAACAGACCGGAAAGGCGCTGATTAAAACCCCGATCGATCTGTTCAGTACCCAGCTTCAAAACAATCTGCCGGGCGTAGTGGCTGCGAGCCTCAACAATATTCAGTATTTTCTTTGTTCTCACCTTCAGGCTGCCGGAATAATCATCGTGAGTCACTTCGCCTTCGACAACGATCACTGCATCCATTTTGAGCAATTCATGAAACTGCTCAAAGACATCGGCAAAAATAGACACCTCTATGCGACCGGTACGATCATCCAGCGTGATAAAGCACATTTTGTCGCCACGCTTGTTCTTCATAACCCGCATGGCAACCACCAGCCCGGCGATATTCTGGGTATCCCCCCGGGCTGGCTGGAGGTCTTTTATCCGGTTACGGATAAAGTGCTTAATTTCCTGTTCATACTCATCAATGGGGTGGCCGGTCAGGTACAGCCCAAGGGTATCCTTTTCACCACTGAGGCGAAATTTATCGGTCCATTCAGAGACTGACTGATAACCGTCGTAGACATTCTCCTCCCCGGCGGGCACCAGTGCTCCAAACAGATCGCCGTGGCCGGAATCGAAACTCTTTGCCGCCTGATCTGCCGCTTTAATCGCCTCTGCCTGACTGGCTTCCAGCACAGCGCGATTAAAATTCAGTGCCTTTTTCGTCCCGGGCTTTGGCCCAACCAGATCCAGCGCACCAGAACGAATCAACGCCTCCAGCACACGCTTGTTAATACGTTTAGCGTCAGCGCGCGCACAGAAATCAAACAGGTCTTTAAAGTCACCGCCTTTCTGCCGGGCTTCAACAATGGCTTCAATCGGGCCTTCACCAACGCCCTTAATCGCACCTAATCCATAAACGATATGCCCGTCGTCGTTAACGCCAAACATATACTCACCACTATTCACATTCGGCGGCAAGACCGTCAGCCCCATATCACGACACTCTTCAATAAAGGTCACGACCTTATCGGTGGTCTGCATATCGGAACTCATGACCGCCGCCATAAACTCTGCCGGGTAATGGGCTTTCAGCCACAAGGTTTGATAGGAAACCAGTGCATAGGCAGCAGAGTGGGACTTGTTAAAACCATAACCCGCGAATTTTTCCACCAGGTCGAAGATTTTCATGGCCAGCTCGCCATCAACACCCTGTTTGATCGCCCCTTCCTCGAAGATGGAACGCTGCTTGGCCATCTCTTCCGGTTTTTTCTTACCCATTGCCCGACGCAGCATATCCGCGCCACCCAGGGTATAACCGGCCAGCACCTGGGCGATCTGCATCACCTGCTCCTGATACAGGATAATGCCGTAGGTGGGATGCAGGATCGGTCGCAGCCATTCGTGCTGATACTGGGCATCCGGGAACGACAGTTCTTCACGACCGTGCTTACGATTAATGAAGTTATCCACCATGCCCGACTGCAAAGGCCCCGGTCGGAACAGCGCCACCAGTGCGATAATATCTTCGAAACAGTCCGGCAGAAGTCGTTTAATCAGGTCTTTCATACCACGGGATTCGAGCTGGAATACCGCCGTGGTTTCAGCGCGCTTGAGCATATCGTAGGAAGTCTTGTCTTCCAGATCGATCTGCATAATATCCAGTGGGTCTTCACCCCGTTGTTGACGACGGGGGTTAATCATTTTCAACGCCCAGTCGATGATGGTCAGGGTTCGCAGCCCCAGGAAGTCGAATTTGACCAGCCCCGCTGACTCTACATCGTTCTTATCGAACTGAGTCACCACCCCCTGACCGTGTTCATCACAATACAAGGGTGCAAAGTCAGTGAGTTTTGTCGGGGCAATCACCACGCCACCAGCGTGCTTACCCACGTTTCGGGTAACACCCTCCAGCTTAAGCGCCATCTCCCAGATTTCCCGGGCCTGCTCATCGCCTTCCAGAAAGTCACGCAGCATCCCTTCCTGCTCGTAGGCTTTATTCAGGGTCATACCGACTTCAAAGGGGATCAGCTTGGACAGTTTATCAGCAAGGCCAAAAGACTTGCCCTGAACCCTGGCCACGTCTCGCACCACCGCCTTGGCCGCCATGGTACCAAAGGTAATGATCTGGGAGACCGCATTGCGCCCATAGGTTTGAGCAACGTAATCAATCACCTTGTCCCGTCCGTCCATACAGAAATCGACGTCAAAGTCGGGCATGGAAACCCGTTCCGGGTTCAGGAATCGTTCGAACAGCAGATCGTACTGAATCGGGTCGAGATCGGTAATTTTCTGGGCATAAGCCACCAGCGAACCGGCACCGGAGCCCCGGCCGGGACCTACCGGAATACCGTTATTCTTGGACCACTGAATAAAGTCCATAACGATCAGGAAGTAGCCGGGAAAACCCATCTGCAAGATAATATCCAGCTCAAAATCAAGACGATCCCGGTAAATTTTTTCTTTTTCAGCGTACTCCGGATCGTCCGGCTGCAAAATAAATTTCAGCCGTTCGGTCAGGCCGTCGTGGGAAAACTTACGAAAGTACTCATCCATGGTCATGCCTTCCGGCACCGGAAATTCCGGCAGGAAGTATTCACCCAGATGCACATAAACGGAACAGCGTCGGGCAATTTCAACGGTATTCTCAATGGCCTCAGGAATGTCCGAGAACAGCTCAACCATCTCGGCTTCTGATTTGAGATATTGCTCCTCACTGTAGCGCTTTATACGACGTGGATCGTCCAGCGTCATGCTCTCGCCAATGCAGACCCTGGACTCATGGGCCTCAAACTCTTCGCGGGTCAGGAACATAACATCATTGGTCGCTACTACCGGACAGCCCAGCTTTTCTGCCAACGCTACTGAACCATGCACACACTCTTCGTCGCCAGTACGATTGGTTCGTTGCAGTTCCAGGTAGTAACGATCAGGAAACGCTTCCATCCATTCCTTAGCCAGCTGTTCCGCCAGAGGCTGGTTACCGTTGACAATCGCCTGTCCCACATCACCGTCTTTAGCACCAGACAGCGCAATCAGGCCCTCGGACTTCTCCCTGACCCACTCACGCCTGACGATGGCTCTGCCATGCACCTGATTCTCAAGATAGGACTGTGAGATCAGCTCAGTCAGGTTGCGATAGCCTTTTTCATTCATGGACAGCAACACCATCCGAACCGGTTCCAGCTCCGGATCACCGTGAGAAACCCACAGGTCTGCGCCACTGACGGGTTTAAGCCCCGCCCCCTGGGCACCGCTGTAAAACTTCACCAGCGAGCACAAATTCGACTGGTCCGTAACGGCTATGGCAGGAAAGCCCGCCTCCGAAGCCGCCTTAATCAAGGGCTTGACCCGGACCAATCCATCACTCAGGGAAAATTCAGTATGTAATCTCAGGTGTATAAAACGTGCGGACATGGGGATAGGAAACCAAAAACCTTAAAGCACCAGTTTAACAGCTCTGCCAGAGTCTTCTCCAGCCCTGTAAAAATGCGAAGAAGCCAAACCGGCAAAACAGAGTCTCGTCATCAGGCTGCTCAAAGTACGTGGACTCAATACAAATTTGAACTTGTCTTTGATGATTTTGTCAGATATAGCCAGTGTGGTTATGGAATATTCTCAAGGAGTGAAAAATGAACCCGGCCAATATGAAATCTCTCCCCCAGCCCTTCCATTCATCAGCCTGCGATAAGTCAATCCAGAATAGAAGCTTTGTTGCTTATCCTCCGGCTTCAAAAAAACTTGATAGTTAAGACCAGCTAAACAGCTCTGTCAGAGTGTTTTCCAACCGGATGATACGGCATTTAGCTGTTCTTTTTCTCTGTTTTTCTTAATCGCGCAAAAATTTAAAAAAGGATCTTACATTAGTTGGGTATTTTTCCTGTGGATCTTTTATAACTTCTAAAACTGTCTCATTTTCAAGAAATCTGGTTAGACTGTTAATTTCTAATATCGGTAAAGAACATACAATGTTATTAAGTTCCTGGATGTTGGCAGGAGGGCTGGGCTGATTATTTTTTTTAAATTTACTCCAAAAATAATAAATGACCAAGTGAAACCATCTATCTTTAGACATGGCATAATTGTACTCTCTGTTGTATGAATCTTCAGGGTTTGCACCATAACTCAGCAGAGCAACAACTCGAGGGAGCGTATTAGTGTAAGATAAAACATGATTAACACTTTTATCCGTATCATATGCGTTTGCATTAACCCCAGTTTTTAAAATATATAACAACTCTTTTAAAGTCCCACCCCAGGCTGCTTCAATTAAAGCCTGCTCGCAAGGTCCTCCGAAGCAGAGTGGGCAGTCGATGGTAACGCTGTATGTATGTCCATCATTGTATGGCGGTTCTTCACCTTCGTCGTCGGACCAGTCATTCATACTCTTCATACCCTGAGGGGCTTCGTTTGCGCAGTCGCATCGATTTGACCTTTCTTGCCTGCCTGCGGACGGAGATGAAGGGGTTTCGGGTTGCCTGTGATTTTCTTCGCCTTCATTGGGCACCTGCCTGTCATCATTCTGGCTTGCAAGACCAGCTGAAAACATCACCCGAAATTGTTGTGCCAGTGCTTCAGCATCTAAATCAGCCAGGTGTTCAAGGTCTGCCTCAATCAGCATGATTCTGTTATCACGAATCCGGGTCACATCACCATAGCCCCGAGCTATGTCCTGTTGCATTTTTTTTCGGAGTATTTTCAACAGTCGTCGTTTATTTTCCTGATTCTTCCTGATCGGTTCTTGCACGGACTCCTGCTCCGGATAATCCTTGTCGCCGTAGATAATGATCAGTGATCCGGGCTCGGGATCGAAGGAGACAACACCGTCAGTGGCAGCAAAAAGCAGCGAACAGGTAAACAGGAACAGTAGGGCAAAGCATATAAAAAAACGTGCCCAGATCATGTAGGGTAATCGCAACCTTCAGGAGGCAAAGAAATCATGGCATTGAAGGTTAGACAACAAATTCAGGTTTTTCCGCTTCATGTACCGGCTTTTGAATATTTACCTGAAAATCTGCTCCGGACGGGCTATTCAAAACTATTATAAGCAGCTGGAGAAATAATTTTACTTCAAACAAGTCTGAATACTTACACACTCACCTTGCGAAACATTTATGAAAAATTTAATTTTTGGCTGCACCCTCTTAACTGCCCTGTCTTGCCCCGGAATCGGCGCAAATCAGGAAACTAGCGATAATCTTACTCCGGTCTACAACGCCATCACAAAAAATGTACTTCCGGGAATATCAGTGTTTATTGATGCCCTGGTAGAAAAAGATTCAAATGACTTCAGTGACCACTGGTTTATCAGCAGAGCCAAATGCGCTTACACATCCTGGGCCTTTCAAGTAAACCAGAAAATTGTCTTGGATCAGGATCAGCCCAATGACATCCGGCTAAATCCAGAAGATAAGGATCGTCAGAAGTCAACCATTACAGATACAGAGAATTGTCGCGACCTGCCTGACATCACAGGTCACAAGCTGCCAGACCTGTCCGAGCTGAAACATTTGTCCTCAGAGTCACCCATTCCAATTGAAGGTTTTATTGCGGTGGCGGAAGAGTCCTTTTCCTCTCTGGGTTCGTACGTACAGCAAATGCCCAGCTATCAATCCATAAACCTGTTCGAAGATGCACCATCAAATACGTACAAAAGACGGATTATCCTTGAAACCGTTCTTTATCTGCTTGGCCAGGTTACAAAGGACGCTCCTGATGGTTCGTGGAGCAAACAGTACGGCTCCAGCTTCAGGCAGGCTATGCGCCCCTTTCATTGCAGCCGTTTCATCACACAAGAAAATCGGGATTCGACACAGAATTCTGACTGCCTGCAAAAACAAAGTAACAGTGACATTCAACGCTCAAACCAGGCCACTTCTTTAACAGAAATTGCCCTGGGAGAATTTTTACCTGCCGGATATAATAATCTGAACTCTCTTGAATCATACGGCTATCAACCGGGTCTTGCTTTTGCCGGAAGTTATGAAGTCAGCTCACAACGCCGGAATAAATACATGTCTTCAATTGTTGAGACAATATTACTGGCTTTACTCATGAGGCGTATCGGAGGTTAACCACTGACATCAGCCTTATGAATCACCTCCCTGACCGGCTTAAACGAACGACGATGTATAGGCGTTGCTCCCAGTTTTTTCAGTGCTTCCATGTGCACTTTCGTGGGATAGCCTTTATGCCCGCCAATCCCATAGCCGGGATACTGCGTTTCCATTTCCGCCATCTCGCGATCCCTTGCCACCTTGGCAAGGATGGAAGCTGCTCCAATTTCCGGCACTTTGCCATCACCCTTGATGATGGCTTCCGCACGGCAGGGAAGCGACGGACAACGGTTACCATCAATCAACGCCAGATCAGGCTCGACGCTCAGGCCAGCAACGGCTCTTTGCATCGCCAGCATGGTGGCATGAAGGATATTAAGCTCATCAATTTCTTCTACATCCGCCCTGGCAATGCACCAGGCTAACGCCTTCTCCCTGATTTCATCAAACAGGGCATCGCGCTTTTTCTCAGACAGCTTCTTGGAGTCATTCAGCCCCTTAATAGGTCGGGCAGGATCAAGGATGACCGCCGCCGTAACAACGGGTCCGCATAACGGCCCCCGTCCCACTTCATCAACGCCGCAAACCAACTGTCCCGCGACCTCAGGCTGCGCAAACAGATCCAGCTCAACCTGACAATTTTCACTAACTGACTCTTTATTACCTGACATCGTATTTCCCAATCACAGACTGAATGGCTTGCCAGGCCAAAACACTGGCATCTCGCTTCAGGGTTCGATGAATATCGGCGAAATTACCGGTCACCTCCTGACGCCAGGGCTCATCCCGCAACGCCTTCAGCATGGCATTCGTAAGATTTTCCACCGTCGCCTCATCCTGCAACAGTTCGGGCACCATCGGTTTGTCGCTTAACAGGTTGGGCAGTCCAACATGCTTCACTTTCACCAACCGCCTTAAAATCGCAAAGCTCAGCTTTGCCATACGATAACTGATCACCATGGGTCGCTTGTGCAGTGCGGCTTCCAGTGAAGCGGTACCCGAAGCAATCAGAATTGCGTCTGAAGCCGCCATCACCTCTGAGGCACGCCCTTCAGTGAGTACAATATCCAGCTCAGAATAACCTTCCAGTATCGGCAAAAGCTGCTGCTTTCGACGCTCGTTCGCAGCCGGTATCAAAAATCGAATGGATGGAATCTTTTGGCGAATCTGACGGGCAGTATCCAGAAACAACTCTGCCAGACGAGCGACTTCGGCTTTACGACTGCCCGGCAAAATGCCCATCACCGGTCCTTCGCTGGCAAGATTCAATGATTGACGGGCCAGAGCCTGATCAGGCTCCATCGCCACCTGATCGGCCAGGGGATGCCCAACAAAAGTGACTGGCACATCATGCCCCTGATAATACTCCGCCTCAAATGGCAGCAGGCAAAGCATGTGATCAACAGATCGACGTATTTTTTTCAACCGCCCTTCACGCCAGGCCCAGACCTGCGGGCTGACGTAATGCACCGTAGGAATGCCATTACTTTTCAGGTTACGCTCAAGCGCCAGGTTAAAGTCCGGTGCATCAATACCAATAAAGACGTCCGGACGATCCTGCAGAAAGGTTTCCCGCAACTGTTTGCGAATACCCAGCAGCTCTCGTAAACGCCCGAGCACTTCGACCAACCCCATGACCGAGAGCCGTTCCATAGGGAACAGAGTTTCGAAACCTTCGGCTATCATACCGGGGCCGCCTATACCGTAACAACGAGCATCCGGGTGATGGCGTTTAATTTCCCGAACCAGAGCGGCACCCAGAAGGTCACCTGACGCTTCACCCGCCACCATGGCAAAAGTCAGAGGTTTTGACATTCGCTATCCTTTTCTAACTGCACAGTAACTATCCACAGTAGCTATCCACAGTAGCTATCGGATAATGCCACGGGTAGAGGCTTTCAGTGAATCAACCAGAAGCTGCACTTCATGGCTGGCAGGCATGGATTCGAGGCGGTCAACGGCTTCGGCGGTTCGCAGCCCCTGACGGTAAATCACTTTATAACTGTTACGCAGTGTGCGGATCAGCTCGGGGCTATAGCCACGACGACGCATCCCTTCAAAGTTCATTCCATGGGGTTTGGCAGGGTTGCCACCGACCATAACAAAAGCAGGTACATCTTTAAAAATCGCGGCCTGGGCAGCACTCATGCTGTAGGCACTAATATGACAAAACTGATGAACCGTAGTAAAACCACCGAGAATAACACCATCACTGACTTTTACATGGCCCGCCAGTGTCGCATTATTAGCCATGATAATGTTATCGCCCAGCACACAGTCATGGGCAACATGCACATAGGCCATCAGCAGGTTATTGCTGCCAATACGAGTCAGACTCTTATCCTGAACAGTACCACGATGAATGGTACAACCTTCACGGATAACGTTATTATCACCGATCTCCAGACGCGTCGGTTCACCGGCAAACTTTTTATCCTGGCAGTCCTCACCGACACTGGAAAACTGAAAAATCTGGTTATTACGGCCAATCCGGGTAGGCCCCTTGACAACAACATTGGAGTGAACAATCGTTCCTTCACCAATTTCTACACCGGGGCCGATCAGAGTCCAGGGGCCAATTTTTACGCCTGCACCAATGCGGGCAGTCGGATCAACAATCGCTGCAGGGTGAACTACAGCTGTAGGGTGTACTGCCAGCTGATCATCGGCAGTAGCACAACGGGAAAGGTCGCTGGAATGGGAATCAGCCAAGACTAAAGTTCCTTTCTTGCACAGGTTACATCAGCAGAGCAGACAATCTTACCATCAACCGAGGCGGCACAGGAAAATTTCCAGATCTCACGTTTCATTGCTATAAATTCAGCCCTCAGCCTGACCTGGTCACCGGGAACCACAGGCTGGCGAAAGCGCACTTTATCGGCACCAGCAAAATAATAAATCTTGTGGTCATCGACATCTTTGGCACGCATCTGATGACCGAGTATACCGGCAGCCTGAGCCATCGATTCGATCAACAGCACTCCGGGCATAATCGGATGTTCTGGAAAATGACCGTTGAACTGCGGCTCATTGACTGAAATGTTTTTGATACACTCAATCACATTTTTTTCAAGATCGACGTCCAGCACCCGGTCAACCAGCAGAAAGGGGTAGCGGTGGGGTAATATTTTCCTGATTTCCTCGATCGAGATCATGTAATGTCGACTCAACTGTTAAATTGAAAAAGGTCACACAGCAAAGCGCGTATACAGTAAATAACTAAGCGGCCATGAACGAAATAATGGATTGTCACTCAAGGTAATAAACCAACGTTCAGGACAATTAGTCATCTACTTACACAGAGAGGCTGGAAATTCCAGCCTCTCTGTAAAAATCACGGTTCATTCGAACCATTAAACCCTGGCAGTGGTTAGCGTTTTTCAAGCAACCTGATTCGCCTGGCCATATCGTCCAGCTTGCGAAATCTGACTGCATTGCGTCGCCACTCTCCCACTTCCATCAGTCCCGTACCCGAAGCGTAAGCACCGGATTGGGTCACCGACTTGGTTACCATCGCCATACCACCAAGATGCACATTATCGGCAATGGTTATGTGTCCAGCCAGGCCGGCAGCACCCGCTATGGTACAGTTTTTACCAATAACGGTACTGCCTGAGATGCCAACATTGGCCGCAATCGCTGTATTCTCACCAATCACCACATTGTGGGCTATCTGGATCAGGTTATCCAATCGGGCACCGCTTTTGATCACCGTATCTCCCAGAGCCCCTCTGTCAATACAGGTGCAAGAGCCGATCTCGACATCATCACCAATGATCACACCACCTATCTGGGCAATTTTATGCCATTGATCATCAGTGCGGGCATTACCAAAACCGTCCGCCCCGATAACGGCATTAGCGTGAATAATGGTTCGTTGTCCGATAAACACGCCATGACACACCGTAACATTACGACCGATATGGGCATCTTTGCTGATGACGGAGTCGTGACCTATCACAGCCCCGGCATCGATACGAACGCCGGCTTCAATCACTGCACAGGTTTCAATCACCGCGTTTTCGCCAATGGCCGCCGTCTCATGCACCTGCGCATCGGGACTGACAACGGCGGACTCAGCAATACCCACGGGCAGACCATTATCGGTTGCAAACAGGTGGGATGCCTGCGCATAGCCAAGGTATGGATTATCCAGAACCAGCGCATTACCAGCATAAGCTTCTGCCGAGGCTGGTGACAAAATAACGGCCGCAGCCCGGCTGGTTTCCAGATAGCGGGCATACGCCGGATTAGCCAGAAAAGTCAGCTCAGACTCACCTGCTTCCTGCAGTGTGTTCAGACCCGTAACCACTTTGCTGACTTCACCCTTTAAACTGGCTCCAAGTCTGTCAGCCAGTTCACCCAGGGTGTAGGAATAAGACTGTTTCATCGACTTACTTCATCTTGTTCAGGCGTTCAATGACCTGACGGGTAATGTCGAAATCAGGTTTAACATAACGAACAGCGCCACGCTCGATAACCATGTCGTAATTCTGTTCTTTCGAAACGGCCTCGACCGCCTTCTCCAGCTTTGGTCTGAGTTTGCCTAGCTCCTGCTGATCCGCCTGATTTTTATCCATGCGCAGCTGACGGTCCTGCATCTGCAGATCTTCATACTTACGGCGCATTTCCAGCTGTTTAGCTTCAACCTGAGCCTTGGACAGGGTCGGGGCGTTTTTCTCGAGGTCCGCCTCCATTTTCTGCAACTCTTCCTGCAGTGACTGAATCAGCTTAATGCGAGGTGCAAACTTCTTTTCCGACTCTTTTGCGTAACGCTTGGATGCATCAGACTCCAGTACAGCCAACTCCGAATCAATAACCGCTATTTTCTGTGCAGCTTCAACGGCCGGTACCAGCATAACCAGAGCCAATAGTGCAAACCCAATCTGTTTCAAACTCATTCTCCTGATAATTCCTGAAATAATATATGTACTTATTGCCTGACCAATGTTCAGGTATTGCCTGAGGCGACCGACACTCTAATGCCTGAAAACGGTTTAAGGCAAACTCCCGTCAGGCTCTGAGTATAAGCAGAATTAAGGCAAATCGTTATTATAATGAAAAGATGCTAGAACGCATCAATTTATCAACCAGATATTTGCAACTCATTGAAAAAATAATAAAAAAACTGTCTCAGGACAAAAAACTTCACACCCAGCGGCATGGCAGAATCATAGTCCAGAAACGAATCAGGGGCTATTTAAGCCCCTGAATTTCGCAATTTATAACCAATAGAACGAATAGCAATTAGAACGGTGCACCAAGAGAGAACTGGAACACCTGCTTTTCATCTTTACCCTTCGGATTGAGCGCCTTGGCCAGACTGAATGTCAACGGCCCCAACGGGGTTATCCAGGTAAGGCCGACACCGGCACTGTAGCGTAGCTGGTCAAAAGAGGGCTTGTAGCAGTCCTCGATATCTGGATTTGCCTTGCCGTTAGAGGTGCCACAACTACTGTTGAAAACATTACCAAAGTCGAGAAACAGACTGGTTCTAAGCGAGCGCTGATCTTTTACGAATGGCAGTGGGAACAGGATCTCTGCGGTACCCTCAAAAATGAAGTCACCACCGATGGAGTTAAAGTTGTTACCATTTTTCTCTTTCGCTTTTGGTCCAAGCGTATTGTCCTTGTAACCCCGAACAGAGCCAAATCCGCCGCCGTAGTAATGCTCGAAAAACGGAATAGTACTCGTATCACCATAACCTGCGATATAACCGAGACGACCCGCGAAGCGTGCTGTCAGGCTCTTAGTCAGAGGCTGGAAGTACTGCGCACGATAATTCAGCTTATAAAAAGTGACAGACGAGCCGGGAACCGTTACCTGCAAAGAGGCACTCTGCGAGTAACCTCTTGTTGGCAGCAAGCCCCGGTTAAGCTCAGACTCAGACCAGCCCAGTGTGGCTTTCACATTGGTAAACTGCTTACCTTCTTTTTTGAGGTACTCAGTAATATAGTCCGGTGTATCTTTACCGGTTGTAATCTTGGTGCCTTCTACGCCCGCACTGAAGTTGATCGACTCTGTCTCAGAAATCGGATAACCGAATCGCACATCACCACCCCAGGTGTCTGCGGCATAACTGGAAATATCCGAATCCTTATAATCGTATTTGCGGTAGTTCAAACCAAAACCACGGCTGACACCATCCACGGTGTAATAAGGATCGGTAAAGCTGAAGTTATAAAGCTGGCTCACGTCACTCTTGTTCAGACCGATCGACACGTTATTACCAGTACCCAGGAAGTTACTCTGACTGATAGAGCCACCCAACAACAGACCATCGGACTGAGAGTAACCTACGCTGGCAGTAATACTGCCCGAGGGCTGCTCTTCAACGGTATAGTTCACATCAATCTGGTCGCTGCTCCCCGGCACTGGCGGGGTTTCTACGTCTACCTGACGGAAAAAGCCCAGACGCTCCAGTCGCACTTTGGACTGCTCAATATTCTCGGTATTGGCAGACGCACCTTCCATCTGACGCATCTCGCGGCGCAGTACTTCATCTTCAGTTTTGGTATTACCGGAGAAGTTAATTCGGCGAACATAAGCACGGCGACCAGGCTCAACAAAGAATGTCAGGTCTACCGTTTTATTTTCATGGTTCGGTGTTGGAATGCCGGACACATTGGCAAACGTATAACCTTCGTTACCCAACCGACGACTGAGAATTTCTTCCGTAGTGGTAATGATACGACGGGAGAATGTCTGATCTGGTTTGGCCAGCACCAGATTACGCGCTTCTTCTTCATCAATGATCAGGTCGCCGGACAGGTTGACTTCATTGATTGTGTACTTTTCACCCTCGTCAATGTTAACGGTAATAAATACACTTTGCTTGTCAGGGCTGATAGAAACCTGTGTAGACCGGATATTGAAGTTGATATAGCCGCGATCCAGATAATATGAGCGCAGGCGCTCCAGGTCACCAGAGAGTTTCTCCCGGGAATACTTGTCACTGGAACCAAAGAAAGAGAACATGCCGGTCTCTTTCAGCTCAAACAGGTCCAGTACTTCTTCATGAGGGAACACCGTGTTACCGACGACATTAATGTGCCGGATGGTTGCCACCTTTCCTTCTTTGACATTAATCGTCAACTTCACACGATTGCGGGGCAAAGCCTCAACATCGGCGGAAATTCTGGCGCCATAGCGCCCCTGCGAAACGTACTGTCGCTCCAGCTCAAGACGAATGGCTTCCAGCGTGGCCTGCTGGAAAATCTCACCCTCAGAAAGACCCGAGGAACTCAACCCCTTCATCAGGTCCTCGGTTTTGATCGCCTTATTCCCTTCAATCTTGATTTGACTGATGGAAGGTCGCTCAACCACAGAGACAACCAGGACATTACCATCGCGTCCCATCTGGATATCATTGAAATACCCCGTTCGGAACAGCGACCTGGCCGCTTCCGCAACCTGCGGGGACAATACATCGTCACCCACTTCAATAGGCAGTGAATTAAAAACCGTACCTGCTGATACCCTTTGCAGGCCATCGATTCGAATATCAGACACAACAAATGCGTTGGCGCCTGACGCATAGGCCATCGAGCCAATCAGCAAAGACAACAATGATCGCTTCATGGAATCCGTTCTTTGTCCGTGTTCGTTTTTACCATAAAAGTCACTTTCCAATTCGAGAAGCGATGAAAACATGACTTTCTTCGCTCATGGCTATTAACCAATGATCAGGCGCCATCAAATAGCACCTGATCTGCATCAAAACAGCCGGCTCAGATCGTTATACAGAGCCAGCATCATAATGCCGACTACAAAGGTTACACCAATTTTCAGACCGAGCATCTGTACTCGCTCCGAAACCGGCTTACCCCGAACCAGCTCAATCAGATAAAACAACAGGTGTCCACCATCAAGCACCGGAATAGGCAACAGGTTCAGGACACCCAGGCTGACACTCAACATCGACAGGAAATAGAGAAAGTTTTCCAGTCCGGATTGCAGCGATGCGCCAGCCACTTTAGCAATGGTTATCGGACCACTCAAGTTTTTAACCGAAACCAGCCCCACAACCATCTTCCACAATGACTCGACCGTCATGCTGGTCAGCGTCCATGTACTGTCCAAAGCCCTGGGTAGAGCAGCAACAGGATTGTACTGAAGTTTGCGCACCATCTCATCCGGCCAGCCTACCTGCTGAACACCTGCCCCAATATAACCAGACGGCTTACCATCGAGCTCTCTGACGCCGGGCGTCAGCGCCAGTTCAAGAGTTTGCCCGCCACGTTCCAGCTCAACCTGAAGTTCCCTATCTGGACTGGCCCTGATCATATGAACCCAGCTCAACCAATCCTGAACCGGTTGCCCATTCGTGGCAACAATACGGTCCCCCGCTTCCAGTCCGGCAGCCTGAGCAGCCCCATCCGGTGTCAGCTCACCCAGCACGGCTGGAACAGGCGGCGTGTAGGGCTCTATACCTAACTCCCTGAGGGGATCAGCAATGCCTTCACCACTGTCATCGACCAGCCAGTTGGAGATGGCAACGCTTTTTTCCCGAACAGCGGCAGATGACAGCTGTCCCGGGGTGCCTGCCCGTATACCGACAGACAGGTCGCGAGTATCACCAATAGACGACAGCAACTCCATATTAATCTGTTGCCAGCCAGGGGTTTCCTCACCATCAATACTGACAATTTCATCCCCCGGAACAAGACCTGCAACCGCCGCCGGGCTGTCTGGCAACACTTTGCCGACTTGAGGAACAATGGTACGAATGCCAGCCATATACATCAGCCAGAGAGCAAAAACAGCCAGAATAAAATTGGCAATCGGCCCGGCCGCGACAATAGCGATACGTGACAGTACCGGCTTGGCATTAAAAGACTCATGTCGCTCATGCTCTGCAACCGGCCCTTCCCGCTCATCCAGCATTTTGACGTAGCCACCCAGGGGGATCAGGGCAATCACATATTCGGTACCCAGCTTATCAGTCCAGGTCCAGAGAGATTTACCAAAACCCACCGAAAAGCGCAGCACCCTGACACCGCACTTACGAGCCACCCAGAAGTGGCCGAACTCATGAATGCTGACCAGTATACCCAGCGTAATGACAAAAGCAGCCAACGTTTGTAAAGACCCAAAAATCATAGATCGCTCATTGCCTCCCGGCTGCTTCCTGCAAATTCATAGTAATCATCATTATGCCAGCCTTCTGAAGGCTGGCTGTTATTCTCAAAGTTGCAAATAATCAGGCGTTTTCATGCCAGCGAACAATTTGTTTGCGAGCCAACTGACGAGCCTGCCGGTCAGCCTCAAGAACCTGTTCAATATCACCCGCATTATGCACCTGCAATGCCTGCAACGTCGCATCAATCACTTCCGGAATGCGGTCAAATCGCAGGTTCATACCCAGAAACGCATCCACCGCTTCTTCATTAGCAGCGTTTAGCATAGCGGCTGCGGTGCCACCGACTGACGCTGCTTCCTGCGCCAGTTTCAGACAGCGAAAACGCTGCATACAGGGATCATGGAAATCCAGTCGCCCAACGTCTGCCAGCGACAGAGGCCTGACCCCGGAAGCAATACGATCCGGCCAGGCCAGGGCGTGAGCAATCGGTGTTCGCATATCCGGATTACCCATCTGCGCCAGCACTGAGCCATCTTTGTAATCCACCAGAGAGTGAATAATGCTCTGCGGGTGAATCACCACATCCACTTGCTCCGGCGTCGCACCAAACAGCCAGCAGGCCTCAATATACTCCAGCCCTTTGTTCATCATGGTGGCGGAATCCACAGAAATCTTGCGCCCCATACTCCAGTTCGGGTGAGCACAGGCCTGCTCCGGCGTAATACCGGCAAAAGTATCCAGCGGAGTCTCTCTGAATGGCCCTCCGGAAGCGGTCAACAGAATGCGCTCAACACCCACCTGCTCCAGACCATCCTGATAATTGCGGGGCATGCACTGGAAGATAGCATTATGTTCACTATCAATGGGCAGCAGGACCGATCCTGACGCTTTGACAGAGTCCATAAACAGCGCACCGGTCATAACCAGCGCTTCTTTGTTTGCCAACAAAACTTTTTTTCCGGCTTTGACAGCGGCCAGAGTGGGTAACAACCCGGCAGCCCCGACAATAGCCGCCATAACCACGTCAACCGAACTGTCCGCCGCCACCTGAGCAACAGACAATGACCCGGACAGCACCTCGGTGGTTAGCTGCTCCTGCTTAACCAGCCTGCGCAACTCATCAGCTGCCTTCGGATCAGCCATAACGGCATATTCTGGCACAAACTGACGAATCTGCTCGAGCATGGCGCGGTAGTTTCTACCCGCCGCCAGGGAACGGACCTGGTAACGATCAGCATTGCGGGCAATCACGTCCAGCGTACTTTTGCCAATCGACCCCGTTGATCCCAGCACACAGACCTGCCGAACATCTTCACCGGACATCAAACCTGATTGACTGGAATAACTATGTTCTGTAACCATTTCTTAACCTCCACTGCACAGCAGCGCAAGCGCAAAAACAGGCACTGCGGCAGTCAGACTGTCAATACGATCCAGTATGCCACCATGCCCCGGCAACAGATTACTACTGTCTTTTATACCCCGCTCCCGCTTAAGCAGGCTTTCAAACAGGTCGCCCAGAACAGAAACGATACCGACGACAACGGTGAGCAACAGCAGCCCCATACCTCTGGCAAAAGTAAACTCGAAATACAGCCCTACGCAGGCAGCCACCAGAACCGCCAGAAGCAGTCCACCCACCAGTCCCTCCAGTGTTTTTTTAGGGCTGACATTAACCGCCAGCTTGTGCTTACCCAGCGCACGACCGGCAAAATAAGCGCCAACATCAGCAGCCCAGACCAGAAAAAAGACAAACAGTATTGCCATGCCGCCATGATCGTACTGTTTAAGCTGAACCAGTGCATACCATGCTGGCACCAGGGTCAGCAGTCCCATAAACAGACGCAGGGTTTTACTTTGACAGCATTGCCCCGTCTTCGGATAACCTTTTACCAGCAGCAGGGCAACGACCCACCAGGCAGCGGCAATCCCCAGGATAAGAAAATACGGCAAAGGAGACACCAGCCAGCAGATCAAACCCGTCAGCAGAGAAAACAATACCCGCTGAACAGGCTGTTCAAACCCAGCCAGATTAGCCCATTCCCAGGCAGCCAGCATGATAATCAGTGCCGTCAGAACAGAAAAAACTGCCGGAGAAAGAAAGATAACACCGGCAAGGGCCAAAGGGGCCAGCACCAGTGCAGTCAGAATTCTTTGTTTTAACACGTAGCCTCAGCCTCCACCTGCTCACTGGTCTTGCCGAAACGACGCTGTCGGCCTACATAATCCAGGAGCGCACGATGAAACTCTGCCCGATTAAAATCCGGCCACAGAGTATCGGTAAAATAAAACTCGCTGTAGGCACACTGCCATAGCATAAAGTTACTGATTCGCTGCTCTCCACTGGTGCGAATCATCAAATCCGGGGCTGGCAAATCGGCGGTACTCAGGTGTGATTCAATCATCTCCTGAGTCACCTCGTCAGCCTGCAGCTCACCCCGCTCAACTCTTAGCGCCACTTTCTGAGTGGCCTGGGTGATATCCCACATACCGCCATAATTGGCAGCAATGACCAGCGTTACTTTATGCTCATTCGCTGTCAGGGCTTCGGCCTCACGAATGTGGCGCTGTATATCCGCACTGAAGCCTGACACATCGCCGATAACTTTAAGACGGATATTATTTCGTTTCAGGCGGCGGGTTTCCCGTCTCAGGGCACGGAGAAACAGCTCCATAAGGCCATTGACTTCATTACGGGGGCGATTCCAGTTTTCGCTACTGAACGCGAACAGCGTGAGTACTCTCACTCCATACTCACCACAGGCTTCAACAATATTACGTACTGCTGACACTCCGGCGCGATGTCCCGCCAAACCAGGCAGTAGTCGTCTTTTTGCCCAGCGGTTGTTGCCATCCAGAATAATGGCAATATGTTGTGGCAGCTTATCTTTGGGAATTCCCTCTATACTGCCGGTTTCCATTTGCGGTCTCATTGCCATGAAGTCTTTGCTGATCTGAAAAGTTGAAGAGAAACAACAGGCTTAAGAAAACCTTGCAGGAGCCAGCCCAAAAAAGCAAGCTCCCACAAAGGCAACGAACGGGTTCAGACTTCCATCAGGTCGCTTTCTTTGGCGGCCAGAGCCTTGTCAACGTCGGCTACAAAGCTGTCAGTGATCTTTTGCACATCATCAGCTGCACGACGCTCCTCGTCTTCACTGATCTCTTTTTCCTTCTCCAGCTCTTTGAAGTCGGACAGAGCATCACGACGGATGTTGCGAATGGCGATTTTGGCATTTTCAGCCTCAGCACGAGCCTGACGCACATACCCTTTACGGGTCTCTTCAGTCAGTGGCGGCAGAGGAATACGAATCACCTCACCCGCTGTTGAAGGGTTCAGACCCAGATCAGACTTGATGATGGCTTTTTCAATGTCTGGCACCATGGACTTCTCCCAGACACGAACCGCCAGGGTACGGGCATCTTCAGCCGAGATATTCGCCATCTGACCCAGCGGCGTCTCGGAACCGTAATAGGATACCTTGATGCCATCGAGCAGACTTGGATGCGCACGACCGGTACGGATTTTGTTAAACGCAACCGTCAGGGAATCCAGAGATTTCCCCATACGCTCTTTAGCGTCGTCTTTAATTTCATTAATCATTGTTGACCCCCTGAAACAAGTGTTCCTTCATTACTACCTACTACAACACTCAGCAATGCGCCGGGCTTGTTCATATTAAATACGCGCAACGGCATATTCTGGTCACGCACCAGGCAGATGGCTGTCAGATCCATAACGCCGAGTTTGCGATCCAGCACCTCATCGTAAGACAAGTGCTCAAACTTGACCGCGTCAGCATGCTTTACAGGGTCTTTGTCGTATACGCCGTCGACCTTGGTGGCTTTCAAAACAGCGTCAGCATTGACTTCGATACCGCGCAGGCAGGCAGCAGAATCAGTGGTAAAGAATGGATTGCCGGTACCGGCTGAGAAAATAACGACATCACCTTCATTAAGGTGACGCATTGCACGACGATGATCGTAGTGCTCAACGACACCACTCATCGGAATAGAAGACATAACCCGGGTATTAATATTAGAACGCTCAAGGGCATCACGCATAGCCAGAGCATTCATGACGGTAGCCAGCATACCCATGTGGTCGCCAGTGACGCGATCCAGCCCCGCAGCACTGAGTTCTGCACCCCGGAACAGGTTGCCGCCACCAATAACGATACCAACCTGTACACCGATACCAACCAGCTGGCCAATTTCCAGGGCCATACGATCCAATACACCAGGATCTATGCCGAAATCATTGGAACCCTGCAGCGCTTCACCGCTGAGTTTGAGAAGAATGCGCTTATATTTCGGTTGTCGATCATTTACCGGCATGTTCAGCTTCCGTATCAAAGATAGGCGGATAATAACATCCGGCCTCCCTGCTGTCAGATATACTGCTGTCAGAAATACCGGATGCCGGATCAGAAACCCACTGTTCGCAGGCTTCCGGCTGGAAGCTTTCAGCCATGTCGCCTGAAGCCGTCAGGCATCAGACCATCATCAGGCCGGGTCACAAAAAAAAACGACACACCACTGTGATGACCTCCTGCCTCCAGCCTGGCAAGGCCGGAAACCGCTGCAACGTAAATGCAACCAATCCGGCCTGCTGCAAAGGAATTAAGCGCCCGCAGCCGCTGCAGCCACTTCAGCAGCGAAATCCACTTCTTCCTTCTCGATACCCTCACCCACTTCAAAGCGAACGAAGCTGGAGATGGTTGCGCCAGCTTTCTTAGCCAGAGCGCCTACCTTCATGTCAGGATCTTTAACGAAAGGCTGCTCAACCAGGCTGCTCTCGGACAGGAACTTGTTGATACGACCAACAATCATCTTCTCGATGATTTCAGCTGGCTTGCCAGACTGTTCAGCCTGAGCCTTGAAGATTTCCTTCTCTTTCTCTACCAGCTCAGCTGGCATGTCTTCCTTGTTAACCACCTGAGGGCTAACCGCAGCAACGTGCATCGCTACGTCGCGCGCCAGCTCAGCGTCACCACCTTCCTGACTAACCAGAACAGCGATACGGCTGTTACCGTGAACGTAAGAGCCAACAACACCGCCCTCTACGATAACGGCACGACGAACGCTGATGTTTTCACCGATTTTCTGAACCAGGGCCAGACGAGCCGCTTCCAGTTCACCTTCCATCAGTGCGGCAACGTCAGTTTCCTTACGTTCAAACGCAACGTCAGTGACCTTCTGAACGAATGCAACAAAGCCTTCATCACGGGCAACGAAGTCAGTTTCGCTGTTCACTTCAACGACGATACCGTAGGAAGCGTCGTCAGCCACCCTGGTCATTACGATGCCTTCAGCAGCGGTACGACCCGCTTTTTTGGCCGCTTTAGCCTGACCAGACTTACGCATCTCTTCGATGGCTTTTTCGATGTCGCCACCAGCCTCTTTCAGAGCGCGCTTGCACTCCATCATGCCCAGACCAGTGCGCTCACGCAGTTCCTTAACCAGTGCTGCAGAAATTGCTGCCATGGTGGATTCCTCTCGCAAATGTTCAAAGTCATTCCTGAGAAGCTGATGAAGTATCGTGTGTGTAATACCTCTTACCAGGCATCTCAGGATAGATAATGGTTACTTGTAATCTGAAAAAGGGGGCATCAGGGCCCCCTTTTTCCAACACCTGGAAGATTAAGCTTCCGCGGCGTCGTCAGCCTTGGTTTCAGCTTCGACTTTCGCTTCAGCTTCAACTTCAACTTCTACAAATTCGCTTTCAGCGCCAGTGCTGGCAGCAGCGCGAGCATCCATGATGACGTCAGCAGCAGCTTTAACGTACAACTGGATAGCGCGGATAGCGTCATCGTTACCCGGGATAACGAAGTCTACGCCTTCTGGGCTGGAGTTGGTATCAACGATACCGATAACAGGAATACCCAGCTTGTTGGCTTCCTGAATAGCGATGCGCTCGTGCTCAACGTCGATAACGAACAGCGCGTCTGGCAGACCACCCATTTCCTTGATACCACCCAGGGAGCGATCCAGCTTCTCCAGGTCGCGACGACGCATCAGAGCTTCTTTCTTGGTCAGCTTCTCGAAAGTGCCGTCCTGAGACTGAACTTCCAGATCACGCAGACGACGTACAGACTGACGGATAGTCTTGTAGTTAGTCAGCATGCCACCCAGCCAGCGGTGAGCGACGAATGGCTGACCAGCGCGGGCAGCTTCTTCGCGGATGATTTTACCCGCAGCACGCTTGGTGCCTACAAACATAACCTTGTTCTTACCTGCAGCCAGCTTACGGATAAACTCCATAGCTTCGGTGAACGCAGGCATGGTGTGCTCAAGGTTGATGATATGAATCTTGTTGCGGGCACCGAAGATGAATTTGTTCATCTTTGGGTTCCAGAAACGAGTCTGGTGACCGAAGTGCACGCCCGCCTTGAGCATGTCACGCATGGTAACGTTATGGGCTTGCGCCATTTTATTTCTCCTGAAACAGGGTTATGCCTCCACGCACCCCATGAGTTCGACCCCTGGCAGGTTTGATCTTTCAAAGAACCATCAAACCTTTGGGCACCCTGAGTCATGTGACGGTGCATGTGAGTTCTGTAAATAGTTTAAAAAGCTTCGTTTCCGGAAGGCAGATAACAGGCCAAAGTGGCTTGCGAGCAGACCCCATTTAACGAAGACGGCGATTTATACCACAAAAAAAAACGAACGAAAACCTTTCACCTGCCTTTCACGTTAAAAGGACGCCATCTCGTTAAGCAGGGCATCCTGGACCCCTTTCGGCCCGTGCACCCGAATGATACGAAGGAGACTGCGAACAAAGTAACCTGCCTGCTCTCTCCCTTCAGGGGATAGCTCATCAACATTTCCCAAACCTTTGATGAAACATTCGAACATGGTATGCAGCTGGCTTACATCCAGAGTTTCTGCCGTTACCCGCCACATCTGCTTCATATGATTAATCAGAAAGTCATTGCAAAATGCATAAAGCTTCTGCATCTCACCTTCAGGCCAGTTTTTGATGCGCTCCCCAATCCGGAACAACAATATATCGCCCGGCAGCCTGTTTTCGTAATCCCTCTGACTTAGCAGCTCTTTCAGGATAAAGGCTTTATCCAGAGCCACTATATTCTGGAGGGAATCGTCAGGGTAGTCAGTATCATAATCCTGCTTCTGACTGATATCATTCAGCGCCTTCAGCATTGACTCTATGAGATCGGGTTTAGCCAGATTGGCCACATGATGAAACAGATTTCTCTGGTCTGGTGATGGACTGCTGGTCAGAAGGTTATGAGCTAATTCAATAAAATAAGATTCAAATTCACCTAACGCTTCAAGGAGCGCCTGACAGGAGTTATATCGCCCGATGGCTGCGGCCAGTATAAGTGCACTGGAGCTGACTGTCTGACCCTTTTCCCTGATCAGTAATTCATGGGGGGAAATCACGCGTTTTTTGAAAAGGTGATTCAGCAAGGGATAGGCACCCTTAACGTTAATAATATTAAAAATGAGCGAATGCCATGACATCCTAGGATCATCTTCATCCCATCGGAAGGGATACTCAATGGGCATTCTGTCAATATAGTACTCATGTCCATTTTCTTTCAGGCTCTCATACTGCTGCCTCAACTTTTCGTGACTCTTACCCGTACGCTCTTGTTCACTGAAATCCTTATACTGCTGGACAATCTTTTCCCGGACATCGCCAGCAGTACTAGTCTGCTGAAGTTGCTGACGTCGAAAGCTCTCACATAGATAGCGTTGTGCCATTCGCCGGGATGACAAACCTTGTCCATGCTCAAATGCTTTGTGGAACAGTGCCACCTGGGCATCCCGGGTATTTTGTCGTTGAGTGTCGAGCTCCTTCTTGAAGCTTGCTTCTATTTCTCTGACTTTTTGGTCAATTCTTTTTAAGTTGTCACTTTGGGTCTGTAAAAGAAGCTTTATCTGATCGCTGACAGTCGCAGCCCTATCTTCAAGATCATCCAGATTTAGAAATCTCTCAAGCTCGATCAGTTGCAAAATTTCAGCTAGCAGTTCAGGGTTTATACGTTCACTCTTACACCGATAGGCCAGATCAACCCACTCTTTATCAGTCTTAAGACTGTTTTTTTCATATTTTTTCACGTCGGCAAAATGACTGAGCCACCGGGAAGCATCCTGCTGTTCAAGGGTTACACTGTGAAAATACACGCCGGTACTGAAATGATTTTCCTTATTCCCATAGACTTGATAAGCAAGGATGGCATCGACATAAGGGTAATCTAGATTTCCAATTCTAATGATGGCGTGTTTTCTGTCACCCAGCAGTTTATTTAGTCTTTCGCTATACCTTAAAAAATCATTCCTCTTAGTATCATAACTGCGAGTTAGATAGTCGTTTAACTGTTGCGCTTTTTTCTGTTTGCTGCAAAGTTCCTCTTTTTTAGATTGTTGTTTAAGCATAATTTCATCTTTTGCTTCTTTTATAAGGGTTAGGTTTTCATCCCATTTATCAGTAACCGCTTTTCTTTTTTTTATTTTTGTGGATCTAAGACCGATCATATGAAACAGACTGTCACTGCTTTCCTGGTCCATCTCTGGCATGACGGTGGTGGCAAGCCCCAATAGCTGCTGCTTTTCTCTGATGCTGGCAGGTGCTGCTGTAATGCCGAGTTTCTGGCACTCATGGGTCAACTGCATATCGCCAAGAACAGCACTCAAAGAAGATGCGCCCCCTGCGTCAGGCATCCCTGTAACCAAGTGATTTTCACATTCACGTTGCCTTTTACTGAGAAATGACATGGTCTTTTGGTGCTTCCGCATGAACTCAGATATTTTTCTATCTTTTTCGTCACTGAAATTTCTGATAAGCGGGTCTCGTCTTAGGCCGTTCATTTGTATTTCAAGATAAGTCAACTCCAGGTGGCGTCGCCTGTCGTGTTCACTGTACCGCTCAGATAGCTCACTGATCTGCTCCGACACTGCTTCAGGTGTTCTTTTAAACTGGTGAAAATCTTTATGCTCAAATGCTTTTAGCAGATTTTTTCTATCTGAACGGCTACGTCTCAGAGCCTGAACACTGGCCAGGGCTGTTCGTTCATCGCAAGTCAGTTCATCACTGCCCTGAACAGTCAATCGGTCAATAGTGCTTTGCAATTCTTCAGGAGTTGGCAAGGGGCCAGCTTTTTCTAAATTCATCAGGTCATTTCTTGCGGACTCGCACTTTTGGTTAATAGTTGCTATCGGGTTGCGAATACAGTAATTGGCATGCTTCAGTTGCAACTTTCTGAGCTGTCCTCCCAGTCCTATAATATCTCTGGTTACAGCCACTCTGTCATGCCCGTCACGCAAATATGTTTGTTCAGAAGTCGGCTGCTCCAGATAGGTTGCTAGTTTTTCGATCTTGTTATTGATGTCTGCTATATCGTCTTCTGTCAGGTGATTTTCCAGATCAATCCCATTTATAAAAATGCCAATATCGTTCAAAGTGTCCCGGAGTTGGTGGCTAAGGCAAACACCCACTGACTTTTCAAAGTCAGATGCCTGGTTGGCAGAACCCCAACTAATAGAGTTTTGCGCTATTGGAGATGAAGATGAGGAAGCTGCTTTTGTTAAAAATTTATCCGTCAGCACAGCGGCGTCGTAAATTAATGCCTTTAACTCTTCTATCATCTTATTTTCAGACACTACTTCGGTGTTGGAATCCATGATGTCTACCTCCCTGGTTAATTCATCTATCTCGGTAATTCCCTGAAATATCCCTGTGAATTCAGCAATTTGCTGCTCCAGCATTGCTTTGTAATCTTCAGTAGCTATACCTTCCGGACAAATGCTTTCTAATAACTGATTCATAACGTTATTAATGTCATAACAGGATGTGAGCATAGTAATCAGTGCTTTTTTGATCTGCTCACCTTGCATTCCATCGGGTTGAACCAGTTTCTGGTTAAACAGCTTTGCCAGCATCAGCTTTAATTTGCTGGTCTCGCTATTAGAAAAACGACCATATCCATCATTGTCGTATACCAACTCTTTAGCTCTTGAATTGATGGTATATAAAAACTTTATCAGGCTGTTTAGTTCAGCCCCATGAGGTGTCTTGAAAAATAGCAGGCAGGCAGTATACTGGAGCAGCTGCCTCTTACTGTGTTTATCCGGGATTTTTTCTATTGTGCTGGCAACTATGCCAAGGATTTTCTTAAGTATTTCGTCATGGCAATCTGACTCAATGGCAATCAACAGGGATTGAGCTTTCCCGGCTGTCTTCCTTAGTGTGCGTGATAATGCCAATAGCGACTTAATAATCTCCATTGTTTCTGAGCTTGCCGGGACAGAGCTGGCGACTTCCCCAACAGCTCTGGTGAAATCCGCCACTACCTCAGGGTGCTGTATAAAAATACCGTTTTTTGCTGAAAAAAGGTAACTGATGGGGATTTCGAAAGCTTTTATGCTTAAGTCCAGTTTCTTTGCCTGGGGAACATGCAATACATCATGGACTAACCGGTTGCCGTCTCTTTCGGCTCGAATTTCTCTTTTGGGAATGGCGTCACGCTGCTGAAGAGCAATGTAGTTTCTCAGGTGCTTACCCTCCGGTAAGATCAACTGCTGTCGATCACAGGTCACTTCTGCACCAGCTACTTCAGACAGCGCCAGATAATCATCGTCCGAAATCTGTTTATTATTTTGAACAAAGCCGTCGTCATCATAGTCCATATACTCTTGCTCTTCCTGCAAGTCAGACAGGGCGTTTCGGATGGTGGCATTATGGTGAGCAATCAACGCGCTGGCTTTGGTCAGAACGGTGGGATCAACGGAAATACGTCCGTCCTTGTCAATCAGGCTGGTACACTGTGCCATTCTGACCAGCAGTGTTTTTAGCAGGCAGTTCAGGCTTTTCTCTATTAATTCTTTTTTCTTGCTGTCAGCATCAGGATCAAGACCGTAAACCAGAATCAGCAGGGGTTTATACATCGACAGAAAGACATCTTCTCCCATGCTGCTGGTCACCAGCAGACCTTTAAGAAGTTCTTGGTTTCGGAATTTCATGGCGGTGTAAACAATAGCCAGGCGATCTTTCAATGTAACCGAGGGAGTCAGATCGCAAAGTAATTTTGAGAATAGCTCAACAGCACTAGCCAGCTCTTCTGAACGAGCAGACTCCACAGCAGATTTTATAGCTCCAGCGATACCCGATGCGCCTTCAGCATCAGCAAGAGGGTCTTTTGACACCGGGAGCCTTTCTAAGGTTTCATCTTCAAGGGATATACTTGTGTACAGGATCTTCTGAAAATAACTCCGCAGCCAGCCCAGTTTTTCTGAGGTTAATTTTTGCTTTCCTAAATGATGCTGGGAAAGCCAGAAAAATAATGGCTTCATTACTGTAAATGCCGGGTGCACCACCAACCTTTGCCGGGCGATCATCGCTTTCAGTTGCTCACATTGCTGTTCATTGTAAGGTAACAGCCCATGGTGTTGATCGTCACGGTTAGTGAATGTCTGGATTTGATTTTTAACCTCTGGGTTCTGAATGGAAATTATTTGATAATATATACTGTTCCAATACTGCAGGGATCGTTTCTTTCTTTGTACCAGGTCATTAATTATATTTTTTATTTTTTCTGTTTGGTTCTTACTTCCTTTTTTTGAAATCATCCTGCTTTTAATTTCGCGAAATGTTTCATCGCCCAGTTGATCTTTAGTGATTTCAATATCTGCTATGTGTATTCTATCGGCGTAGGAATAACCAATCAGACGACTGTTAGTTTCTATTAATGCTCCGACTGACCGCTGCAAAGAGAATAAACTGAAAGCGTGCTGCATCTTTGTAAGGAGTGCCTTAATCAGGTATTGTTGCAATTTCCAGGGGTCATCTAAAGCATCTTTCTCTTCATCCGAACTTAATTTTCTTAAATATGGCGTAAACTCAAGGGCTGGAATCAAAGCGGTCAGTAGTTGTGTCTGAGACATACCCAGACTTCCTTTCAAATAGGCGATAAGCTTGTCAACAACTATTTCTTTTTCCTTCATTTGTTTAAGGTCACGCCTGGTCATGGTGTGCATAAAAATGCGACCATCATCCAAACTAGTCAGCGGCAGATTACCTGTCACATAGCCCGGCAGAGTAGTTATCTGACGGTTACTGTTTTCGATGCTGCCACTATCAACTGATGGTCCTTCTTCACCACGGGGCATTTTTCGTCTACTGTCTTCATTGTCATTGCCACCTTCTTCATCCATCCGGCGGTCTGTTGACGTCCTTTTGACTGTACCTGTACCTGTACCTTTCCCTCCTGTTGGAATTGGTGTAGAGGAGCGCTGACTGCTTTCGCCTCCACAGGCTACCTGACGACCACTGTACTGACCCGGAAGGCTGGCTATGCTCTCCCGGTATTGCTGCACCAAAGCTTTAAGACTGAAAACCAGAGTATCAATACTCGTTTTTGCATCTTCATCGTCGTATTTTCCAGCCCACAACCATAACTGCCGTCCCAGTCTCTTTTTCAACTCGTGATAAACCATACCAGGGGGAGTATCAAGCCACAGCAAGTACAGCAGTTTCTCTTGCGACGGTAACCCGTTGGTAAAAATAGCAATATCCTGATTATCAATGCTGCCGGTATATTGAGCTAAAGCCTCCCTCAGTGAGTCATCGTCATAACCCTGTAGTTCGCTGGAATAAGTAGCAAGCGATGCTTTCAAAAGTGATAACACGCCCGGGGAAACCGGTTCGCTTTCCGTTGCTCCGGTATTTTGTTTATTCTGGCTGGCAAGGTGTTCAAGATCAGCTTCAATCAGCATAATTCTGTTGTCGAGAACCCTGGCCATATCGCCATTACCTGCGACTATGGCCAGTTGCATTTTTCTTCGAAGGATTTTTAAAAGTAGTCGCTTTATTTTCTGATTCTTACTGATCAGCTCACTCACCGAATCCTGCTCAGGATACACCACGTCATTGTGTATAACGATCAGTGGCTCAGGATCATAATCAAAAGTGTTATAGCTACCGTCATCGCCGTCATCGCCATCACCACCACTTCCGGAAGCTAACCCCCCGCCTGTGACGATGCCTGAAACCTCATTTAACGCCTCGGCATCCAATAAGGAGAGATAGCTTTGTATCTGGATACTGACAATTTTTTCATACAGCGAAACCAGGTTGAGCTGCCGGCCTGCTTCTTCCCGGATAATAACAACCCGCATGGATGCATTACTGAGCGAAAAAGCGATGGCAGGTTGAGAATTCTTTTTTGCGAGACCCTGCCGGCTAATGAGGGCTTGCTGCAGCTTCCAGCCGAGCGAAACGGAAAAAGCGCTATCAGGAATCAACGCATTTTTAAAAGGCAACCCTGCAATTGACGGCGGTGGAAAGGGCGCTTCAGGCAGAGCAAGAGCATCATTGCTATGCCAAAGGCTGACTGGAAAAGTAATGGCTGCGCTATGGGTTTTCAAAAGGCTTTTTGCACAACCCTCCAGAAAATACTGCAGAGCTGATTTAGGAAAACCACTTTGGCTACCACCATCGGGTTTAAAACAAAACTGGCTACCGTCTGTTAAAAACGGGCTCTCAGGAAAAGTGGAAGGTTTACTACTGATGGACTTACAGATAATTTCGTCGGTAGCTGCTACAGGCGGTGAGGCAACAAATAAAGAGGACGGAAGAGAAAAACCCAGAATTTGCAACGCAACACATCGAAATAAACCTACTTTCTGCACGGTCACTCCACAAATGTGTTGATTTTTTTAAGGATTGCGCTTGTTTTTGTCGGGACTAGATTCAAGTCCATGCTGGCTGGTTTGTCCAATTTTTTCAGCGTCGCGTAACGGATGCTGTGAAATCCAGACCAATGGGCGAAAAGCCTTCTTAATACATGAATATCCGGGACAATTTCTGATAGAATCGCCCTATAACTTGTTATTATTGCTAACCAATCATCCGACCCAACGGCTGACAACCAGTCTATTGCTATGAACGTAATTATCAAAACCCCTGAAGATATCCAAGGCATGCGTGTTGCCGGACGCCTGGCAGCGGAAGTGCTGGAAATGATCACCCCGCACGTAAAAGCGGGTATCACAACCGAAGAACTGGACCGCCTGTGTCACGACCACATCGTCAATGAGCAGAAAGCCATTCCCGCTCCCCTGAACTATGGTGCAGCCCCGGGCCGTCCGGGCTTTCCAAAGTCTATTTGTACATCCATCAACCATGTGGTGTGTCACGGCATTCCCGGTGAGAAAAAACTGAAGAAAGGCGACATTCTGAACATAGACGTCACGGTCATCAAAGACGGCTACCATGGCGACACCAGCAAGATGTTCATTGTTGGCGAAACCCAGCCTTTTAATGAACGTCTGATTCAGGTTACCCAGGAGTGTCTTTATAAGGCTATTGGACAGGTGCGTCCGGGCATACGCCTGAGTGACATAGGCCGTATTATTCAGGAGCACGCCCATGCCAACCACTTTACTGTGGTAGAAGAATATTGCGGTCACGGTATTGGCCGAGGTTTCCATGAAGACCCGCAAGTACTTCATTACAACGGCTACAACGAAAAGAATGACTGCATTCTGCGCGAAGGCATGACTTTCACCATCGAACCAATGATTAACGCTGGTAAGAAAAATACCAAACTGCTGGGTGATGGCTGGACAGCAGTGACCAAAGACCGCCGCCCCTCTGCCCAGTGGGAACATACCCTGCTGGTCACTGCCGACGGCGTTGAAGTACTGACAAAACGGTCAGAAGAAAGTTTCTAAACACCAGTAAGGAGCCTGATCACTAGCAGGCTCTATTACAACCCCGACCAGCCAACAGGTGTTAATATGACAACAACCAGCCTGCGGGTTCCCCAGCCCCTGAAAACTGAGCTGTTCAATCGCAGCCAGTTTCGTGCCGACATCACGCTTTCCAGCAGCGCCATCCCCGCCTATAAAAAAGCCATCAGGACTGCCCGTGAGCGGCTGGACCAATGGTTCAGGGAAGAGATGAATATTGAAACACTGGTGAGTGCCCAGACCTGGTTTATGGATGAAATCCTGACCATAGCCTGGGAACACCTGGACTGGACGAATGGCTGTGATATCGCCCTGCTGGCCGTCGGTGGATACGGACGGGGAGAGCTGCACCCTGGTTCTGACATCGACATTCTGCTGCTTCTGTCTGATAACACCTACAATGCCCATAGAGAAAATATTGAGCGCTTCCTCACCCTGCTGTGGGATATCGGCCTGAAAGTAGGCTCGAGCGTTCGCTCTGTTGATGAGTGCGCCCTGCAGGCGAAAAATGACCTCACGATTATGACCAACCTGCTGGAAGCCCGACTGTTATCCGGCCCCGAAACACTGTCAGAAAGATTACAGGCGTACATAAGCCCTGAGCATATGTGGCCCAGCAAAGACTACCTGCAGGCAAAGTTTGAAGAACAGCGGGAACGGCACCGCAAATACGATGACTCAGAATATAAGCTGGAACCCAATATCAAAAGTTCCCCCGGAGGCATTCGTGACATTCATATGCTGGGCTGGATCGCCCTGCGTCATTTCGGTACGAATGATCCAAAAGAACTGGTGGATATTGGCTACCTCAGCGACAACGAATATCAACAACTGAAGCGTTGCAATGCCTCCCTATGGAAAATACGCTGGGGGCTACACTCTATCGCCGGTCGCTGTGAAGACCGCCTGCTGTTCGACCACCAGCGCACTCTGGCCAGCCTGTTTGGCTACCGGGACCATAACGGCTCACTGGCTGTCGAACAGTTTATGCAGGGTTACTTTCGTACCGTGCTGGTGGTTGGTCAACTGAAAGACCTGCTGCTGCAACATTTTGACGACGCCATCCTGAACGCTGGCCTACCCCAGGTGATCACCCCCATCAACGAGCGGTTTCAACGCCGTAACCAGTACATCGAAACCACCAGTCCGACGGTATTCAGCGAGCACCCTCCCGCCATACTGGAAATATTTGTCCTGATGACCAGAGATGCCAGCATCCTTGGCCCCACAGCAGAAACCATTCGCCTGCTCAGGGAGCATCGGCATCAGGTAGACAACGAGTTTCGTAAAGACCCACGTTGCGCCAAACAGTTTATCAAACTGCTACAGGCTCCCTATGCCCTCACTGCCAACCTTCGGCGCATGGCGAGATATGGCATTCTCGGACGCTATCTGCCCGAATTTGGCCGCATTATCGGGCAGATGCAGTTCGACCTGTTTCACACTTATACGGTTGACGCTCATACGTTGCTACTGGTCAAACACCTGCGCAGCTTCACCTACAAAGAAAATCAACAGCGCTACCCCGTTGCCTCTCAGCTGATCCGGGCCATCAAAAACCCTGAACTGCTCTACATTGCCGCCATTTACCATGATATTGGTAAAGGGCGTGGTGGCGACCATTCGCAACTGGGCGCTGTTGATGCCGAGCGGTTCTGTCGTCGTCATGGTTTGAAGCCCAACGACACACGTCTTGTGATCTGGCTGGTCCGGGAGCACCTGACACTCTCTGTCACGGCACAAAAACAGGATCTGTCCGATCCACAGGTCATTCAGGACTTTGCCCGAAAAGTGGGCTCTGTCAACTACCTGAACTTTCTTTACCTGTTAACCGTTGCTGATATCAACGCCACCAACTCAGACCTCTGGAACGGCTGGCGCTCCTCGCTCCTGCAACAACTCTATCGTCGCACACGGCGTATGCTGGAAGGCGACATAAGTAGTCTGAGCGATGTACACGAGCGGGTTGCCGGTGTTAAGGAACGCACCCTGAAAAGACTGGCTGATAAAGCACTGGATCAGAAAGCCATCAATGAACTCTGGTCAACGCTGGGGATAGAGTACTTTACCCGGCACAGCTCCCGGGAAATTGCATGGCACACTGAAAACATCGTGGTACATGACAACAGCAAACCCCTGGTGATTGTTCAGGAGACGGATATTGACCAGCAGGATCTTGGCGGGTCACGGGTATTTATCTATACGCCAGACCAGACCAACCTGTTCGCGGCAGCCGTTGCGGCGCTGGATCAGCTACACCTGAGCATTCAGGACGCTAAAATCATTACCTCATCGGATAACTACAGTATGGACACTTTCACGGTACTGGAAGACGATGGACGCGCTATTGGACACAACCCAAAACGCATCCGGCAAATCAAACATCACCTGCAGTTAATTCTGGACAATACCGACAACTTCCCAGACCTGATCAGCCGCCGAACCCCCAGGAAACTGCGCCATTTTGCCCGCAAACCGGAAGTACTGATCAGTAACATCCCGGGTATCCGTCGTACCCTGCTGGAAATAACGGCCACCGATCGTCCCGGCCTGCTGGCCAGGATAGGCCGCACCTTCATGTCACTTAACCTGCAAGTGCATAATGCCAAAATTGCCACTTTCGGTGAGAAGGTTGAAGATCGCTTTTACATTACCGACAATCAGAAGCAACCCATCAATGATCCGGAATTTGCCAAAACCATTTGCAAGACTCTGGAGGAAACCTTGCAGAGAGCTTCTCAGGTTGACCTTATCCGCTCTCGCTGAGTGTTAATAAAAGGTACTACCAGTGTTGATTACCGGATGACTGATACACAATACCGACAATGGCCACCAGCACAACAGCAGCAGCGGCAATAATCCCCCGGGAACACTCCACCAGCTGCTGAGACAGTGACGGGAGCAGAGTAACATCAATCGACGGGGAGAAAGGCGTTCGGTTACTCAGCTGAGGCAAAGTGACGGAATACCTTACTGACCCCGATGTAACAGTGCTACGCCATTGAGACCTGCCATTGCTGCCGGACCCAGCGGTTTCCACACTGCCCAGTGGTTGAAGCCATCCGTTCCCAACCTGTACTGTATGCCTGTTCAACAGGCAGGGATGATAGCTCACTGTTTCATCAGGAGAGAACGTGGACAGATGCTCGCAAAAATTCCCTGTCAGAATACGCTCGAGGGTATTAACAACATCCGCTAACACACCTTCCTGCAGAGGATCAAAATATTGGGTTGAATCCTGCTGGATTGCGTAGTGCGCATTAAAGAAATGCTCACCCCAGAGCCAACTCATCGGATAACGGCTTCTTCTGGCCGAGTAGGGTAAATCGATTGAGATTGTCCGGTAAGCGTATGCAAACGACAGATTTAGCACAAAGTTCGCAGAGCTTCTGTCATTTCTATGAGCGCTGATGTGGTCACCATTTCCCGTAGTGGAACTGACAGTATCATCCGAATAATGGGTAATAGTGGAAGTACGCCCGAATGGAGTCAGTGTCAGCGTCAGCTCCTGAATATTGTGACTGCCAAGTAGCCGCTGTATTGCATGCAAATACCTCACAACCGCACAGTCGTCAGGGTCACAATGCCCCCGGATGTCGGGCCGGGACGCACCGCCCTGTCCCCTGTCCAGTGGGGCATTACTGGCATTGCCAGCAGGAATAACCAAAGCTGTAACACCATGATCATACCTTATTTGTACCGGCACATCGCCAATGCTCATCACCAATGGCTCTGCCAGCAGCAAAGCCGTAACGTAATCCACAGCCAGCAATAGATGAGAAAACGTTAAGCAAAGCGCCATCAAGAAAATTTTTATTTTTCCAGACATTCTTCATCCTCAGTAACATAATGAAATATAGAACTGAAAGGTAAGATTCAACCAGACTATTAAAGTTCCGGTCTCGCAGAAGAATAGAGCAGAAGCCGGGTGGTTCACGGCTTTATTTTCTTTCACTATGGCATTCATCTTATCTTCGCAACCCCGGACTAACCCACCGACAAAAGTCGCAAACGGTGGTATATTCTTGAATGTCTCTCCCCTAAAAACTGGTTACAGGCGTCTGTCATACTATACTTTTTTGCCAACTGACCCTGATGCGACGAAGAAGGATGACTGCATGCCTTCTTCAGACTAACCGGCATGGAAGCCCTGACCGGATTGAGGGCTACGCCCATGAGTATTGCCAACCGTGTTCACCGCTTTTTCGAGCAGGAACAAATCCCTTATGAAACCCTGCAACACACCAACAGCCACAGTTCAGTTCAGACCGCCATTGCTGCACGAATACCGCTGCACTCACTGGCTAAAGCTGTAATACTGAAAGACGATCTGAACGACTACCTGATGGCTGTCATTCCATCATCCAGTCGCCTGCAAATGCGCCAGGTGCGAAACTTTCTTGATCGTCCGGTAAAACTGGCCAGTGAATCCGATGCCCAGAAACCATTTTCAGACTGCCAGTTCGGTGCTATTCCACCCGTTGCACAGGCTTATGAAATGCCCATGATCTGGGACGACAGACTTAGCCAGGTTTCCGACATCTACCTGGAGTCTGGTGACCATGAAACCCTGCTTCATATCGACCAGAAGGGCTTTCAGCAACTTATGCAGGACACTCCCCACAGCAACCTGTGCAGTCAGCCGAGGCACGACTCAAGACCTGACCCTTATGAATTGTGAATTGTAATTCCAAATCTACAACCTGTAATCGCCCGGGAAGCCAGTATCGCCCTGGCCGACAGCAACACTGTCGTGAATCACGGCCACGAGGCAATTTCTGGAAACAAGAGCTGGAAACAAGAGCCTGCAACTCGGGCAACAGACTCAATTAAGCAAATGTTCGGAACATTTCTTCTGCCTGTTAGTCCAATCTTTCAAGCCGTAGCGCTAATGTTGCTACCACTTTCAAAAATTGCGTCCATACTTGAGAGCTATCATGGAAGCTAAGCTATTAAGTGACACTTGGTTTAACCAGAAAATAAACCAACTCCTGATTAGCCCCTAAGATGAACGCCTGACGACGGCAACTGCAATGAAACAACGATTAAGTCTGCAAAATATTATTGGAATGGGATTCATGGTGTTTGCCATGTTTCTGGGCGCTGGCAACCTTATTTTTCCGCCTATGGCGGGCCAGCTGGCGGGCACCAGCGTCTGGCTGGCCGCTGCCGGATTTCTGATAACCGGCGTCGGTCTTCCGCTACTGGGACTGATCGTTATCGCCAGGGTAGGCGGTGGCTTCAACGAAATCACCAGAGAGCTGCCAAAGTGGCTGATCATTTTAATGGGCAGCTTCGTGTTTCTGGTAATCGGCCCTCTCTACGCTGTCCCCCGCACCGCTATGGTTGCCTACGAAGTGGGAACAGTACCCTTTCTCAATTCGCCTGATGCCCTGTCCCGACTGGCATTCAGCCTGACGTTTTTCATTATCTGTGGTTATCTCTGCCTGAACCCCGGACAGTTGCTGGAATCTGTCGGCAAACTCATTACCCCTGCTCTGATCGCCCTGCTCGCCGTAATGGGTCTGTCTCCAGTCATCATGCCACAGGGAACAATGGTCGAAGCTGCAGGCAGCTATGCCGTTAGCCCCTTCCTGACTGGCTTCCTTGAAGGCTACATGACTATGGATGCTCTGGCCGCCCTGATGTTTGGTGTCGTCATCATTACCAATCTGCGTTCCCATGGCATAACCTCCACCGAGGCTCTGTTCCGCCATAGTGTAGTGACCAGTTTTATAGCGGCAACCGGACTGGTCCTGGTCTATGTATCACTGTTTTATCTGGGAGCCACCAGTCTGGATATTGCACCCAACCCAGACAACGGCGGCCAAATTCTTTCCCTTTATGTCAATGCCCTGTACGGCACCCCGGGCAAAATCCTGCTGGCTGCCGTTGTAGCACTGGCCTGTCTGACGACAGCTGTCGGCTGTATAACTGCCGCCGCAGAGTATTTTGACGATCTATTTAAACCGTTCAGTTACCGGCCACTGGTCGTGGCCATCACCGCCTGCTGCATTGCCTTTGCCAACCTGGGACTGAACCAGATTATTAAATTATTTATTCCTGTCCTGCTGATACTCTACCCTGTCTGTATTGTCCTTATTTTGCTGGGACTGTTGCGGGATCTGTTTGCAAACCCTGTATTGGTTTATCGCTCTACGCTTTCAATTACTCTGATTTTCAGCATTGTTGATGCCATAAAAGAGATTCAGCACCCGGTGGTTCTGATGTTAACATCCCCTTTTCAGATACTGCCCGGGTATGAGGCCAATCTCTGCTGGGTTCTCCCATGCACTCTCTGTGTTTTATTAACAGGTGTGCTGGGCAAAATAATGCCTCAGGGCCCCTTGCAGGAAGATCAGGCTTAGCCGCGGTCATAGGTTCCAGCAAAGTCGCAACCTAAAACCGCTGGCTGTACAATCTTAAAAAATCATCACGTTTGGGCAATGTCAGCTGTATCCCTGTTCAGGCGATTTACATTAAAGAGCCTTAGCCTTATTTTATTGCTGCCCGCTCTAACGGATATGGCTTCCGCCTCTTTTAATTATATTCACGCACGCCGACTTACCCCCTCTCAATACCCTGCCTGGGTAGTAAACGCTATCTGGACAGATTCCGGTCTGGTTATTGCGAACCGCGCTGGCACCGGTGAAATGGCCAAGAGCGTTATAAAGCTACCTCCTGCTGAGACACGGGTAGTACTGGAATTATGCGTAGCCGCCCTCCTGAGTAAAAACGACACTACCCAATTATTGGAACACGGTATTCCTTTTGCTGACACAGCATCCAGCCCCGATGGCAACGTCTATTGGTTTCTTAAAATCAATACGGACCCGCATAAGGCGGTCACTCTTAATCTGGATCTAGAGGTTGTCAGCCACTGCACGTCAGTGGCTATTCAAGATCAGCACTATTCCCACCGCGACTCAATTAAAACAAATGGCGATATACCACCGGTCCTGTCAACCGGGGAAGATTTTCAGGTCAGTTTAAAAGTGGTGGAAGAAGAACAGGCAGGCACCTTCCCCAGAGTGCCTGAAGTCCAGCCCTCAGGAGGATTATCTAACGCAGACAACTACTGGGACAGCGACCCTTCTAAATTCGACAAACCCCACTACCCTGGCGGTTTTTCCAATCCGAAACTACAACCCTTCGATTTGATGGTCGCTTATCTACAAAGCGTCTTTTCGTGGGAACTCATTAACCATTGGTTACAACTGTGGTTTCAGTATGCTGTCCAGCATCTGAATACACCGGAAGAAGCTTTAAGGACACAGGAGAATCATCTTGAAGATTTGTTTCTACTGATTTTCAGTACCGAAACCGGCAACTACCAAATTTATAACCAGCGGCTGTCGGACGGTCATTTTTCAGAAAATCGCTTAGGCTTCCATATTAGTGAACAGGGTGCAGTGTCTCCTTACGCTGAAATTCATCAGACTGTTGAAAGACTTTATTTACCCCTCAGGCTAGTCAGAATTGATTCTGTTACTGGTGATTATGTAGAAGTCACAGAGCGGGTAATCAATCCGGATACACAGCAGGATTCCGACGATATACACCTAGTGTCTTATATTAAAACATTGATTGAACAGGAGGCATTGTTCTGGCGATGCGACTTTATCGGGCTAACATTTTCCGCAAACCTGAAGCAATTAGCACAAAGGCTTCAGGCCAGCATGAGTGGTCACTTTTCATTCCTTCCGGAAGAAACAGCCTCCAATATCAATAACTACCTTTCCTACCTTTTTATCAGCCTTGCCGTTCCTGACGCCCCATCGCGGACTTCACCTTTCAATAGTGTTCGCAGGCAGTTAGGCAGAGCCCTTTACAAGCAGCTGGGCTCAGACAAAACCAGACTACTGATCGGGAAACAGGGGATTGAGTACCTTCAGGCGATTGGCAACCGAATCAGCAATAAGACAACGCTGAAACCAGAAAGCCTGGTAGCTCTTATGACGGTACTGTTCAGTAATCAGGTTGTCCACATAACAGGTACAAGGTCTGGACAGAAGCAACCGGCGAAACCCATAAATACCGGGCTTTTCCGTCAGGTTCCGACCGATCCGCCAGACAGCGAGGGAGTAAAGAAAGCGGAACAGCAAGACATTACGACCCCTCCCGTTGCGACTCTTCACTCACGCAAAAAAATAACAAAGTCACCAAGTGGTGACTCAGACCGGGGCGGCGGCGGAGAAGACCCCTCACATTTCAGAACCTGTCAACACTGTCAGCAAAAGCCCGCTTCTGGTGGCCTTATGCTTTGCCAGGACTGTGCGGCTAAAACGCAAGACACCCAGCCACCCTCCCTTGCTGCCAGCCTCTTCATCCCGAAATCTGCCACACAGCCAGCCCATTACAAAGATACTCAAACATCACTCCGGGAAATGCTTGGCCTGACCCGGGAAAGAAAGATTCACTCAGGTACAGAAAGAGAAGTCTGGCAATATCGAAACGGCGACAATCAGAAATTTGCCGTAAAGGTGTTCATGGCAAATCGTGACAGCAACCTGAACAAAGGTGAGCCTAACGCCCTTCAAATCGACCACCCCAATATCGCAAGAACGCACGCCATGGTGCTTGAAAAAAACGGGGCTTATACTGTCGCGGATAGTATTTCACAGGTCAGTTCTCTCAGTGGGTATGATGGCTGCCAGCCTTTAGCGGTCATCTCCAGCCTGGCAACGGGCTTCAGGTTGAACGATGATCAATTTTTCGAGTTTTTAAAAGCTTATGACGATCCTGCCGGACTAGTCACAGAACTGACCCTTACGCTCTGCAAGGCATTGAAATACTTACACGAAGAACACGCCCTGATGCACAGGGATATCAAGCCAGAAAATATCATCTACAACCCGGTGGACGGAACGATTAAGGTTATTGATTTTGGTACTTCCACAACAATCAGCTCTGAACGCCCCAGGTCTGTCGTCGGAACGAGAGAACACTATGCTCCTGAACTGTTTCACGGCAGGACTCTCGGTGGTTATGACGAGACTGTAGACACCTGGGCTGCCGGTACAGTTCTTATGGAATTACTGACGGGTATGACACCTTTCAATTACAACCGTTGTTATACTGACAGTCCGCTTCTTGAGCCTGAAGCTAAAAGACTGCAGGACACGTCAATTGAAAGGATAAATTTTTTTTCAGCTAAACCAGAAGAATATAAAGTCAGGATGTTACAGCAACACCTTCTTTCACCTTTCAATAAGGACAATATTCCAGCAGAGCTGCTTCATCTGACCGCCAGTATTTTATCCTGGCCGAAAAAACGCCCGAAACTGGATGCAGTTATCGAACAGCTGTCTTATATAAAAGGGCTGTTAGTTCTGAGAAGGTGTGCTGATTTATTTCACGGCTTCTGAAAACCTCAGACACACTGACGGCTAAACGTATCAACGCCGTTAAACCGGAATTCAGTTCATTGCAGATGTTGAACATCGCTCCGCATCGACTTATTTATCCAGTCAATAACAATACAATCCCTACTTGCGTCAACCAACCCTCAAAATTCCAACAGGATTGCGGCTGTTCGCCATTGGCAAGAGTCAGGACTTGCAGTAAGCTGCGCAGTCTTTGATTGTTTGCCAATCATCCATAGGTTCATTTATCTAAATCAACAAGTGTTCCCCATGACCCGTTTCCCGGCAATTACCGCTTTGATCCTTACCGCAGCGGCACTGACTGGCTGCCAGTCGCTCCCCCCAACGGAGCCACCCGCAGGCACAACAAAAACCAAAGAGGATCGACCAAAGGCTGAAAAACCGGCGTCCGAAACTCAGGAACCCCCCCCAGTCAAACAACCTGCTGTAAAACAGGTAGTTCCCACACAGGAAGCCACTATTACGCAAACGTATATTCAGACACCCGCCCATATTGACGGCAAACTGGTGCTGGGATTTGCCGAAGAAGGCAAGCTGCCAGCGCTTGGTCTGACTATGCAGGCAAAAATAGACACCGGGGCTAGTCGTACGTCACTGGACGCACGAAATATACAACAGTTTGAACGCGATGGTCGTCCATGGGTTCGCTTTGAGTTAACTCGCACCAGCAAAGGCACCCAGAAGCTGGAGCTACCAGTACAGGACTTCGTCTATATAAAAATCCCCGATGAAGATCCACAACGCCGCCCTGTTGTTAATCTGACAATCCAGATAGGCAGCCTGACCCAGCCCCTTGCCATATCCCTGAATGACCGCAGCAACTTTGAATACCCAATGCTGGTCGGCCGGGACTTCCTTCAGGATCTTGCCATCGTCGACGTTGGTAAATCTTACATTGCGACTGAAAAACCACTAAAAACATTACGTCGTACCGTACCCAAAGCGTTTGCGCACTCCGTCGCCAGGATCATTTACCAGAAAGTCAGTGTCGCGGGCCTGCCCGTTATTGGCGCACTGGAACAAATTCACCTGGACGGTGTTAATAAACCGCTGCGAGCACGAGTCGATACAGGTGCAAATACATCTTCCCTGGGTGCCAGCGACCTTGAAGAATTCGAGAAAAATGGTCACCCCTGGGTACGATTCAAACTTTTTTCCAACAAACAATCCTTCAACTTTGAACTACCGGTAAGTCGCTACGCCCTGATCAAACGCCATGGCGGTCTTGAGTCTCAGCGACGCCCGGTCGTCAAAATGACAGTCAAGGTAGGTAGCATCAGCAAGACCGCCGAATTCACACTGCGTGACCGCAGTAGTTACGAATACCCCGTCCTGCTTGCAGAACAATTCCTGGCCAACACCGCTCTGGTAGATGTCAGCGAGGACTATATTGCAGACAAACTGCCAAGAGGTAATCAATGAAAGGCCGTTTTCAACTCAGTCTGGCTGTAGTGCTACTTGTCGCACTCGGACTGGGTCTTACTCTTTACAAGCATTTTGCTTTGGGATTTCCACTGCTCCGGGGGGAGACCAGTACGATATGGAGCATTGAAGCCGAAGTGAGCTTCATGGCTGACGGCGGACCGGCTAAGGCCACCCTGACCCTGCCGGATCACCAGTCCGATGTACGTATCCTTGATGAATCCTTTGCTTCTCCCGGGTATGGCATCAACCAGTTTGACGACAATGGTCAGCGACGGGCGGAATGGAGTATCCGCGCAGCCAAAGGCCGCCAGACGCTGTTCTATAAGGTTAACCTGTACCCCGACTCTGTCAGCGACCCGATGAATGAGCCGCCGGTAGAAGACGACACCCTCACCGTAAAACCAAGGCTGCCGGAACCCTATCAGACAGCGGCCAACAGCCTGATCATGTCAGTGACTGAACGTTCTGCCGATGCACGCAGTTTTGCCGGAACCCTGATCAACGAATTTCTGGATCAAAGCCCCGGTCAGAACACCAACATGCTGCTGGGCATGATCAATGATCGTGAAAGCCGCACGCACCTGCTGATCGACCTGCTAACCATGGCCGATATTCCAGTCCGCATGGTTCGGGGCCTGTACCTGGAAGACGGACGTCGCCGTCAGCCTATGCTGGACATGCTGGAAGTTTACACCGGTGATGGCTGGCTGATGTTTGACCCGGTCACTGGTGAATCCGGCAACCCTGCCAATTTCTTCCTCTGGCAACGGGGCGGTAAATCCATGCTGGATGTGATGGGCGGTGCCCACTCAAGCGTTAGCTTCTCCATGATTTCTCAGGCGGTCCCAGCCCGTGACCTGGCTATCCGTAACTCTCAGGCGGACAAGGTGGCTCTGGTTGACTTTTCAATCTACGACCTGCCCCTGGAAGTTCAGAACGCTTTTAAAAACATTCTGCTAATCCCTATCGGAGCACTCGTTGTACTGTTTATGCGGATTATTGTTGGTCTGCGCACATCAGGCACCTTTATGCCGGTGCTGATCTCAGTCGCTTTTCTGGAAACCCAGTTACTGCCGGGTCTGACCATCTTTATCACCATTGTCTCCATCGGCCTGTGGATTCGCTCGATACTCAGCCAGTTAAACATGCTTCTGGTGGCCAGACTGGCAGCCGTTATGATTGTGGTCATTGGCATTATGGGTGCCATGAGCATCCTGAGCTGGAAACTGGGCATCACCCAGGCACTGACCGTCACCTTCTTCCCAATGATTATTCTGGCATGGACCATTGAAAGAATGTCTATCCTCTGGGAAGAAGAAGGCCCAAGGGATGTGGTTATAGAAGGCTTTGGCAGTCTGTTGGTGGCGTCCATCAGCTACCTGCTGATGTCTAACCCAACCGTTGAACACCTGACGTTCAACTTCCCGGAACTTCTGTTTGCCGTTCTGGGTGTTACCCTGATGCTTGGTCAGTACACCGGTTATCGTCTGCTGGAATTGCGACGTTTCCGACCTCTGGCTCAAGGATAAAGGGATAAAGGGATAACGGTTCATGGAAATCATTCGTCGCTCTATTGATCGCTTTATTGACAGCTTTGCCAGGCCTGATCAGCTTCGAAAAGCTGGCATTCTCAGCATGAATAGTCGTAACCTCGACTATGTCATTAAATACAACCCCAGAAAACTACTGCCGCAGGTAGACAACAAACTCACCACCAAGCAAATGGCGCAACAGGCAGGCGTTGCTGTTCCCGAGCTGCTGGGCGTAGTTTCCTATCAGTCCGAGATTAAAAACCTCAGCCAGTTACTGGCAGCCCATGAACACTTTGTGATTAAACCCGCCCAGGGCAGCGGCGGCAAAGGCATTCTGGTGATCACCGGCCGGGACGGTGACCGTTATGTCAAGGCCAGTGGCGACACGCTTGAATTCGAGGATATCAACCGACATGTGTCGAATATTCTTGGCGGCCTGTATTCGTTGGGCGGTAAATCCGATGTCGCCATGATTGAAGCCTTAATTCAGGCGGACCCGGTGTTTAATGACTACAGCTTTGAAGGTGTTCCCGATATCCGCATGATTGTTTTCCGGGGCTTCCCGGTGATGGGCATGCTGCGACTCGCCACCAGGGCTTCCGATGGTAAAGCTAACCTGCACCAGGGCGCAGTGGGTGTCGGACTGGATATAGGTACCGGCAGAAGCCTTCGTGCCGTACAGTTTGACACCCCCATCAAACTGCACCCGGACACCCGTCACAGCTTTGGGCGCCTGCAGGTGCCACACTGGGATCGCCTGTTGGAACTGACCGCGGCCTGTTACGGCATGACCGGACTGGGTTATCTGGGCGTCGATATGGTGCTCGACAAACACCTGGGACCTCTGATTCTGGAACTGAATGCACGACCGGGGCTGGCTATTCAGATTGCCAACGGCTGCGGTATCCATCCCAGGTTGCAGAAGATCGAAGCCATGCCCGACTGGAATATTTCAATACCGGAACGGGTCGTCTTTTCCAAACAGCAGTTCACCAGCCAGCACTTTTCCAGCTAGCACTTTTCCAGCTAGCACTTTTCCAGCTAGCACTGCAAGTAGTTATATCCATACAGCCCGCACTTTTGCGGGCTTTCTGCCTGCTGGCACAATAAAAACAGCTATGTAACAATTAATCGATATAGCCTGATAAAAAACTCACATCATATAGCCACCACGGAAGGAAGCTGCAATGATTAAAAAGGCATACCTGTATCTTCCCCTTGCCGCACACCTCAGTACCATAAGCCTGCTTCTGGTTGCACTGAACGGACATCTGTTCCGGTTGGTTCCCTACCCTTTTGATCCCGACCAACTGGTCTCCATTCTGACCGTGTTAACCATGCTGTCTGCTCTTACCTGCTACCTGAACCTGTTTCGCGTCACTAGACTGACCCAAAAAACCAATATAATCCTTTCCAGCGCAACACTAGTAGCCAGCGGACTGATAATTGCATTTGTCTTTGCGGTTAACGATACCGTTCCATCTTTACCTCTGGTGTTGTTGCTCTGCCTGCAATCGGTGTCTCTGACTCTTTTGCATTTTCTGCTTCAACCCGACCAGAAAGATCAGTCATTCGCCATTAACCTGATTAAAGGGGGCGAAACAAAGCGTAGAGTATTCAGTCAGCATTTCAGGGACAGCCTGCTCCCGATAAGCCAGTCCGGCGACAGCCCGGGTGACAACAATGAACTGACCGAATACATTCTTGCCACCATTGACGCTGCATTAGACAAAACACCAGCCGTTTTGCTTCACCATGAAAACAACGAGTGGCAACTCAGCAGTTACTCAACTAAAGCGAGACAGCAGATTGAAAAGGCGCTGGATCAGTTTGTTTCGTCACTGACACAACTGCTCGACCACGACTCTGATGACCAGGTTCATTTTCAGGATAAACAGGGCAACAGTTTCTGGGGCTTTCATTTAAACGACGATGTAGATCGTCAGCTTTTTCTGGTGCTGCTTCCCGGAAAATATCAACAGGAAACCATTACCCGAAAACAGGCGCTTGACCTGTGCAGCCACATTAAAACTATTTTAAAGGCGAACCAGCAAACCCGCTTCTGGCAATTGCAGGCCAGCCTGGATCCTCTTACCGGTTTGTTGAACCGTAATCATTTCTTCCGGGAAGCGGAACGGCAGATTGAAGCCTGTAAACAGCAGCAGCTACCGTGCAGCCTTTTATTCATCGATATTGATGATTTCAAGCAAATCAACGACCAGTTCGGTCACCCAACCGGCGACAGAATTCTGATTGAGATCGCCCAACAAATCAGGGATAGCCTGCGCCAACAGGATCTGATTGCCCGCTATGGCGGAGAGGAGTTTGTTATTCTGCTACCCGTCACCTCGGCATGGCAGGGAGCCCGGATTGCAGAAAGGGTTCGCACCCGTGTTGAGCAATACCGTACCAGCCCGGTTCCTGTCACCTTCAGCCTTGGGCTGGCGGTAACAGCTGGGAAAGCTGGCAGCCTGAATCAGCTGATCAATGAGGCAGATAACGCTATGTACACCGCCAAGAAACGTGGCAAGAACCGGCTGGAGCTTGGCCCGTCTTGCTCAGACATTCGATTGAGCTGGCCAGAAGGGTAATTACGCAGAATATTATCCTTAAAATTTCAAAATAAAGATGATAATTCTCTATTAATCCAATTGATTTGCATCTTTATTGATTTATATCAAATTAAAGACTTTACCGAAGTTTAGATACGTACTGAAACGTTGTAATATTCGCACTATCTCAAAGGATGTCCGCAGATGTAGTACATCCCCCTATTCGATATCAACCTGCAGTATCGATTCTGTTTAATAGCTAAACAGTCGATAGGTACACAGAATAACAACCAGGAACAATGGATCGAGGGAGTACTAGCAAGGGAAGGTAAGCCGGGGATTTCAGTACACATCCCCAGGCTGAATGCATCGTAATACACGATCCTGATCCAAAGCACACCAACGCCCGTATAGTTGCAGGCAACATGCTCTGCTTATACTGCGTCATGATGCAACGATCAATTTAGTGGTTGCTGGCAGGAAGCCGCCTCTTCCCGGGTCTCGTGGAAACCGGAGTAAGTTTCCCAGAAGATGTCACGAGGAACGTTATGATCCCCGCAGAAGTCATTGACCTGTCGCGCTTTCAGTTTGCCATAACAGCGCTCTATCACTTTTTATTTGTCCCACTGACCCTGGGCATGACCTTCATGCTTGCCATTATGGAGTCGGTCTATGTTATGACCGGCAAACAGGTCTATAAGGATATGACCCGTTTCTGGGGTAAGCTGTTTGGCATCAACTTTGCGCTGGGCGTTGCCACCGGCCTGACCATGGAGTTCCAGTTTGGTACCAACTGGTCTTTCTATTCCTATTATGTTGGCGATATTTTTGGCGCTCCACTGGCTATTGAAGCCCTGATGGCGTTTTTCCTGGAGTCTACGTTTGTCGGTATGTTTTTCTTTGGCTGGGACCGCCTCAGTAAAGTCAAGCATCTTGCCTGTACCTGGCTGATGGCCGTTGGTACCAACCTGTCCGCACTCTGGATTCTGGTGGCCAACGCCTGGATGCAAAACCCGGTTGGCGCTGAATTCAATTTCGAAACCATGCGCATGGAAATGACCAGCTTTGCTGACCTGTTCTTTAACCCGGTCGCACAGGTTAAATTCGTACACACCGTGGCAGCGGGTTATACCACGGGTGCTATTTTCGTACTGGCCATCAGTGCTTACTACCTGTTGAACAAACGAGACATTGGCTTTGCCCGCCGCTCTTTCGCCATTGCCGCCGGCTTTGGCACCGCCGCCATCCTCTCCACCATACTGCTGGGCGATGAATCCGGCTATGAGCTGGGTGACGTGCAACAGGTTAAACTGGCTACTATTGAAGCCGAGTGGGATACCCAGCCAGCCCCGGCCAGCTTTACGGTAATTGGCATTCCTGACCAGAAAAAAATGGAAACCAACTATGCCATAAAAATACCGTACATGATGGGTCTGATTGCAACCCGCTCTTTCGATGAACAAGTTCCCGGCATCAAAGACCTGATTGCCAATAAGGTGGTTCGGATCGAAAATGGCAAAAAAGCGGTTGCACTTCTCGACAAATTAAAAACGGATGGCGGCGACACACCTGAAAATCGTGCCGCTTTTTCAGATGTCGTAGATGACCTGGGTTATGGATTGCTGCTGACTCGTTACACCGACGATATCCCCAATGCGACTCCTGCCATGGTTAAACAGGCTGCACATGACGCCATTCCGACCGTCTGGCCGCTGTTTTTCTCATTCCGCATTATGGTTGGCTGCGGCGTGATGATGCTGCTGCTGTTGTTGACGGCCTTTTATAAAACTGCCCGTCGAACAGAATACAAGAGTAAGCTGTTCCTGAAACTGTGCCTGTGGTCGCTCCCCCTACCTTTCATTGCCAGTGAAATGGGCTGGTTTGTCGCCGAGTATGGGCGTCAGCCATGGTCTATTTCCGGCATTCTGCCCACCTACCTGTCGGCCTCCAGTCGTACAGTAACTGACTTGTATCTCAGTATTGCCGGTTTCACCCTGTTCTACAGTATTTTTGCGATTATCGAAGTCTGGCTGATGGTGAAATTTGCCAAACAGGGTCCAAGCAGCCTGCACACAGGGTGCTATCATTTTGAACGACCACAAGCCGTTACTGACAATGTACTTTCTGCACAACAGGCATAGGGAACCACGCCATGGATTATGAAGTATTAAAATTTATCTGGTGGGTTCTGATTGGCGTCCTGCTGATCGGCTTTTCCATCATGGATGGCTATAACATGGGAACCGCCAACCTGCTGCCTTTCCTGTCTAAAGATGACACTGAGCGTCGAATCATGATTAACGCCGTTGCTCCTCACTGGGACGGCAACCAGGTGTGGCTGATCACCTCTGGTGGTGCCCTGTTCGCTGCCTGGCCTATTGCCTATGCAACAGCATTTTCCGGTTTTTACTGGGCTATGGTACTGGTATTGTTTGCCTTACTGATACGCCCCATGGCGTTTGATTACCGCTCCAAGCTCGAAGACCCAAGATGGCGAAATGCCTGGGACTGGGGTCTATTTGTCAGTGGTGCCGTACCCACGCTGGTATTTGGTGTTGCCTTTGGCAACCTGTTCCAGGGCTTTGGTTTTGAACTGGACAGCACCATGCGCTCTACATTCTCTGAGCATTTCTTTCACCTGCTAAATCCGTTTGCCATTCTCTGCGGTCTGGTCAGTGTCAGTATGCTCACCACGCATGGCTCTGTCTGGCAGAAACTGCGCGCCGGAGATCCTATTAAGCAACGCGCTTCTACTGTCGCTCGCTATGCAGCGGTTATGACACTGGTTCTGTTCACCATTGGCGGATTCTGGGTTGCAAGCATTCCCGGCTACGAAGTCACCAGCCAGCTGGATCCTGCAGCGGTTTCAAACCCACTGAACAAAACCGTTGCCATTGTCGAGTCAGGGCGCTGGATGGCTAACTACAGCCTTTATCCCATCACCCTGATTGCACCTGCGCTTGCTTACCTTGGCAGCATTGGCGTTGTACTTCTGGCAAAAAGTCGTTTTGCCGGTTTAACGTTCGTCTGCTCAAGCCTTACCCTGGCAGGTGTTATCCTGACAGCTGGCTTCTCACTGTTCCCGTTCATCATGCCATCCAGCACGATGCCAGATGCCAGCTTGACGCTATGGGATGCAACATCCAGCCATCTGACACTGAGCATTATGACGTTTGTTGCGGCCATTTTTGTTCCTATCGTACTGGGTTACACCATCTGGTGTTTCTACCATCTCTGGGGACGGGTGACCGCTGAACATATTACTGAAAATAACCACTCACTGTACTAAGGGAGTTAAACTATGTGGTATTTTGCCTGGATTCTTGGAGTACTGCTGGCCTGTGCTTTTGGGATTATTAATGTGATGTGGTATGAATTTCACGAAATGGATTTTGATAACGATATCAACAACTTACCTGACTGATTTTGCTTTTGGGTCTCAATATCATTGAAACCTACTCAAAATAATTCGTTCCTAATAGCCCTCTATAGAGGCTTAAGGGGTGCTAAGGGGGAGCTTCTGCTCCCCTGCTCTCATCAGCATAAGCCGCCTTCTATACAGCGATTCCAGACTTCCTTACTAGCAACTCTGTCTTTGGCGTACACCTCAGTAAACAGCTTTAAAATAAGCCCTTCTTAAAAGTACTAATGTGCTAAAAATATACATTCTGTACACTGGTACTTAGACCTTCTATGTTCTTGTACGTCGCCAGCCTGATAACCACAAGCTGGTACAAAAGTACTATTTAGGTAAATAAGCCAAAATAGAAGCAATAAAAACCTATCAGAGAAAGATCATGACAAAAGCAAAGAATGAGCAGAAGAAACCCACTGCAATGAAAGCGGAAGGCAAAAGCAAGAAAGAGAAGTTCATTGAGCTAGCAGAAACCCGGGTTCCCAAAGCCCTGAAACAGATCGGAATGGTGGGTAACCTGTCAGACAAGACCAAGTTCGAGTACACCAATAAGCAGATCAAGCAGATTGTTGATGCCCTGACAGAGTCACTGGATCGGATGAAGGCAAGGTTTGAGAACGGAGAGGCGCAGGAGGAATCGTTCAAACTGTCCTGATTGATCAGGAAAACTGAAGCCCCACTCCGGGGCTTTTTTTCAGGCTACCGCTTTATATATCAGGAAATCCATAAACTCCGGCGGTCTGTTCTTTTCAGCCACAAACTCGGTCAGCTCATCAGACGACAGCTCCCACAGTGGCGTAAAGCTCAAATCACCACCAGCCCTCTGAACCGGATCATAATAACGATCACCAACACGAATCACCGCTTGTTCTAACGGCATTCGATACAGCCCATAGCCCAACACGCAAGCCAGGTCGTTATAACCTTCCATTTCCAGATTGAAGATCGTATCAGCCACGACCTGAAAGCTATGCCCGCCTGAGCCCGGCACGCCCAAACAGCACAAGGCTTCGGGCAAAGGTTGAACGATGATGTCTTTGAGGGTAACTGCTACTCCGAGTGATTGAAGGTACTGCCTGATGGTGTCGGTCATCATAGCACTGTCCGTGTGTTTCTTATTTTTTGGGAAAGCGTTCACTCTGTGGGTCTTGATGTTCCGTAGTGGACATGGTGACTCTGGTACGGCTTTGACGCTGTGAGGTTATTAGATTATTGCTGTATATCCATACAGTCAATAATTTTCTGTATTTTTACCTCTACTGATAGGTATGGGTTCTGGGTAGAATGGTCTGTTACAACTTCTTATACTGAGCTACTGGGAACCATGCTTCGCCTGTCGTGAAACGACCACGGCTAAATCTCCGGGCGGTAGCGTGACTGACTTTCATAAAAATCAAACAGGGAACGATATGCCATTCACCGAAGACACACGAGTAAAAATACCCTCTATTTTGCACCTTATCCGATTGGGCTATGAATACCTCTCCCTCAAAGGTGCCAGTTGGGATATCGACACCAATATTTTCCCTGAAATCTTCAATGAATCCATCGCCCGCATAAACCCGGATATGGATCAAGGCGATGTAAACCGCTTTCTGGACGAGGTAAAACTAACCCTCGACTATGAAGACCTGGGCGAGGCTTTCTACGAAAAATTGCTGGAACGTTCAGGCAACAAGCTGATCGACTTCACAAACTTCGATAACAATAGCTTCCATGTCGTCACCGAGCTTACCTGTAAAAATGGCGACGATGAGTTCCGCCCGGACATCACTCTGCTCATCAACGGAATGCCCCTGGTCTTTATCGAGGTCAAGAAGCCTAATAACCGTGAGGGCGTCCTGGCCGAACGAGACCGCATCAACGTTCGCTCGCAAAATAAAAAATTTCGCCGTTTTATGAACCTGACTCAGTTCATGATCTTCTCCAACAATATGAAGTATGACGATGATTCTCCGGAGCCGATTCAGGGCGCTTTCTATGCCAGCCCGTCTTACCATAAGCCGGTGTTCAACTATTTTCGGGAAGAGAAAGAGTTTGACCTGAACTACATGCTTCGTAATGTCAGTGATGAGACTGAGCTGGCTGTTCTTAAAGATAACAACCAGGAAGTCATTCGCAATAACCCGGACTTCATCAGCAACAAAGAGCCCGGCACACCCACCAATCACATTTGTACATCACTGCTTAGCCGGGATCGACTAAAGTTCATCCTGCAATACGCCCTTGCCTATGTCCATGAACACGACGGTGTTCAGAAGCATATCATGCGCTACCCACAAATTTTCGCCACCAAAGCGATTAAGCAAAAACTGGACGAAGGCAACAAGAAAGGCATCATCTGGCACACTCAGGGCAGTGGTAAAACAGCACTGACCTATTACAACGTCAAGTTCCTGACCGACTATTATCAGCGCCAGAGCATAGTCCCAAAATTCTACTTTATCGTAGACAGGCTCGACCTGCTGACACAAGCAAAGCGTGAGTTCAACAAACGGAGACTGAAGGTTCACACCATCAACTCACGGGATGAGTTCAGTAAAGATATCAAAGCCACCAAGGTCATTCATAACGACAGCGGCAAGCCCGAAATCACCGTCGTCAATATCCAGAAGTTCAAGGATGACCCAAGCGTCGTACAAACCAAAGACTACAACGTCGATATCCAGCGAGTGTACTTTCTGGATGAAGTGCATCGCAGCTACAACCCGAACGGTAGCTTCCTCGCCAATCTGGATGAGTCCGACCGGAACGCTATTAAAATCGGCCTGACCGGAACCCCGCTGTTGGGTTCAGATTACAATTCCAGGTCGCTGTTCGGTGGCTACATCCACAAGTACTACTACAACGCCTCCATTGCCGACGGTTACACCCTGCGCCTGATTCGTGAAGAAATTGCTACGAATTATAAAGAGTCCATGCAAAAAGCATTAAAAGATATCAAAGTACAGCAGGGCAACATCAAGAAAGAGGATGTTTATGCGCATCCTACTTTTGTCGAGCCAATGCTTAAATACATTATTACTGACTTTAAAAGAAGCCGTGGCGCCGCAAATGATTCCTCTATTGGAGGCATGGTCATCTGTGATAGTTCGAAGCAGGCTAAGGAACTATTTAAACAGTTCAATGAGTTCTATGCCGAAAAGCCAGAGGACAAGGAAGCTAATTTAAAGAAAGCTGGAATTAGCCACAGCGAGAAGCAGAAATACGACAACAAAGTCAAAACTGCACATTTAATCCTGCACGATGTGGGCACCAAAGATGAACGCAAAGAATGGGTTGAGGAATTCAAGGCAGGCAAAATCGACTTCCTTTTCGTTTACAACATGCTGCTCACCGGCTTCGATTCCAAGCGCCTGAAAAAACTGTATCTGGGCAGGCAAATTCGCCAACACAACCTGCTACAGGCATTAACACGGGTCAACCGTACCTACAAAGACTTCCGCTATGGCTATGTGGTGGATTTTGCGGATATCAGTGAAGAGTTCAAAGCCACCAACGAAGCCTACTTCAAAGAGCTGCAATCCGAGCTGGGCGATGAAATGGCCCATTACTCCAACCTCTTCAAGTCTCAGGAAGAGATCAAACAGGAGATTGAGTACGTCAAGGATGTGCTGTTCAAATTCGAGACCAAAAACCCGGAAACCTTCTCCCGGCAAATCAGCGAAATGCAGAACCGGGAAGATGTACTGGCGCTGAAAAAAGCACTGGCCGACGCCAAAAGCCTGTACAACGTCATTCGCATGCAGGGCAACTACGAGATGTTGAGCTACCTGGATTTCCCGATGCTCAACAAGCTCTACCGAATGGCCACCGAGCGACTGGAACTGCTCAACCTAAAGGTCAACATCGAAAAAGGCGACGACACCACCAATCTGCTCAATGTGGCGCTGGAAGAGGTAATTTTCGAGTTCGTCAAAATCGGTGAGGAAGAGCTCAAACTGGCGGATGAACTAAAAGACACCCTGCGTAAAACCCGTGAAGTTCTGAACAGCAACTTTGACCAGCAAGACCCGAAATTCATCACCCTGAAGGAAGAGCTGGAAAGACTGTTCAAAAAGAAAAACCTCAACGAAGTGACTCAGGAAGAGATGAACAAGAACATCACCGCCCTGAACAAAATTCATGACCGGATCAAAGAGTTGAACCGGGAGAACAACCTGCTGCGCCAGAAGTACAACGGCGACCGCAAGTACACCCGCATCCATAAGCGCCTTAATGAGCAAGCAACAGAAAACCCTGAGCTCTCAGCCACCGAGCGCAACATTTTTGAAGCCCTGATGGGCGTGAAACAGCAAGCCGATGACATCGTGCTGAACAACAGCGACCTGCTGGAAAACGACAGTTACTTTCAGCGCACCATGCAGCCCCATGTTATCCGGCAGTTCAAAACTGAACACCATATCAAACTGAACCCTGACGCAGCACGACACATCAACCAGCTGATCGTCAACGAATACCTGAATGAATACAACGGAGTCAGCGCGTGGTAGAACTCGCTTTTCAGCAACAAACCCAGGAACTGATTGATGGCCTGAAGGGCATCTGTGCCAGCTACGGTCTGGGCAATGACGGCAATGAATTCAAAATCATTACCCAGACCTTTCTGTACAAATTCCTGAACGACAAATTTGCCTATGAAGCCAAGCGCATAGACCCCACCCTTGCCCAGGCCGAAAAATGGGAAGAGCAGCTGGCCGCCCTGTCAGAAGACGAGCTGGAAATGCTGCAAATGCAGATGGACGGTGACACCGCCGAACTTAAGCCCGCCCACTTTATTGCTCACCTGTTCAGCCAGCAGAACCAGCCCGAGTTCGCCAAACTGTTCGACGACACCCTGATTGATATCGCCATTACCAACAACGACGTATTTTCGGTAAAGACCGACGGCGGTGCCAAGTTGGAGCTGTTTGACCGGGTCAGCGAATTTATTGCCGATCCCAGCAAGCGGGATAACTTCTGCAAGGCCATTATCAACAAACTGGTTGAATTCAGCTTTGAGCGGATTTTCACCCAGAAGTACGACTTCTACGCCACCATCTTTGAATACCTGATCAAGGACTACAACAGCAACAGCGGCGGCAAATACGCCGAATACTACACGCCCCATGCGGTCGCCCGGATTATGGCGTCGATTCTGGTACCCAAAGCCCAGCAGGGCAAGGTGAAAAACGTCAGCGTTTACGACCCGTCCGCCGGTTCCGGCACCCTGTTGATGAACGTTGCCCACGCCATTGGTGAAAAACGCTGCTCTATTTTCACACAGGATATTTCCCAGAAATCCTCCAACCTGTTGCGGCTGAACCTGATCCTGAACAACCTGGTGCATTCCATTCCCAATGTGATCCAGGGTAACACCATGCTGCACCCTTACCATAAGGAAGATAATGACCTGCGGCAGTTTGATTACATTGTCTCCAATCCGCCATTTAAAATGGACTTCAGCGATTTTCGGGATGAACTGGATGACAATAGCAACGATAAGCGATTCTTTGCTGGCATTCCTAAAGTACCAGCCAAGAAAAAGGAAGGCATGGCGATTTACCAGCTGTTCCTGCAACACATCATCCACTCCCTGAAACCCAGCGGCAAAGCGGCTGTAGTTGTGCCTACCGGCTTTATCACAGCACAGTCCGGTATCGACCCAAAGATTCGCAAGCATCTGGTGGACAACAAAATGCTGGCAGGCGTTGTCTCCATGCCGAGCAATATTTTTGCGACCACCGGCACCAATGTCTCCATTCTATTTATTGACGCTTCCAATAAAGGCAAGGTGGCATTGATTGATGCTTCTAACCTTGGTCAAAAAGTGAAGGAAGGCAAAAACCAGAAGACCGTTCTGTCCCATAAGGAAGAGCAGTTTATTATTGAAGTGTTTAATGGTCAGGATGTGGAGGAGGATTTTTCGGTCGCAGTCAGTTATGAAGAGATTGCTGCCAAGAATTACTCGCTGAGTGCCGGACAATATTTTGAAGTAAAGATTGAGTATGTGGATATTACGGCGGAGCAGTTTGCTGAGAAGATGAAAGGATTCAGCGATAATCTGACTAGACTGTTTGATCAGTCTCGAAAACTAGAGCAAGAAATTGAGATGAAGTTGGCAGGAGTAAAGTATGACAGATTGGCATAATCATACGATAGATAAACTTGTCCGGAACAATATACTTGCCCCACCCATGGATGGAAACCATGGTGAAATCCACCCGAAAAGTAGCGATTTTACTGATTGTGGAATACCTTTTGTAATGGCTTCAGACATATACAACGGGGTTATTAACTTCAATGACTGCAAATATATAAAGAAAGAGCAAGCTGATCGGCTAAGAAAAGGTTTTGCTAAAGAGGGTGATGTGTTGCTTACACATAAAGCCTCTATTGGGAGGACAGCGATTGTACCAAAAACTAATTTCCCGTACATTATGCTGACGCCACAAGTGACATATTATAGAGTGCTTGATAAAACAGTACTTGATAATAAATTTTTAAAATATTATTTCGATTTTGCACCATTTCAAGAAACCTTAGGGCTTTTGGCTGGTTCGGGTTCAACCCGGGCATATTTAGGAATTATGGGACAGAGAAATCTCAGCATTAGAATTCCTAAAATAAAAGTGCAAAGGGAAATTGCTGAAATCCTTTCAGTTATTGATGCCAAAATCGAACTCAACAACCGTATAAACACCGAACTGGAAGCCATGGCAAAAACCCTGTACGACTACTGGTTTGTACAGTTTGATTTCCCCGATGCCAACGGCAAGCCCTACAAATCCTCTGGCGGGAAGATGGTTTATAACGAGGTGTTGAAGCGGGAGATTCCGGAGGGATGGGATAACGGGTCACTTTGGAGTATTGCGAAATATTTTAATGGGCTCGCAATGCAAAAATACCGACCTAAAGGCGATGACTATCTCCCCGTCATTAAAATCCGTGAAATGAGTGATGGTATAACTGGCAAGTCGGAAAAGGCATGTCCAAACATACCTTCGAATGCCGTAGTTTCAGATGGTGACATCCTATTTTCATGGTCTGCTACTCTCGATGTGAAAATTTGGTCTCAAGGCAAAGGTGCTTTGAATCAGCACATTTTTAAAGTTACTTCAGATAATTTCCCAAAAGTTTTTTACTACTTTGAGCTACTAAATTACCTGTCTCACTTTAAAATGATCGCTGAAAAAAGAAAAACAACAATGGGACATATAACACTTGACCACTTGAAACAGGCAAACATTTGTATCCCACCTATGTATTTGCTCGAAAAGATACAAGATAAAATATCTCCTATTTTTGAAAAGCATCTTATCCTTGAAAAAGAAAATAGAAAATTAGCAGAACTCCGAGACTGGCTCCTCCCCATGCTAATGAACGGCCAGGTCACCGTTAACCCCACCACCGAAAACCCTTAGCCAATAGCAGCCCAGCCGGGCTGCTTCCTGCCTACATTCTGCCTTCAAAACACGCCTGCTTTACGATAGGGTGAGCACCCCACAGCCCGACAACGGCTAATGCCCGGAGCGTTAACCCATAAACACTCGCAGCCCGAACCAGACCAATGACCCTGAAACTCACCAAAACCGTCACCGAATTTTTAAAGGGAAAGCCCGATCAGCCTCACACCGCAAGGCAAATAGCGGAATGGATTTATCAAAACAAACCCGCCGAATGTGCGGCTAAAAAAGCCAAAAGCCAGTCCGCAACCAGTGACCAGGAACTGATCACGCAGATAGTGGCTGAAATTGGCTCGCAGTACCCAAGGCTGAAACAGCGTGTTCCCCAGATCAAAACCACCCAGGGCAAACCTCGCAAATACTATTTCACCGAAAAGTCAGACGACGTTGAAATTTCAGAGGCCGAATCCGTAACATCTGCAAGCGGTTCTGAAGCATCGCTCAATGAGCATCAGCTCTATCCATTACTGTCTGACTACCTCTGGAGCCAGCACCACCTTTACTCAAAGCGCATAGACGAGAAAAAGTCTTCCAACAAAAAAGGCACCAATGGCAACAAGTGGCTTTACCCGGATATTGTCGCCATGGAAAATCTCAGCCACGACTGGCATCCCGAAGTCCGTGACTGTGTGGGCGTTTATGGAGACAGCCGCACACGGTTATGGTCATTCGAGGTAAAGCTCAAGCTGAATACCTCGAACGTCCGGCAGTCGTTCTTTCAAGCAGTATCCAACTCCTCCTGGGCGAACGCCGGATATTTAGTGGCCGCCGATATTATTGGGGATGACACACTCAAAGAGCTGCGGATGCTCTATGCCCTTCACGGCATTGGACTGATCCGTCTGGATGTTGAAAACCCGGCGGACAGTGAAATCCTGATCCCCGCTCGGGAGCGAAGCGACGTGGACTGGAACACCTGTAGCCGCCTCGCAAGTGAGAACAAGGACTTTCTAGACTATATCCGCCTGATCCGCCAGTTTCACCAGACCGGGGATATTCATAAGAAGTATTGGGATATCTTTTCATAAGCTCATTTCTGCTCAAATCAAGCATTCCCCGCCTTGTCCGCTAACAAAGTAAGCATGACAGAATCGGGTAAGCATGGATGAGTCAGAATTTAAGAGACATCGCCAGCGAGGTGGCTGGGGAAATTTACAATCATAAACTTCCAGATACAGCGGATGAATTTCTTGACTTGCTGGAGCCCATTTCAGAAAACAGCTTCAAACTTTTAACTTGTTTCAATAACTGTAAAAACCTTGATGAGGTCTTTAAAGCCTTTTCAGAACAGCACATATCTGTTTCCGGGTCATATATCGAGGAAAGTATTTTTGAATTAGGTTGCTACGGTGATGAATTTACACAGGCTAAACCCCCAACATCCATTGAACCCGATTGGTTTGTTGTTGAAATGAATGACGAATCTCTGCGCACTTTCAGATATTTTGAAACAATCCCTGAAGCCCTTGAATTTACCATGCAAATGATTGCGATAAGTAAAATGGGATACGTTGTCGACTGCAAAGACTACGACTTTGACTGGAAATCTGAAATACAACATCAGCTTGCTATTGCATACGCTATTATTCAATGGCATACGCTGGGAGGAAATCAAAAATACTGTATTGATTTTATTCTGAAAACTTTTTGTAATGAAGGTGTTGTCCGATTCAAAACTGTTCGTGAATACATTTTGGAAAATCTGATAATTGAGTCAGGTTTCAATAAAATTCTTTATGATTATCAGGCTGAATTCTATGAATTACCTTGTTTTTATGATTTGGATCAGCCCGAACGATGGAAGTGGTTTTTACCTCACCTTCCAGATGTGAGGCACCGCTAAACCTCCGCCTCAAACTGCGCCTGACGCAGCCCCCTTCACAGTGATGACGGAGCCATACCGGAGCCGAGCCTGACAGGCTCCGTTGCCGTTATTGACCGTGATGATGGCCACAATACGAGCGTCTTCGGGGATCAATGACTTGAACTTGAGGATATCAGAATTACTCCTCTGTAAAATCAAGTATTCCCTTCCTTGTCCGTTAATACGTAAAGTTGTCGAACAGGGAAGGTGAGTCTTGAAAAGCCCCATGCGGTTCATCAAATCCACTCTGGAATACCGTCACATCACCGAGCTTGATATCGTCCCGAAGCAGCTTCGAGGCATCTACGCCCTATACCAAAAACGGGGCAAATCCTACGATCTCGTTTACATCGGTATGTCCGGCAAAGGTGCCAATGGAAAAATTCGCAAGCGGCTGCTTTCTCACAAGAGAAAACGGGTCAGTGACTGGACTCACTTCTCCTATTATGAGGTGTGGGACAATATCACTGATTCTGAAATTCAGGAGCTGGAAGGACTGTTCCGACAGCTTTACCGCTTCGATGACAGAAGCAATGCCCTGAATATACAGCAAAGCCATAAACCGTTAGTCAAAGTGCGCAGAGAGACAGAGAAAGAGCTTGGGCTGAAAAGCATTACCAGGAAATCATTAGGACTGTGACCTGTTTTAAATCAAACGTAGGTAATAAAAATAACCGATAGCGAGTGATTCTGGTTAATACTCGCTTTCGTATTACTACGGCTGAAACTAATACTCAAAATAACGGTCTATTTATTCAGGTATTGACTATGAAAGGATTGTCAGTCGATGAGTACAGACCCTGTAAAATATAAAACCGGTAATGAAAAAACCTATGCCCTCCTTCTATCAGAAGCCCATGAATCAGATGATTTTATAAGATTTATGCTTGGGTTAAGGGAAGCCTATGAACTTGAGCAAATCATCGTAAAGCAGGCTGAAATCCAGCTATTTCAGTTAAGCAGTGGGGATACTCTTGTATTGCCCAGTTTCAGAGACTTAGGCTGTTCAGAGGAAGACCTGTGGCCCATCGTAATTCAGCTTTATCAGCAAGGTGTTATCCTTGTCGTCCTTGATATTGGTTTCAACTCATCTGGATGCAAGGGCGATTTGGTAATGGATACGGTCATTGGTGCTGTTGAATCGCAACGAAATTACTTTTCACACTAATAATCTCACACCTCCACCTCATACTGCGCCAACTCCGGCGCAGCCCCCTTCACTTCCCCGCCCTGCACAAACGCCTTTTCCCCTACCCCTACCGTTTCACCTTTAACCACCACTACCGTTCCATCCCGAAGCGTTCCAATACTGGTTCCATTCCCATTGTTAGCTGTGATCGTGATGATGGTTCTGGCTCCTTCCGGGAGCAATGACTTGAATTGTTGCCAGATATTGGTTGTGGCCATGCTTTTCTCTTTATTCGATTGTCTGGAACCAGGAGTCATGCAACTCAAGCGAGCTTATAAAACAGCAAGTGCTTTCCCGACAAAAGCATTGCATCTCCATCTCGATATGGTGAGGCTTTGCAGCTGTCAGCAACAGCCGGACATCTTGCACTTTATGCCCCGGTAAATCTGACCGGACGTCATAACTTCGTATTTTAATGCCTCCGATGGTAACGCCTCCCTGTACGGCATGCCATGCGTCCAGCAGTCTTTGCAGGGTTGCCGGGACAAATGACACCCTGAATAAACCGGGCAGATCACTGTCTTCATTAACATCGCCATGTATGGAGATATTGGTAAAATCCAGATCCCGACAGTATTCCTGCCTGACTTGCCGTTGATCCTTGAGTTGATACATTGGGAGCGTCCTTGAGTGGGTATTGGCAACAACTAATACTTTAGTCTAATAATGCCTTTCCAACTCCAGCCTCTGCGTCACCTTCCCACCTGAAGCCCCTATGCTGGTCGCCAGACACAAGGCTCGCCAGTTGTTATTCGTCCCGTTCAGGAGTGAGTCCCGCACTTCTACCAGCTGCCCAGGCTCCACCAGTCCCGGTGCGGTGTTGCTGTCGGTCAGTGGGATCTCGATGGTGGTGATGCTCTGGTTTCCCCCTTTGGCCAGCTCATTGCGGCCTCGCTCGGTGTTGACCTGGGTTTCTGTCAGCCAGTCTTCCAGAATGTCGGGGGCGGGTTCGTCACCTGCCGACCCTTGCCGCTTCACGTTGACGGCGACTCCCGCATGGGTGCCTGAAACATAAACAGCGTTGTACTCCGGCTCGGGTCGCCAGCTGGCATTGAGGCTGATCATCAGGCTGGCGGGTATGATTTTATCCATAGTGGCATCGTTCCACTTCCAGGGGCTGGCTGGGTAGCGGGGCTGGATGTTGAGGGTGTCGCTGTCCCTGGCTGGAATAATCACCGACCCTGCGGTGCTGGTCAGCCGGGCGATGACTTTCATGGGCGTTTCGTTCTGGTAGCTGAAGCTGCCACCGGGGATTATCCAGTCCGGTGTGCTGTAGCTGTTCAGGCTTGGGTATTGGGCTGTGAAGCCGGTATTGCTGAGTTCTTCGCTGATAGCCTGCTTTGCATTGATGTTGCTGGCGCTGCTTTTACTCCGCTGCGGCGCATAAGGGGCTGCGAGCAGTTGCGTCCGGCTGGTGCCGTAAATGCTGTATTGCTCCTGCCCAAACTGGCGACGGCTGGTGTAACGCTCCACCATAAAGACCCACTTCCAGCCATTGATATCGACCTCGATCTGCTTGGTTCCATTTTCGTCAGGCTCTACCAGAGCCAGGCTGCTGGCTCCCCAAAGCTCACCAGTGAGCTCCCAGCTGAAGCTGTCGATGTCGAGGCTGATCTCCAGGTCTTTCAGCTCGATGGGCGTTCTGTCTGGCAGGATGACGACGCTGATGGTGTTCATAAGCAGATAGCTCTCCCTGATATCTGGCTGCTTCGGTTGCGGCTTCTTTGGGTCTTCAGGCTGGGTTTCGCCGCCATACTTGCCGGTGTAGTCGTTGTCTTTTTGTTTGCGGCCTTCGCCCCAGGGGATGATAACCGGCTCGTCCTGAGTTCGGTTGCTGCTGTAGGTGGAACGCTGCCGGGTGTCCCTTGGCTGAATGGCGGTGTTTGGCTCAATGGCTCCAAACCGGAACCAGGCAGCAGGAGTTCCTGATGCTGAGTAGAGGCTCTCCTGAAAGACAAAGCTGATGGGTGGTTGTGGCAGGACATAGGCAGCTGGCTTGCGGCTGGTGCTGTTGTATAAATCAACAGACTGGAACAGGGAGGCGTTGTCATTGTCTTTTTCCGGGGCTTGCTTCCAGTCGTCGATTCGGGTCAGCTCTTTTGCCTGAATGCTCTGATCCCACCCTGAAGCTCTGTGCTCATCGGCTGCCGGAGGCTGCGTCCATCTCCCCTCGCTGTTGTTCCTTTTTTGGGGTGCTGTGCCATGACTAATAACCAGCTGCTGTTCCAGTTCAGGCACCTTGCCCCAGAGTACCCCGAATGGCGAGGGATTCAGAGGGTTCCCCTGCTGACTACTTTGGGTGCGTAACGTTTCAATCGGCACAGTGTTTCCGAAGCGGCTTTGCTGTGTTCGTTCACTGGTGAGGGCTGTTTGCCAGAGCGCCTGCTGGCTGATCATTAATCCGGGAGGCGGTGCAAAGGCAATAGCGACCGAGCCATCAAAGTTCGCTACGGCTGCTGTGCTTCTCACATAAGGTGTGCCGGAGAATTCAAAGTCGACGCTGCCTTGAGGTGGCGGGTAAGGCATCAGCTGGTTTCCACGGTCAAGGCTCCGTGGCACAGTGGGCGGTTATAAGCCATTGCCCGGAGGGTGACATCGTTAATGGTGCGGGTGTGATTGGTGCCGGTATCGACCCACCAGTCCGGTTCACTGCCCGGCAGGGTGCCTGCTTTTTCGACCCGGTAAACATAACCATTGGGTGTGGTAGGGTGGATGATCTCGTTGAGCTCAACGCTGGCACTGGCGGTGAATGGTCGTCCATAGTCGTCGATGGCCAGCACAAAGGTATCGCCGCCATCGGTCAGTACACCGAGAGAGTAGGCTCCGGTTTGGCTGTCACTGGTAGCATTGCCTGTTACTGCCCAGGTTCCGTCCGGTTTGTTCTCCACGGCGACCAGTGTCCGGGCGACAGGTTGGGGCTGGTTATCAATGACCTGTTCCACCTTGCCGGTAATGGTTCCCGGATCGCCTGTGGGAGCGCTGCCGCCTTTAGTGCTGATGGCAAAGTCATAAACGACGGTATCATCGGATTTAACCGCTTTGGTGCCAAAAGGTTTATTTTCCACAAAGATCAAAAAACTAAACGACAACGTGGCTAAAAAACCGGGAAGAAAAAAGGCATTGATTGTTCCATCATTAATCCGGGTGGAGAAGATATAACCCAGTTTTCCTTCGACAATAAGAGTCGCTTTACCTGCAAACGGTATCCCATCCACCATCAGCTTTGCTTTCACACCGGGGTACAGCGACCGAAGATCAGTGTTCAGTGGCTGGTAGGTATCTGTGAACATTACCAGTCTCCCGACGTTTGGATATAAGCGGTCATGGGGTAATTGTTGTTTCTGTTCCCTTTGTACGTCGTTCCCCGGTAAGTGATGCCATCAATGGTTAATGGCTTCAGAAAGTTTAATTTTGAGTTGCTGTCATTCTGGTACAGCCAGGGGAATATATTGAATACACCTCGCAGCCTGAACATGAATTTTTGCTCAATCAGCAAAAACCAGGGAATCCTTGCAATGGCATTCTGCTCAAAGGCTGAGACTTCTGTGGTTGGGAAACCGTTCTTTGCATTCAGATTGTTGTGTTGATTTTGCATCGTACAGCAGACCACTGTCTGGTCATCTTCCGACCAGCTTATACCGGGCAGTGAGGTCATCACTCTTGGATAGGTGCTGCTGATTACTGCTTGATGGGCATTAGCTAATGTTCCTGCGTAAGTCCCCCCTGATGTGGATGCGCTCAACAAGCCTTTTACCATAGACGGTGCCAGCAAAGCCCAGCCTCTGGGGATGGTCAGATTCATAGTGTCAACATCGCCAACATAAAGCGTCAGTGGATATCTTATATGGGCGCTGCCTGATGATTGATTTTCAAGCCCCCCTGCATGAAGAAACAAGATCAGCGTTCTCTCATCACCCACCGCTTTCCATACTCTTGGTGTATATCCCCAATAACAGGCAGCATAGGCACTGTAACCTTCATAGGCTTCTGGCGATGTGACATTTTCTGCGATTTGCAGGCGAAAGGCTGACCCATTGGCGGGATTGGTTTCCACCAGTAAATACATATCCTCCTGTGAGGCGGATTTATTTTTATAAACCGTCCGGTCACTGCCTGCTACGGCTGACGTCATTTCTTTCGTCCAGCCCAGGCCGGGCTTGCTTCCATAGCCGTTGACCAGAATGGCATCGAAAATTTCAATAATGGTTGATGTGGTTCCACTGTAGGTAAACTGTGGAGCGCCTGCATCCTCCGAGTCGTAGTAGGTAACCGCCATCAGTCTGCATCCCCCCGAATCTGTAAAGTAAACTTGTCGTCTGTCTCTGTCCCTTGCCCTGACAGAACCGTCCGGCAGATCCACACCGGAGCCAGGCAGCCATCGGTGTTAAATCGCACCACATTACCGGGCGACCAGCCAACGCCCCAGCCATCGGCCAGAATGCTGAAGTAAGGTGTTCCAGTCTCCGGGTTAATGGGGGCGGTATTGGTTCCCGTAGTGCCGGTGTCGATGATCCCCAGCTTTTCCTCTACCACCGTAAAGGCGGTGCCTGATGTGAAGATAATCGCCCACTTGCCATGGATGGAGCCCTTGTTGGCGACCTGTATCGGGTAGTTGACGGTGTTGTACTTGGCAGTGGTATTGTCTTCGTTGCGCTCATCCGTCCAGTTGGGGTTGCCGCTGTCCCACACCTTCTGACTGAAAAAACTGTGAACCCTGGCCTGCAAATCCCCATAGACGACGGCACTGCTGATGGTGGTTTCTCCCGCAGGCAAGTCCCAAGGCACAGGAGCGATAATTGAAAGTTCCCCGTTAATCTGGGCATCGCTGACCACGCTCATATGTTCGACCCGGTCAGTTATTTTGAAGGGGGCGGTCAGGCTTTCCCCGCCAGCATTCTGAAGCAGCAATGGATCGGCAAAGGTTAATTTACCGGCTGGTTTGTCGGCAGTGTACTGTGCCGGATCGAGGAGTTTGCCTGCGCTGTCTTCAACAACAATCTCGGCTTGATGATCCCTTGTCAGGACAAAGTTTTGCCCAGCGGTTGGGGTTCCGGCATCGGTTTCTTTCTTATGGCTGATCACCACAATATCCCCCGGACGGTAAATTGGCACCCTGCCATCTGCCGGAAGGCGAACCGGGTCAAGACCGATCAGGTCAGCGTCCATTGGCAGGCTGGTTTCTATAACGCAGTTGTAGCGGACGCTCTGGGGGATTATTTGAATAGGATCAGTTCCGTCTGTAAAGAACACCTCGCACCAGCCAGTGGTTGCGTCAAACTTACCCTCTACCTCACTGGTGTTGATGTTGCCATTGAAGTCGGCTGTGGCAGTGATGATGTCAGCGTTGCTTGCCCGGACTGCGGTCAGCTGCAGGCTGCCAGCCCTTACGGGTGCGCCGGGTGTACGGAAGGCGACACTGTTCGTCTTAAAGTCGGCTGAAAAGGTAGCCGCTGCGGTCAGGGTGGCAGTGCTGACTGTCCCGGACGGATAGACGGCCAGTGTCGCCACACCGCCCGTGTAATCAATGGTTCCCACCTGCGTTCCGGCATTGGTTTCAGTGCTGATGTTTTTATACAGCAGCCCGTCCCGGTCAAAGTAAGACTCCCCATTCCAGTCAAAGATCAGGCTGCCCGGCAGCAGAGGCTCATCAATCAGGGGTAACAGGTCGATGGTGAGTTCCGGTGAACCCAGGGATTCGGTATTGGGCAGGTGACTTAAACTGTTGCCCTGGGCTTTGCTGGTGACAGTGCTGCCGGGGAACGCTTCGGTTTTGGTGACGTTGGCAGAAGACAAACGATGACTGGTGCGGGTTATAGTCTCTCCCCAGCTGGTGAACGAGTGGGTGGTGGAGTAGGCGTTGTATTTCCTTATAGAGTAATTCTCCGTTGCCTGAATCGTAAACTCGCCGGTTTGGTAGTCGATGGTTCCTGTGCCGTTTTGCCAGCCTCCGTTGCCGTTATCATTGAACGACTTGTTCCTGTTATAGGTGCTGGAGTATTCAGCAAAGCCCTGACTTCTGCCGTTATGACTGACCGACTCCCGTTCCACTGCAAACTGAACCTGCACCGATCCGGGCAGCAGTGGCGCTCCGCTGATAGTGCCGGTCATCAGCCCCGCTGAATCTATAGTGACGTCTACCTGCCCACCGGCTACTGCACCTTCCTGGTATTCGATCTCGATCTCGGTGCCATTGTCAGGAACGGCGTTTAAGACAAAGCCCAGCTCCCCGCTGGCGTAATACACACTGCCTGAACCATCGCCGTTTAATAAGCCATTGCCCTGATCGGTCAGGGTTTTATTTTGCCCACTGGCGAGATAGCGAATGGTGACGCTGCCCGGCTTGATGCCCGGCTTTTCAGTGGTGTGACGAAAAGCAAACCGTTCTACCGGCAGAGAGCCGGTTCGCCGGGTAATTTCTTCGTCGCCCTGGGTGATATAGCTGAACACCAGCTTGCTGTCCGGGTCTGGCACTGCATCGAAGGTGACCGCCACGCTGCCCGTACTGAAATCGATATTGCCCTTGCCGGAACCGTCCATTTGCCCGTTGCCCGGATCGCTGACATCCTGCCACTTGCCCAGTGCTATGTAGCTGATCACCAGTGTTCCGGGTTTGGGCTTGGCTTCAGCAAAGTTGAAGGTGTAATTAAAGCCCCGGTTCTGGGAAGACACATCTTCTGTACCGCTGATGGCAGAACCGACGACGGCAGCCGCAGGCTGGTAAGTAACGGACGCTGTACTGGTATACTTGCCGCTGTTGCGATAGGCGTTGATCTCACCATTTTCATAGTCGATGGTAATGCTGGAGAAGTTATTGGTGCCGCTGCTGTGTACCAGGCTGCCTTTCCGGTTATCCACAAAAGTGCCACCATCCATGGTGAGGGTGATGGTTCCTGGCAAGGCTCCGGTCTGCAAAAACGCACGACTCTGGCTGCCGGTGAGATGGACAAACTTCGGACTGACATTTCTAACGCCAGCAGCCGTGGCCACCATCCGTTTAGCGGTATAACCGCCATACTGATCCACCACCGGGCTTTCCACCCTGGCACTGGGAACCAGTGGCGCATAGAGGCTATCTACCCGGACGCTCAGGTCGCCCTTGCTGATAGTGGCACTGGCAGGCTTGATGCCGTAATAGCGGGAGGCATCGGCTATCTGCGTCCCTTGCACCAGTGTCTTTTCCCGAAGCAGTTCGTTTCCACGTACCTGCATCTGAGTACCTCCAGGGGTAGGTACACCTCCGGGGAAGGTATAGGAGAGGGGTGCGCTGATCTCCATATCAATACGCCGTCGTTCAAAATCCATAAAGGTGCTATCGCCGTACTGGTAGGTGAACACCTCCATGCGACTTTCCACCTTAGTCAAACGCACATACTGTTCCGCTTTGGTGACCGGATCATAAAGGCGGTAAACCTCGCCCACCTCCGGCAGTCTGCTTTCTTCCCGCTGGATACCTGCAATGCTGCGCTGGCCTTCAGTCTGGTCGCCCAGCAGTTCAAAGCTGGCAGTGGTGCCTGGCACCACATAAGCTTCGATACGGTTCCGGGCATTCTTGCGCTCGTCGGTCTGGTCATCGGTATTAAACAGAAGAACACTGACGTTTTGATCTTTGGGTGGTTCGGTCAGGATCAGGTGGCTGCCCAGATAAGCATCATTATTATCGGTGCTGATGCCCACGTAGGCTTTCCGCAGAGCCACATCGCCAATGGTGCGGTCTATCCTTGATATGTCCTGAAACAGGTTATTGATGTTGCCGTCAATGACTTCGGTTCCGGTTGCCCGACCACCGCCGTCTTCCTCGTCGCTGAGGCGCTGGCTTTCGAAGAGTTTTACATCGTCGTTGTTGATGGCCATGACGCTTCCTTTTATTCAGGCGAAAAAAAACCGCCCAAAGGCGGTTGTTATTTGATGTTCGTTATTCAGTATTCATCAGGTAAAGTGGCGGGAATTTTTTTGCCTGTGACAAAGGCTTTGCATTTTAACCAGAATAGTTTGCGCCGCTTTTCCCGCTGTTCCTGCTTATAGCGTTTCGCACTTTCTTGCTCAACTTTTGCTATCAGTTGCTGGCGATCAGCAATATAAGAGTCTGAAATATCAATCATCTTTATCAACTTACCCTGCTCAAAAACACACTGGTAAACCGACTCAAATTCAACCGCAGGTGCAAAACCATGATTGCCTCGGCCTAAGTTGCCATGCCAGTCCTTACCCAGCTCAACTTCGCCTGAGTACTTCAAAGGTAACCAAACATCATTGTAGTGGTGTCCGAAATAAAGTTCTCCTTGCTGATCAAGTGCTACAACACCGTTTATTAGGGGCGCAGGTTGGTTAAATGGCAGGCCGATGGTAAGACTTTTCAAAAAGAGCTGGTCGTTCTTACACACGACACTGCTTATATACCCCTTCAAACAGCAGCTGGAAAAAAATTTAGGCTCTATTCCCAGTGAGCGAGGATCAAAAAGAGAACCGGACGAACTGCCGATAATTGTGTAGCTCTCATCATCAATAACCAGCCCACTAGAAATTTGTGCTGTCACTGCTTTTTCCTCTTATTATGTCCTGCTCCTTATGATGCCACAGTCAATAAGCGAATAGACAGGTTGTACTGATAGTTGTCGTCCGGGTAAGCGAAGGGAAGCACTTGTCGGGCTTGAATCGGTGAGCCATTGCTACGGTCAAAAATAACCGGAAAGGTTCGGCTGTCAGAAAGCGTTAGTGTCATTACCTTATTCGGTGTCTGGCTGGCCTGTAGCAGAGCTTCAACCGTTGAGCGAGGCACCCAGCCCGATTCCTCATTGCCGGACAGTTCAATAGGACGCCCATGCTTGAGGCTTTGTTCCTGAACCAGTAATGATCCGGTCAGGCTTCGCTCTGTCGTCTGTTCGACAGGGTTCCAGTCGAATTCGTTGACCCACAACAGATCATCCGGCAGTTCTATATCATCCAGCGTCATCACACTGACCTCAATCCTGCATTCTTTAATGCTTCCAGAAACTTCGCTTCATCACTGCTATTGATGCCCACTTTGATATTACCGCCCGGGTACTCCAATCGGATCACTTTTTCACTACTGCGCCACTCTCTTTTTGGCGGTGGTGGGGCTGACAGGGACTTAAACTCCCGCTGTCGTTCTTCCAGTTTGTCCTGCTGGATTTGCCTGCGGCGTTCGCTGTAAATCTGGTTATTGAGGCTAAGGGCTTGCTGAATATTGCTGACTGACTGGGCATTTCCATCCTGCTGAGCTTCTTGTAACTGGCTTTGCAGGTCACGATTCCTGCTCTCAAAGCGTCGTCTTTCGATAGATTCCTGCTTGCCCTGGAGCTGATCCAGTTCGTCCTGCATACTTTCCAGCGTACTGCGGGTGCTGTTGCCCAGCTGCTCCATACTGTCTTCAGCCTGATCGATGGCATCCGTCAGGCGGTCAAGGTCTTGATGGTTAAGCAAGTCCAGAGAGTGTGCAGCGGATTGTCCGGCATAAGCGAGATTTTGGGCGGTCAGGGTACCGTCTTCATAACCGGATAGCAGCGACTCCAGCGTGACTTTCTGCTGTAAAAACTGGGCTTTCACATAAGCGGCATTGGCTGCGGTATCCGACAACCAGCTACCAATTCCGGTGGGATCAAAACCGCTGGTGACATTAGCAAGCCGACCCGCTTCTTCCTTCGCTTCTTTGAGCTGATGCTTTAACTGACCTAACTGGTCAAGGGTATCGCTGGTGTCAATTTGGGTGGCACCCTGCATGGCCAGAAAAGCGTCTTCTGCCTGTGCGCTCAGGGCGTGGAGTTCGGCGGTGGTTCGGTTGAAGACCCCTGCCAGGCCGGAACCGGTGGTTTTTAGTTTGTCGTTATTGCGGGTTATTTCAGTATTGAGATCGCCTATCTCTTTGCCCAGTAATTGAGCAACCTGTGTCACTTCCTGAAGCTTTTGTTTAACCCGTTCCAGTGCTTCAGTGTATTGATCCTGCGTCAGCGTGCCGTTGCTGTAGGCTTCGGCCAGTGCCACGCCAAGGTCAGCCAGCTCAGTGCGGGTTTCGGCAGCGTCTATTTGTTTCAGGGCATCGGCAGCATCGGCAAAGGCGGACTGTGCGGCCTTTGCGACTTCTTTAACGGCGGGTTTGACCTGTTGGTAATTATCCAGCAGCTGGTCAATAGTCTTTTTGTTATGCTGCCGGACTTTCTGCTGGGACTGTTCGTTATTTCGGGCAAGACTGTCGCCTATATCCGATAAGGCCGCATTGACATCGGAAGCGTCCTGCTTGACCTTCGCTGCGAAGTCATTGCTCATGGCATCCAGCGTGGCGGTAATGGCTGCGGTTTTTGCGGCCATTTCATCGGCATTGACCGCTTTAAACAGGCTGGACAAACCGCTGGTAATGGAAGCAAAGGTCGCAGCCACCACAGCACCAAAACCGTTCACTCCCACCATAAAGCCATTAAAGAACAGTTTGACGGTGGAGCCGGTTAACTCAAAGGCTGACCGGGCATCGCTCAATGCGGTGCTGACTGTACGAAAACCGTCTTTTATCCCAGAAACAAACCCTTCAATGGTGACACCGGAGAGCGATGCCTTGATACTCTCCGCCATGCTGATAAAGCCATCGCTGATGGATTGTGTCACAGCAGCCAGTTTGCCGTTGTCCGTTAATTCCTGAATGCTGACGGCAAAGCTTTTTAACTGACCTTTGACGTAATCCAGCCAGCCGGAATCAGCAATTAATCCTTTAAACTTCAGCCACTCATCGGACATATTCGCCATCAAGCCCGACAGCAGGCTCATGTTAGCGGCAGCAGCCCCTTCGCTGGATTTGCCGATCTCTTCAATCAGTAGCCTGATGGTGTCCCGACCCAGCTTCCCAGCACTGGATAGTTTCTGTAACTCCTGAGTATTCTTGCCCGTTACCTTTTCCAGCAAACTCCAGACCGGAACGCCACGCTCAACCAGCTGTAAAATTTCCTCACCTTGCAGCTTTTGCTTCGCCCACGCCTGACCCAGGGCAAGAGTCATCCCATTCAGGCGTTCCATCCCGCCGCCGAGTTTGGAGGTTTGATCCACAATCGCCTGTAACGTGCCATCCATAGGATCAAGCCCGAAGTTTTTCAGGGCAGTAAAGGAATCAGCAACTTGCTGTAACTCCAGTGGGGTTTTAGAGGTGAAGTCCTTGATCCACTCAACTGCCCGGTTGCCTTCTTCGATGCTGCCCATAATGGCAGCTAACTGAACTTCCAGCCGTTCAAACTGATCCCCGGCACTCAGAACGCCCTGCATGGCTCGCTTGATGGCGTACAGACCAGCACCTGCGGATACCAATGCCGTGAATCGACCTGCCAACCCGTTAATGCCTTTTGAGGCGAGGCTGGCATCACTGGCCACCTTCTTAAACGGGTTACGTCGTAAAGTGCGGTTGGCCTGTTGGCTTTTCGCTGTTAGCTTTTGGTAGGCCGCTGATGTTTGTTTCAGCTCTCTTTGAATCTTGTTTTGTTGCTCTGCAATTTTTCGGTTGGATAATCCGGCTTTCTCCAGAGAACCACGCAGCTCGGCTAATTTCCCCCGCTGTTTTTGATAGGCCTGGTTTGCCGCAATGACCGACTTCCGGGCATTATCCAGTGACCTACGCATGGCTTTGGTGGGCTTGGCAGTCTTTTGATATTCCCGAGCTAACTGCTCGACCTTCTGTTCAGCCTGCTTATACGCCTGCCCTGATGCCTGAACTGCCTTTTTCTGCTGCTGAAAAGCCGATAGCAACTTGTCCTGTTGTTCAAGGGTGCTAAGTTGTTGTTTCAGCTCATGGGTTTTATAGCGTAGCTTTTCCAGCGATTTAGCCGATTGCTGAACTGGGCCAGAGAGGGTGTCTCTCGCCTTGAGTACTAACCGTAAGGCGGATTCTTTAACTGATCCCATAGTGAGCCTTAATTTTTAGCGATGGAGGGATGGTAATGCTGACAGCGGAACAGATTCATTATTTAGATGCTTTTATGTTTATTCTCTCTGAACAGGGCGAGCTATTTATGGATGTATTTATGAACCTGGTTTATGGAAACTACGAATTTGATTGCTGGGTTCTCGAAATTTTTAGCAGTTGCGACCTGGAACTTGCCATTCAAATCATTACTTCAGCGACCGAAAGATACATAGAACACAACACCATCCCACTGAACCTATAACTCATGTCGCCAGATCGATCTGCATAAACGGACTCAACCCGTTCCCACTAATACTCGGGTCTGCCAGCACATCAATCTGCAAGCTGAGGCTGGCAAAATCATCCGAGATAAAGCCAAGGTTCTGGGCTGGCGAGAACTTCACCCGATGCACCCGGATATTAAAGGGCAAGCCTTCCTGGGCATCGTTCAGCCCTTCCATAAACAGCACAAATTCACGACCACTTTCCACTAATGCCTGCACCATATTAGAGGCAATAGGCGTGTAACTGACTTTTACGCCTTTGTTATCAATACTGCTGTTCACCAGCACCTTGATACCGGATTTTGCTAACTCATAATCCACTCCCGCCACCAGTTCGGTATCTGTACTGTCTTTGACGGTGACTGATTGCTTCAAGTCCGGCAGATGGTTGAAAGGAATCAGTTCGTCTTCCACACCGTGACTGGGTAACAGTTCATCGGTGATTGGAGTTGTGGTGGCTACGGTGACACTACCCCGCAGGGCAAGGGAGATATTCGAGGCAGTAAAGTCATTAGCGACAATGCTTGCCGTAACACTGGACACCCGGCTGAGTACATTGCGGTTGCCACCGCCACCCAGGTAATTTTTCAGCTCTTTACGGTCTTCTTCAAAGCTGAAGGTAAACTCGCTGACGTTGCCAATAGGCAACAGTGGTGCTGACTGGTCGTAGGGTTGCAGGTGGATTGAACCGGCACCGATGAAACTGCGGTCGATTGTGGACATAGGAAGTCTCCTGTTGTTTTTTTTGTTGGAATGCTCGTCGGGATAGGGTTTTGGAATGATTTAGAAGACGGCTTCAAGGTTTACAGACATATCCGCAAACGAAAGCTGTCCATTGTTGGGAGCGATATCAAACTGAGTCTCTGAAAAGCTGATTTTCCGGACACCTTCAAAACTAGCGTGAATGAGCAGTGACCGGATCATTCGGGCAATGGTCATCAGCTGGTAAGTGGTATCAGGCTGCGTCCGGTAAACGCCGCTGACCGTTAATTCCAGCCGATACTTTGCCCGTTTACCCTGTCGTTCCAGTTCCCGGATACTGTCCAGCTGTACCAGAATGGCTGGGGGCTCTATCTCTGGAAGGTCAGCGATGGAATAGCCAAGCAATACCGGAAAACGACTCTCTTCCAGTTTGGTGAGCAGGGCTTTTATGATCTGTTCATCGGGATTCGATGTTGAAAGCATAGTTCAGCTCTTGTTGTAGCAATGTTGAAAACCGTTCAAGCAGTAATGGTTCCATGTTTGCAAGCGCCGTTTCTGCCTGTTGATAGATGGGAAGGGACTGTTTTTCGATGGGCAAGCCGATCCACATCAATCGCCCTGATTTTCTTGACCGCTGTTGTCTATGCTTCCAGTTAGCTGCCCGCTTGAACACCATGGCTTTCGGAGCGTTGACTGGCTGAAACAGAAACGCTCCCTGCCAGAAATGCTTGCCGGTTCGAACTCCTGCTCTGGTCTGTCGGGGAGTACCCAGTTTATGAGCCGGAATATCAAAGATGCCCAGCCACACCACCAGTTCATACTCCCCTGTATCCCGGTTGGTGGCTTTTTTCAGAGTTGCCCGAACCCTGCCCAGCTCTTTTATTAGTTTTGCGGTGACCCCAACCTGTCGGGATACCTCCCTTAAAACATTACGCTCGGCAAATTTCGCCAGCTTGCCTAATGCCCGTTTGGTGGCTTTGGAGACTTTATCGGGTGAGCCTTTTAACCCAGCGATCAGCGGGTCAATCTCACCCTCCAGATCAAGGTAGATATTCATAAAGCGTCCATGTTGTTAACTGACCGTCGTCCTGTATTTTCCGGTCAATAACCCATGCCTGATCGATGATATATCCCCGTTTAACCGGCTCGCTGCTGGTTAACAGCAAAACATTCAGGCTTTGAAGAGTGTTCTCAAATTGCCCGGTGGGAATCAGCTCTTTTTTGAACATGCCCTTGGTTGTGAAGGATTCACCATCAGGATTGCTGACCGTAATAGATTGCCCGAACACTGCTAAGCATTGCTGATGCAGGGCTGCAAACTGATCTGTCATGGTTAGGGTTCCCAATGCGGGATGATGAGATAGCGGGATGGTGAGAAAGTGGGCAAGCCCAAAGGCTCGCCCGGCCATTTACGACATTTTCAGTTTAATAACGGCTCTTGGACGCAGGTTGATGGGCAGCGGGTTAGACTGGGTATGAATCTGGATACCCTTGTCAAAATCCAGAGGCTTCTGCTTGGCATAACGAGGCAGGCCAATGGTATTCACGGTTTCCACAAAGTCAGCGGGAGCAAACCATGTACGGAAAATGCCAGTGCCTTCCGGGTAAAGGTAGGCTTCATCGGCCGCGATAAATTCCTTGTCTTCAACACTGCCCCGGTACTCTTCCCAGTGAATATTGCCAAACTGGAAGCCACTGCGAACATCATCACGGAGCATGGCACCGTCCTGATAACGCTCATAGGCTTTTTCGACCTTTTCATGCCCAACCAGTGAATCGAAGAAGTCAGCACCGCACAATGCCCGCAGGCCGGTATACATTTCTGCCCCTAATGCCTTTTCCACCTTACGCCGCACCTTGACGGATTCGCCTCGAACATCGGTGGTGGCATCACTGAACTTGAAGGTATGGGATTGCTGGCTGACAGCAAATTCATCAAACAGGTTATCCTAAATTCAGCAGTTGAACGCCACTGAGCCATGCCATTAGGAATAGCTTCTCACGGTTCTGAGCAGCGTTTTTTTAAGTCATTAGCCCGATCGAATTAATGGTTGCATCGTAATAACCTGCCCTTTTTTCAAAAATTTTGAGACCGCTTTCGTTAAAATACGACACCATGCGTTAATTGGATTCAACTGCGGTGCGATACTTTTGATTGAATCAAAAAAATCACACAGTTCACTTTGTAATTTCGCAATTTTATACATCCATCGATGCTGGCTTGTCAGCTTTATTTTCTTTTGGTTGCCAGAGTGGGTCAGCTTGCCAATTGAACTCATTAATAAGGGACGGCTGGTAATTGATTCTTTATGGGAGTCCGGATTACTCAATCGAACGTATAGCGTCCACCAGTTGTAAACCAAGGCAACCATTCGGGCCAGCATTCGACATCTTGCCATATCTTTTGTTACATAACCGCCCCAGCCCCATTGGTTTTTGATTTCATCAAAGTTATTTTCACAGTCAGCCCTATTGCGATAATGATTAATGATCGAGACTATATCATTATCAAGAGATGTGACCAGAACCGAATACTCGTAAGCTTTTATATTTTCTGGCTCTTCTATTAATGCTAACGTTTGTTGACGTTCTTTTATTCCTTTTTCCAACATCGGTATTTCATTTTCAGGACGCCGTCTTCGAACAATAATTATGCGTCTTTCTTTTTTCCAACCTGACAGTTTAATTACGGATTCTTTTCCCTCCCAATGGTTGTCGTATTTTACCCATCCTCCGCTACAGTGTGCATTCCCTATGGCTTTCTTAACGTTGTCGTGCTTCTTCATTTTAAAAAGATAATGACAACCAGCATCTTCCAATTCGCTCATTACCCGGTCACTTCCCCAATCACAATCACCACGAACAAATTCAGGCCAGCAGCGTTTTGGAAGTCGATTTAATAGCTCCATTAAACCGGGTAAAGAGTATTTACTTTGACTTTGATTTCCGGGTCTGACTTCAACCTCCAGTATTAATTTAAGATTAGCCATCATATATGAGTGGTAAGTATGAGAGGGTCTCCCTTTCTTATGTGGGTTATAGCCATTAACCGCTCCTTCCTGATGCCCATAAATGGTTTTCACGGTAACATCAACATCCATAATCCATGGAATGGTTAATAACGGATCAAAACAGAGATGGAGGTGTTTTTGCATCCATTCAACGCCTTCATCTTCGTCAATCTTCTTTAAACCACGCCTGGCAGAATCATCGCTGACAATTTTTTTCATCCCGAGCAACTGAGCGTTTACTTTATCACCAATAATTGTTCCGATATGCGCATAGCGTTTATGTCCTGAAAGAATGGAAAGCATTAATGAGCCAATCACATCCACTTTTTGAGGGGCGTTTGGGCTTTTATAAGTTAGTGGGCAATCGTTAATCCAGGGTTCAAATCGGTGACCTGTTTTTAAAAACTGTATAAAAAAAGGAAGCTGTCCCATTGGGGTGACCGATGCTTCAGGCTCCCACTCGACATGAATTTTACCGTCGAAAGAATCGACTTCGAGTTTGACGGATAAGGGATCTTTTTTCATTTCAGACAACTCACCCTTTGGGGGAGTGGGTTTTGGTGGTCGAACCATCTTCGAGCCCTCAATATTGTTGAGGGTTAGAGTTTAGCTCAGGGGTTAACCGCTGAATTTAGGGTTATACAACACAGTGCTGCCATCAGCGTCGTAGATAATGCCTTTCAATGCCCCGATCCGAAGATGCTCCAGAGTGACTTCATGGCTGCCATTCATCTGCATCAGTCGTTCATTGACCACCGCCTGAACACCCTTGAGGCTGTCTTCACTGCCGAACTCCCGCACGTTCTGAACTTCATGGGCAAGAATCGTGCTGTCATGGGGAATATGCGGCACGACCAGACTTCTGATCTTGCGCTTTTCGCCCACGGCTTGAGTGGCCGGTGCGCCACGCTCTGAAGTAGGCAACAGGCGCAGGATGCCGTTTTTACTTTCAATCACAGCGGTCGTGGTGGTGATGCCACTTTCCTGAAACAGTCCCAACTCGCCCAGGCGCATGGGCTTGTAGTCCATTTCGTTGATGGTGGCGGTCAGGCTGGTGAGGCTGAAAGCGTCATTGCTGAAAATATCGAGCATGGTGTTATCTCCCTGATAACGGATAGATTGTTGTAAACGTCAATGTCAGTACAACTGGTCAGCTGCGTAAGATAATGTCCAGAGCGGCCAGTTGTTTGATCGCTGCCGCCTTTTCGTCATTGGTGATGCCATCGGGGAAGACCAAAAGGCTTTCAACTACTTCTGCCAGACGGGTAATCACTACTGCCCTGCCAACGTCTGCATCAGTAGTCTTGTCTGCGTACAAAATACCTGCGGCTACCTCAGTGCCATCGCTGGCAGCGGGGTTAAGCCGGGTATAAACGTCAGAGGCATCCTTACCGAGTACGGTTCCGGCTAACAGCGAAACATTGGCAGCCAGAGCGACCTGATCACGGCTGATACTGTTATTGCCTTCGGATACCAGAAACTCGCCGGTATAAACGGATTCAACTTTCTCGCTCATGGGAAAAGTCCTTTTTTATTGAGTTTTGGGAGGGTTATATGGGTTGGCTGTTATGAGATTTGAGGTTGGTTGCGCTTGCTATAGATAGCGGTTGTATTAATCACTGGTGATTCAGCAACATCCCGCTTGTTTGGAGGCAGTGAGCCATCAATCACTTCATCACTGGATAGATGATCAAGCAACTCACTCCTGACTTGCTCAAGGCTTAAATCCCGATTGATAAAGGCTTTTGCTTTATGCTCGACTTTTGCCGTTTTACACAAATCCTGAATGCCGTCGTACCGGGCAAGGCTGGCTTTTACATCAGCTAAGGTATGCTGGCCTTTCAAAAAAGCCGCTATCTTTTCCGGATATCCCGCAGCATGACACAGATCAGCTACAGCAAGCGGATCAGTTAGCGCTTCCTCTTCAGGCTCTTTTTCGCTGTCCGCCATCAACGCTTTCGGGGTGTTGCGAAAACCGGACAGGTCAAAACAGGCAGCCGCCTGCACCGGGCTGTCGATTCCGTCTACCAGGCCCAACTCCAACGCTTCCGCTGCTGAAAACCAGGTTTCCTCATCCATCATGGCTTTCATTTCATCGACGGTTTTACCGGTTCGGGCGGTGTACGACACCGCAATACTGTCTGTTACCTTGTCCATCACGTCAGCGGTTTTACGCATTTCATCGGCATCACCCATTGCCCAGCCATAAGGGTTATGGATCATCATCATTGAATTTTCCGCCATGCTGACGGTATCGCCTGCCATGGCAATCACACTGGCAATACTGGCCGCCAGACCATCGATGCTGACATGAATGTCCGCTTTATGGGCTCGCAGCACGTTGTAGATAGCAATGCCCTCAAACACCATCCCACCCCGGCTATTGATACGAACATCAATATTGGTAGCATCCAGCTCCCTGATCTGGTCGATGATGGATTGCGCCGATACGCCCCACCAGTCGTCGATATCATCAAAGATAAAAATCTCCGGATTTTTACCGGCTTCATTTTTGATTGAGTACCACTGTCTATTGTGTGCCATTCCGATCATCGTCCTGTAGTGAGGTTTGTTCCTGCTGCAAATCCCTTGAGTCACTGTCATAGTGCAATTCAAGTTCATCAGCCCGACGGTTGTCCGCTGAAATCTCAGCGTCAATCTGTTCGCTGTCATAGCCCATTTCGCTGACCACTTCCGACCGGGACTTAAACCCGCTTCTGACCGCTATTTTCTGTGCCTGCATATCCTGAACCGGGTGCATATACGCCCAGCCATGGGCGATCCATTTCACTCGCTGATACTGTCGGGCATGGCTGGCATAATCGGGAACCGTGAGCGCACCACTGACCACCGCTAAATCCATCCAGCGCTGCCAGACCGGACGGCACAGTTGAAAAACAATCTGGTTATGCTGGATTTGCTGAATGCGCCGTCTGAACTCATTGATAATCAGGCGTAATGCCCGATCACTGACGCCTTTCATGTCGCCGGTCAGCAACTCAAAGGGCAAGCCAATCCCTGTCGCCACTGCCATTAACTGCTGGCGCATAAAGTTGGGGTAATCCGCTGAAGTGCCGGGCGGCGTGTTGAACGATACTTCTTCACCCGGAGCCAGCTCCTGCATAGTGCCTGGCTCCATACCCACCATGGGCAAGTCATTCTGATCGTACTCAATGGCTTTACCCGTCAGTGGGTCGATGTTGTCCTGCTCTGGCGATGGTTTGGTAATAAAGCCGGTAAACAGGTTGGCTATCTCCTGTCGAAGCAAGGTAGCGTCATCAAAGTTATCAAGGTGAAACAGCCTGACCAGAACTTGTGTCAGCAAGGGTTGCCCTCGCAACTGTCCGGGGCGCAGGGCTTCAAAAACATGCAACACATCATCAGCCGGGATTCGTGCCAGCTTGCTGCTGTCAAAACTGAACTCTGCCGGATGTTCCCGGTGCATCCAGTACGCCACCCGCTGACCCAAACGATTAAATTCAATGCCGCCCTTTATAACGTTGCCGCTGGGAAGGGTCTGGTTGTAATGAATGGGAACAAATTCAGACTCCAGCACCTGCAACTGAAGCGGCACCGATAAACCGTCCTCCAGCCTGCGAGGTCGCAGACGAACAAAGCACTCTCCCGCCTCGAACATGGATCGGGTAATCAATGACTGCTGGCCAGTAAAACTTAACAGCCCGTCCGCATCACTTTCCGCTGACCACTCAACAAACAAATCCTGCACCTGAATCCGCAGCCGGTCATCCTCAATCAATGACTTGGGCGTAATGCCTTTGCCGATCACGTTACTGACCAGTTTGGTGATGCCACTGGCTGCCCAAGGATCATTTCTAATAGCGGCTCTTGAACGGGCTTGCAGCTTGCCAAGGTCGGCTTTCAGGGTGTCATTGGGTGACAGGTTGGGCGCATACCAGTTCTTTGCCCGCCTGCCATTGCCCGCAGCCGTATAAGCGGCATTTTTGAAGGGCAGCAGCCGTTTTAATTGACGGATAAATTTCATCCATCAGACTCCCTTGATGGAATACAGACCGTACTGTCGGGGTCGTTTTTTCTGTTTACTGATTTCCCGTTCAATGGCCTGAAGACGGCGTTCCATTTCACTGAAGCTGGAATACTCGATTCTGCGTCCTTCAAACTCAATGGTTTTGGTATCACGCAGCAAAACCGCCCGTTTCAGAGCCTGGTATTCTTCGTTGGTAATCATGGCGGCTATCCGTTCAGGTAGGTGCTTTTGATGGTTCTTCTGGCGGGTCGCAGGGCAACAGGTTTTTGCACGATGGCGTCTTCGGGGTTGATGACCTGATTGTCCTCTGGCGGTTCACGCAAGGACGCCAGACGGTTTAAATCGATGCCTTTATGCTGCTGCAATATGCGGATCGCCGTGAGGGAGTAGACCCGGCAATCCAGAGCTTCGTTTCTGCGGCCTTTGGCGTCCCACTGGAAATACGGCACACCGTTTTTATACTTCCTGATCTTTTCTTCAGCGGTGATCTGCCGGAAATAGTCTTCATCAAAACAGTCACTGACAGACCAGTGGCAATAACCATTGCCCGGTTCCAGAATGCGGAATCGCTGGTAGAGCAGTTCCTTGGCGGTGTCACTGCCGACAAGGGTCAGGTAAACGCCTTTTTTATTCCTGGTCTTGGGAAAGGTAGCAATGGGTTTACCGGCAATGGAGCTGCCTTTAACCGGAATCGCCCAGTCCGCACCCTGTTGTCTGCAAAAGGTGTAGACCTCATCAGTGAAGTGACCGCCACTGTCGATGCACACCTGCGCTGCATTGAGTGTGATACCATCCTGTCGGGTGTAGGTTTTACGCAGCATGTCGCCTAATGCCGTCCAGATACCCGGCTTGGACAGATCACCATAAAGGCGAACATAGTCTATTCCCCAGCTTTCCTCACCGGCTCCCCAGCCTGTCACCTCAAACTCAATCCGGTCATCCTGAACATCACAGCCAATGGTGATCACCTCGACCCACCATGGGACTTCCGCCGGATAATATTCACGACGCTGATAGAGCAATTCATGCTCGACGGTTTCACCTTTGTCCTGCCAGGTTTCACCCAGTACCGTGTTAGTCCAGTCTTTCATCTGTATCGGTTTTTTCTGTGCTGCCAGAAAATCCTCAACCGCATTTTGCCAGCTATACCAGCCGTTAGGACTGTAGAGCGAACTCAGATGAAAACCCGCCACCTTGTTGCTTTTATCACCGGTTCCGGCAACCCATTTACCCTCGGTCAGCAGGCGGGGTTTATCTTTTTCGTAATGTTTGTGACCGCACTGCCTGCATTCAAAACGGGCAGTCTCCGGCTTGTTATCATCAAATTTGATCTGCGCCCAGATGATCGGTTGAAACAGCCCGCAACCATGACAGCTCACCTGATATTGCCGCTGGTCACTGGCTTCATAAGCCGGTTCGATCTTGCTGGTCTCCGCTATGTTCGGTGTACTGACCATGAATATTTTACGATTACCGCTAAACGTGGCAGTTCGTTTAATGGCCAGATTAATCGGACTGCCCTCGCCGTCTACATCATCGCCGTAGGCATCCACTTCATCCATAAACAGAAACCGGGCAGGCATGGAACGCAAACCGGCTCCGCTATTAGCCCCCGTAAAGATCAGCACACCCCCGGGGAACTCTTTAGACAACAGGGTGTTGCCACTGTCCCGACTGCGAGGGTCTTTGACCTTGTTCCGCAGTACCGGCATTTCCTCGATCATGGGGGCGATGCGCTGTTTTGAGGTGCGCTTGGCCAGATCAAGGGTTGGCAGAACATACATCATCGGGGCTGGCACATGGTCGATAACATAACCCAGCCAGTTATTACCGCACTCGGTACCGCCTACCTGAGCCCCTTTCATAAACACCACTTTTTCAATGGGCGATGACGGCGACAGTGCATCCATGATTTCTTTAAGATACGGCGTTCTTGAGGTACGCCAGTGACCAGCTTCCTTGGCGGCTTTGGCGGGAAGAATGCGTTTCTGATCCGCCCATTCGGAAACCGTCAGTCGGGTATCGGGTTTCAGACCGGCGAGGAAACCGGCAATATAGGGGCTGAGCATAAAAATTGCGGACACTTTTATAATGGCGAAATCACAGCTTCAACGCCTGTTATGGTTGCAGGGCAATCACTGTTTTTATTGTGATCAACCCCTTGAGCTCAAAGAGGCCAGCATTGACCATGTGATGCCAAAAAGCCTTGGCGGAAAAGATGTGGTGGATAACAAGGTGGTTTGCTGCAAAACCGTTAATCAGGTATTTGCCAACATGCCGCTCAAAGAAAAACTTCGTTGCCTGATCCAGTGGAAAGGGCAACTTCCCTGCCCCGGAAAAACAGCAAATTAACGATCTGATAGCTGGTGTAGTACCGCTTCAATCTCATTGACCAGGAGTGTTCTAACCGTTGCCGGATCACTTTCAGCCGCCAGTAAATCCGCAAGCCGGTCAGGGAGCGCAAGCAGCCCATCCCTGACCATTTTTCCTGCTTTAAACGCATCACTTCTGACTTGTGCGGCATCGGTCAACTGACCGTTTTTCTGTTCATACTCCAGCTTCGCCATCTTCGCCCGAAACGCTTCCCGCATGGTTCGGGCAGTGACGAAATCAACTGTCCCATTTTGTTCCGGCGTCAATGGTTGGGATTTATCAGGCCGAACCAAAGTCACCGGATCAGCATGAGCTTTCATGGACTGAATCGCCTGTTCAGAATCCACCTTACCGTTCTTCAGCTTAACAATCCCTTTCTTGATCAGCTTGGTGACATAGCCACGAGTGAAGCCCTGCTGTCTGGCAAATTCCGCTTGAGAGAGTAATGCCATGGGCTGCCATCCTGAACGTTAGTTCAATTTTTGCTGATTATTTCTCGCAAGTCTGATGCCAGCACACTATATAGCTCACTCGAATCCTGATAAACACAAAATGAACGGGATGTACTTATGTACGAAATAGCCACGTTGAATGATGCCGTACGACAGTCTCTGATCAGTTTGGAGGTAAAAAACAGCCTTGCCCTAATCCAGTGCCGGTACGAAATCATGATGACCGCCCACTTGCAGCACACCATTGAGGACAAAGTCGGTTTGCTGAAAGCGGTTGCTGAATTTAACCACTTCAATGAGGAGAACGATCCCTACGGAGAGCATGATTTCTTCCGCTTCAAATTTGAAGAGGAATGGATCATTGCCAAGTTTGATTATTACGCCCCGGATATGGAACACGGCTCGGAGAACGCTACAGATTTAAGCAAAACCGTCCGGGTACTGACCATTATGCTGGCTATCGATTATTAACAACGGAGACTAAAAAGATGAATAGTGAAGCTCAACTGATTACCCATTACTATTTCTGCGCCGGTGTGCTGGAACAATTAAGCGACCAGACCCGTACACCTGCTGAGCTATTTGGTGATGGCGAACTGGAACTGATTCAGAACCTTTGTCGTTACAGCCAAATCATCAGCGAAATCGAACACTCCAAGAATGATGAAAAAGGCTTTCCCGGTGTTTTCGATTATGAAGTCTCTGAAATGCTGGCGGCTCAACTCTGGATTGCATTATGTGAACAGAATCCGAAATTTGAGCCCTGGGATTTTCCCGATGAAGACCAGTTCCGAAAGCTGGTTGAACGATTGATTGATGAATGGCTGCATCAATGTTTTCCCAGAGCCCTGACTATTCAGCAATGGCTGGAAAGGCAGTAACAGCGCACTCGCCACGGATGGCAAAATGTATACCTGCTTCGCCATTTTGAAACCGTTTTTTCTTCAGAAGATCAACCGCTTAATACCAAAGTGTATACCGTTGTATACCTCGTTTTCAGGTCTGTCACTAACCCAACTCTGCGCCCCTTCGTACCCGCTCAGAGTCGCTACCTCTAGGGTCCCTCGCTGATATCACTCTGGCACTCGCAGCAGCTCTTAAATCAGCTCTATAACAGCTTTGACTCATAGATATACCCAATAAAGTCACCCACCCTGAAAAACGGTTTATAGGCATATTTTTGAAATAAATGATCTGTCGTCGGACGCTGTGAGCCACACAGGGACAGTTCCTTCTCAATAATACTTTGAGCGTTCACACCAGAATCAAATTTATTCTTGATGCTCATGCGGCTAATGCAGGTTCCCAAGTAACCAGCCGGAGGCTCTATCTTATCGAGAATGATAATGGCACCACCCGGCTTGAGTTTAGCCTTAAGGGAGTTTAGAAAGTGATCACGACCACTGACGTCGGTAAACATTAAAGCCAAACAAATAATGCAGACGTCAAAGTCAGGGTAAAGGTTTACATTGGTCATATCACCACAACTGACTTCACCGACCCCTTGAAACTTATCCACCATCTCTTGTGCACTATCAATGGAATAGGCCTGAATCTGGCGATCATGAATGACCTTGGCGAGTTTTTTCGTGATACCACCAGTAGAGCAACCCAAATCCACCAGAATGGATTTATCCTGAAGATAACACCTGGCAAGATGGCACATCAAATCCGTCGCCATAGGGTACCAGGGGAGCTGTTCAATCACATGGTCGTCGAAGTGGTCCGCGACTTCTGCGCTGTTAAAGGTCCAGTTTGTTGGAATTTGCACTGAGTACCACCTTGTAAATATTCTTGGCTATGGCTTTCATCATCAGTGGCGGCACCATTCTGCCCAACCGCTCAATCTGCTTGGTTTCGTTGCCAGTGATAATGTAATCGTCCGGCACTGACATAATGCGCTTCACTTCTGCCACGCTGAACATACGATTCTCCCAATGGTGGACAGCTGCCGTTCCCCGCCCTCCTGAAGAAGCGGTAATACAACCGGAAGGTAAATTAGGATGGGCTTTAATCAGGTTGAATCGCTTTGGATGCTGCTGACCCGGCCTTAATGTCTTCAACAGTTTGTAGGTACTCAGTTCCTTGATGTTGGTAAAGCTCCGGTCTCGATCCGACAGGGTTATATCTGAAATGGCATCTTTCAGTGGTACCACATAATCAAAGGGTTTGGGATGGAGATGACCGATCATCTCTGGCTTAAGTATGTCATTCCTGACACCAACAAAGATCAGTCTTGCTCTGGATTGGGGAACCCCCAGATAACGGGCATCAAGATTACGACATTCAACGTGATAGCCCGAGGCTTTCAGTTCAGCAAGTATTTGGTTCAGATACCCTTTGGCTATACCAATGCTCAATCCGGCGACATTTTCTGCCACAAATACCTTGGGCTTAACCACTCTCAAAATCCTGATGTATTCAAAGAACAGGTCTTCTACATTCTCTTGGGAAGTATCACTGTATTTTTTGGCTTTGCCCCAGTTTTTATCCCGTCTGCCTGCCAGTGAAAAAGCAGAGCATGGCGGCGAGCCATCAAGGATATCAAGCTCTCCTTGCTTCAGGACTATCTGCTGTAATATGTCGTCACCCGTTAAGCTTTTAATGTCCTGCGGCAAGATAAACGTATCCGGCCAGTTGGCTTTGTAGGTTTTACGGGCTTCTTCAACAAACTCATTAATCGCCAGCACGTTACCACCCGCCATACGATAACCTGTCGAACTGCCACCGCCACCGGCGAACAGGCTGACCACCTCAAACCTTGGCAACTGTCTTTTAGCCTGCGCCTTAATATCGGCAACCGTGGGGATTTGATAGTTAATCGAACTCATAACCACACTTCGGGCAGGTATGCTCAAGCTCTTTTTCATTCACTTCCTTGAAATCAGAAGGAGGGGGTGCGGGTTCCGGTTCATCAAACAGGGATACCATAAAATCCTCGCTGAAACCGATCAGGTCAAGATCAAAATCCTCTGCTTGCAGGCCTTCCAGCTCCAAAGACAGTTTATCCATATCCCACGATGAATTGAGAGCAATCTGGTTATCGGCTATCACATAGGCTTTTTTCTGGGCTTCGCTGAGTCCTGCCAGTACCAGACAGGGGATGGTTTTCAGATCAAGCTTTTTAGCCGCCATAAGGCGACCATGCCCGGCAATAATCCCGTTTTCTTCATCGATAAGAACCGGGTTGGTGAAACCAAATTCTTTGATGGAAGAACAAATTTGAATAACCTGAGACTCGTCGTGAATGCGGGAATTGTTCACATAGGGAATAAGGTCACTGACCTTACGCTCAACCATTTTGTATTTTTTTGCTGCCATGCTCACCGCCGTAGTTTGTCGGCTACTTTTTCAATGCCCCGACTGGCGATATAGCCACCGATGCCCAGTTGAACAATAGAGAACAGTTTTAACTCCACCGCTTCGGATAAATCCGGTGCTGACCAACCGAGCCAGCGACAAACGATCAATGTTGTGAATACCAGCATTACAATCGGACGCCATGAGCGTTGCAGCCAGCTATCGCCCTGCGCCTCTGCCTTAATCACACCGGCTCGCTCTGACAATTCACTTAACTCGCCATTGACGATCATATTGGCCAGTTTCTGTTTCGCTTCATCTTGCTTTGCCTTATCAGGTAGAACACGTTCAATTAATGTCCCAAGTACAGGAATAGCTCCAGCCCAGCTCATGACAGTTCCTCCAGCCAGTCTTCCACACTGAAAACCGGGCAGGCTTTGTAGGGATTGAAAAACGAATGCCCCACCACTTTTGCAGACGGATACCGCAGTTGCAGGGATTCCACCAGCATTTCCAGACTGAGCATCTGTTCCTGGGTGAAATTGTCTTCCGGCAGGTTGTCCTGACTTAACCCACCCACCAGGCAAATGCCTATGCTGTCATGATTGTGGCCTCTGACATGTGCGCCGATGGCGTCCTGCGAGCGACCCGGCTGCACCAGACCACTGCGCTCAATCACCCAGTGGTAGCCAATATCGCTCCAGTGTCGTTCTACCACATGCCAGTGCCTTATATCTTCGACGGTACAGCCCTGATCTTCCCGAGTCGCTGAACAGTGAATCACGATGTAATGAGTGTGAGTCCTTTTTCTCATGACTCCCCCCTGAGGTAGTAAACGGCTAGGCCAATAGCCGCAGACATAAGCAGCCAACCAAAGCGTTCGATATGACTAAGCACCACGCCACGAGTACTGCTTTGATATTCAAGATGCCGGATACGGTCTTCCATATCCGTCAGCCGGGTATCCAGCTGAGACATGTTTTGTGTTTGGTGAGAAATGCGCTCTTCGATGCGTGCCAGTTGGGAGATGGCATCGGTGAGCTTATCGAGCTTGGTGTCTATGCGATCCAACCTGCTTGAGAGGTCGTCCATGGGCTGCACCTCTCTTTCTGCAGGTATAAAAAAACCTCACACCGTGGGTGAACGGGTGAGGTTTGGTCATCTTGGAAAATGATGACTTATTTTGTAATCGTTGGCAATGCTTGCTCACTAATAGCTCAAAATTGCATAAACATTAACAAGCTACTACTAAGTAACTCTATGACATGGCACAATCGCGCTATGTGTACTCATTACACTATACAAATCGATGTTTGCTGTGGGACTAATGCTTGAGAAATAATCAATCGTTTATCGTGTCTCATGCGGTAGCGTGCCTAAAAAAATTAGCATCACTAAACTCCAGGCAAGAGTACCAATGTGTGTTCGGCCCCTGGCTCGGATATGCCTCCTTCCTTATCGTAGGGCGGTGTCAGAAACTTCAGTCCACTGTGCTTATGGTCCTCGTTGTACCACTGAGCAAAGCCATGTACCTTCTTCATTCCCCATATCATCGGGGTGTTTGTACCTGTGATACTGAATAAATGTTTTGATCCAATGGCAATAGAAATCTTCCGTTAGCTGTAATGCTTTAGTCTTATCTTTTTGCAAACCCGCCCATAAGCTATTCAGACATACTAATACTCCAGCTATGCATATTTATACAGTTTCTATAGCAGCCAGTTACTTTTGGTCAAATAGGGACTTGTTGGTTTGATTAAAAATAATAACAGAACCTGGCTGAGCCCTTTTAAACACAAGGGTTTCAGCAGTTTTACGTATTGAATATTATGCGGACAAACATCGAAAGTAATCCCCGCAAAATTTGGGGGGAGATATATGAACTTGTCCGCATGTGTAGGAGAAATATGGGCTCGTACGTAATTTGGGCAGAATTACGGACAAGTTCATCTACTAAGCGTTATGTTCACTCAAACATTTTCATAAAACACATAGAGAGACGAGGATGAAGTTAAGAAACCTTATTCTAATACTAATAGCTGTTGTATTAACTGGTTGTGCTTCACCGGGACCAATGCAGCTTGCAACTGGACCGATGAATACTCCAGTTTTTGACCCAGTTATTCTAAATACTGTAAATGATGGTTCTGAAACTGTTCGTTTTAAAGAATGGACAACAATGTATGAAAATAAAGAACTTAGATTATGGGGTGTTTTCTTTATTACAGACAAAGGTGCATATTTAGCTAGTTGGGATTCAAGAGGGTATGAATATAATTTAAGATACCAAATGAAAGCTAATGACATTAAATCGTTTGAAGATGATACTGTTGTCAGAGATTGGTGGGCAGACTCAAATCTACTTGTAATAACGGATAAAAACAATATTAAAGTTGGATTTGCACTTAACGGAAAAAACGCTGCAAGATCAATTCTAAATGACATTCGTAAAATGTGAACATAACAAGTAAATCCAGGTGATGCCTACGGCGCACCTGATTTAGGCGTTAAGTGCGGCCATACTCCCAACCAATATTAGAGAAGTTAATGGATACAACTAAGTTTTCAAAAGATGTACTTATTGAAGCTTGTGAGACGCTTGAACGTAATCACTCTCTCTCAAATGAACCAGAATATTTTGCAAATCCGACAAACGCATCAATTCTATTCAGAAAGAATATTTCGAAGAAAAGCACACGTGTAATAGATACGCATCACCAAGCAATCTTTAATTGCGTTAAAAATATTCTAGAAAAAAATGATTCTTATAGATATGACAACTTGCTGATTACAGAGTTCGCTAGAGATATTACGACATTTGATTGCTTAACTGAAAGTTTAAAACTTAAATCTAAAACATACGCCGATCGCTATCTAACGAGTAGTGATATTTATATGGATGCACAAAGTGCATATAGAGGGCCAATAGTCAAGTCATATACAGCTAACTTTGATTTTGCCCTACTGCCCATGAAGTTAAGATTAGCTATAGAAGTTTATTTTAAAAATATGATCGGTTTCATCAAAGCTGAGTATAAAATAAAAAAGGGACACAAGAAAAACAAAACAGGTGATGAGCAAATTCAAATCTCTCAGATATTGAATTTCTTTTCCGAAGATGAAAATAAAGAATTCGCAAACCTGCCAGTAGATATCTTATTGATAAAGTACATAAACTTTTGGTCTAATAGCTTTGTTCATAGCGGAATTATTAGCCTTGCTTGGCAAGGTTTAACGGCAGTTGAACTTCTATCACCGTTATTTAATTCTAATAATCATGATGGCCGCATTGATATCAATGGATTTAACTACATAAATCTAAGTAAAACAGAAATCGAATTACAATCAAAGATTAGTAGGTACTTATCAACAGATTTTAAGGATGTAAATATCCTTCTTGAAAAAAGAAGGGCTAGACCAATTGAAGGGTCTTATGCCAAGCCCGAAAATGCACTTACCAAGTAAATCCAGGTGACGCCTACGGCGCACCTGATTTAGGCGTTATGGCTACAAACAAACATTAGGAGTAAAAATGGTAGAAAAAGTTGTTACATTAGAAGACGTTTTTGGTATAAATCGAGAATTGCCATTAAACTATGAAGAAAGGAAAAGTGCTGACGATTTCTTAGTTAATAATTTAGCCAGACAGCAACACTTGGTAATTTATGGTAGTTCTAAACAAGGGAAAACATCACTTCGTAAACATTGCTTAAATCCTGATGACTATATAGTTATTCATTGTTCAAATAAGTGGGGATTAGATCAGTTACATGAGGCTGTTCTTAAACAGACTGGCTATGAACTGACCGTATCTAACACTATTGCAACATCAGGAAAGAAAAAGATTTCTGCAAAGCTTAAATCAATGATACCTGGTTTATCTTCAGAGGTTAGTGCAGATTGCGAAGAAACAAATGACACCGGTGTAACAACTGCACCATTAGAACTCGACCCTTTAGACGTTAATGATATTATATCAGCACTAAACAATATTAATTTTTCAAAATCCATAGTTCTTGAGGATTTTCATTATCTACCAATAGAAACTCAAAAAGATTTTTCAGTTGCGCTAAAGGCATTTCATGAAAATTCAAAATATTGTTTCATAATCATTGGTGTTTGGTTAGAAGAAAATAGACTTAGTGTATACAATGGTGACCTTACAGGGCGTTTACTGGCAATTAATGCAGACAAATGGACAAAGTCAGAATTACGAAAAGTAATAGAATCTGGAGAGAGCCTTTTAAATATATCGTTTTCTGACAACTTCAAAACACAATTACTTGATAGTTGTTATGAAAGTATTTTTATTGTTCAAGAAGCTTGTTATCAGTGCTGCCAACAAGAAGGTGTTCATGCAACTCAAGAGCAGTATCGAGAAATTGCAAATGAAGTTGATTGTAGCAATATTGTAACTAATGTTGTAAATCAACAGGGTGGCAGGTTTAATTCATTCTTAACTAGATTCTCCGAAGGCTTTCAAGAAACGGCTCTAGAAATGCATAAGTGGCTCTTATATCCACTTTTATCTTGCCCAATACAGGAGGTAGAGGTGGGTTTTAGGCAAGCTAGAATCCGAAATATTCTTCAATCTGCCCACCCGCGAGGAACCGAGTTAAACTCAGGCAATGTAACACAATCATTACAATCTTTGTCTTCTTTACAAATAAAGAAAGATATCAAACCAACAGTCTTGGATTATGATCAAACTAACTTGCGACTTAACATTGTCGATAAGAGCTTTTTGATTTGGTTATCTAAACAAGATAGAAATGAATTGCTTGATTTAATTGGGCTACCTATTGCAGAGTAGCCATAGCAAAGTTTTCCAGCCGACGAGCCTTCGGCGCGCGGCTAAAGCAGGCGTTATTTATGCACCTAGTACAAATAATATAAACCTTAGTTAATTTATTATTTTTTTCTAGTAGAAAGGAGGTAAATTTCCAATATTGTCGAATAGGATTTTTTTGATATCAATAAATTAGGAAGTAAAATGAGAATTATAAATATAACATTAGCCTGTATCTTGTTAAGTGGTTGCGCCACTAAAAACGATTTTGTGAAAAATGCTGAATTTAATTATAGAATTCCAGTAGCTATTGTAAATCATGGAACATTTTCACCAAATAGTGCAGGGGGGACTGACTTTCAAGTTAAGTTTTATAACACATCAAATAAAGTAATAAAATATGCTGACTTTGAAGTCGAAGCTTATAACAGAGTTGGGGATAAAGTACCTGATAGGGTATCAGGAAAGTATGTAAAAAGCCTTAGAGATACAGGGCCTCACTATCCAGGTCAGCCAAACTTTTCTCCATTGAAATCAGCTCGTTGGGCTAATGTTTGGTACAGTTATAATATTTCTTGTGGGTCAGTTAAGTCTATAAATTTAACTTTCATGGATGGTGAGGTAAAATATTTCAACACAAATGATATTGATTACATGATTCAAAATAATGGGTGTCGTAAGGCTTATTAAATACAACGAGCTATGCCTAAGGCGTAGCTCGTTACGTTTGTAAGATTAATAAAAAAAATACAACATCACATTTAAAAAACAACATATGCTATTAAGACAAAAAATTTCTTATGTTGCACGCTTGCAAGGTGAATTACTAAGAAAACACCAAATAGGACATCCAGATTGGTATGCAGAAATGCTTGTGTGCGCTGCACTCGATGGAAAGCTAGCCTTAACCAACAACCCTGATTATGATTTAGTTTGCTCAACTTTGGGTAAAGTACAGGTTAAATCTCGTGTTGATGGAACAGATACAACTCAAAACAGAACTAACTTTAAGCGTTATAGTAGTAATGCCTTTGATCATGCTGCAATTGTTATTTTTGAATCAGATTACCGAATAAAAGGAGCAGTTGTAATACCAATTGCTGATGTACTCTCAGTAATGAGAAAAGCGGGTCATGTAAAATGGCAAGACGCGAAAGAGCACAAAAATTCAGTTTCTATTACATCTGAATTGAAGCACATTAGCAGAGAAGAAGCATAATAAATGCTTCCAGTTCGTCGGGTCTCTGCCCTCCACCCGACCGCCTTCGACACGCGGCTTAACTAGGCGTTATTTTCCACAATACTATTTTAATTGTATAAATTCCCAAGCACTGCTCCTAAAGCCAAAAGACAGCCGGGATCCAAGTACTCATCACACAGATCCCAGTAATAGCGATGCCAAGACTCAAAATCCCGTTTCCAGTTCTGCCGAATAATGCCACATCGGTTTATGATCAGTGGTACAGGATAAAGGTGCTTACCGCTGATAATATAACTCCGGTAATCCATCACACAGTAAGCAACAACATCCCGGATTTTTTGTTTAGTGACTTCCCGGTACTTCCGGTCAATACTGGAGAAGTTTTCAGTGATATCATTATCGAGCCATTGGAAAAAAGTTCGCTGTTCTCGCAGATACTCTTGGGTACGAGGACCATAAGCCCACTTAGCCCATGAACGAAAAGGTTCATCAAGACTTTCTACTACGCTAATCACCTTTCCTGCTTCGACGTTATGACAGATTCGATGGTTGTTACAATCTTTGCCAATTCGGTCCTCACTGTAAAATCCGACAGGGTTGAACTCTGCAAGCAACTTCTCCCGGTGTTGCTGCTTGCGACGATGAATACTTTGTAGGTGTTGAGAAAAGTCGGGGCTGCAAGAAAGAGCAACAAGATTAACTTCAAACCCCTTGCTGGTCAGATTGGTAGCATAGGCGTCATGTATCGCCTGACGGGCAGAGATAAATTTCATGGGCGTAGCTCCTTGCCATATCGGGCAATAAGAATGGCATCTGCCCTTCCGGAATCTTTTTTACGATTTACGTCTGCTTCCGGATACAGGTCCAGTACTTTTCCTCGACTGGCATCTTTATCTGCCCTGATCAAACCTGCCGGGCGTTTCCAAAGTTGCGGGGAGACATATGTCAGAGGCAAGCCTAAGAGGTTAACCACTGCTTCCACTGCCCCCAGTGAACGACCAAATGAGAACATGCTCACCACGCCCTGGCCCGGTCTTGCACCAACTCTTTCGAGATAAACCATCTCAACATCAGCAGGAGAGAACTGAGCCAGAATTTTTTTTAAGCCCATGCCAGATACTTTACGTTTTTTGTTATCTGGCATAGTGGGCATATCAGCTAATTGGATAATGTTTTTCTCAAAGGCATCCAGTATGGCGATAGCTCCTGTGAGGCCGGGGTCGATTCCAATAATGACCTTCATAGTTTGGCTTCCCTGTTTGTTTTTATTCTTGGTGATCAAAAGTAATGAGGCCTCAAGCTTCTCTTGTCCTCATTCTTTCTCCCCTCTTAAGAGGAGGGGGAGAGAAGTGAGTACAGTGACAAAAGGCTTCATCCCGCCATAACTCATTGATAAATAGAAAATTTGAGATAACTTTTGATGACTATTTGAGGTCACAGTACTCAAATAGAGAGATTTGAGGTTTCTAAGCATCGGATATGACCTCACTGCCTTTGTCTGTCAGCATGACGAAAGGAGACTGGATCTCTAAGAATTTACGTTCAACGATAGAATCAAAGGTTCGGCTCCAGTTGTTTTTACCCACGATTTTATCGTCAAGGCATTGCGAGCGAAGGTGCTTAACCTCTATGCGAGCCAGCTTCGGATCACGTTCTTGTCCGACAAGGTTTGACCGGGCTTCTTTCAGGAGTTTGTCCAAAGTCTGAATAATATGTCTTTGCGTGCTACCGATGTGACTCTCCATGCCCTTTACTACCCGAATGCTTTGGGCATTGCTCGGGTCGAGGTATTGCAAGACACAACTCGCCTGTGGGTCACCATCTTCATCACAGAATGGCAATGTCACCGGTTTAAGCTGAAACTCTATAGGAGGTAGGGCTTCAGCATCCTTCATTTTTTTGGTGCTGATTTTGATTCCCTCGTCATTTTTCACTACGGCATATTCTGCATCAGCAGCTCCCTTAAGTGCGCTGTTTCCTCTTGCACGGTCTTTGTTGCCAACGCCGGTATGATGAACCACCAGCACACAACAACCGTACTTTTGACGAAAATAGTGGTCAATATGGTTGATAAACAGATTCATTTCCTTGGTTCCATTTTCATCAGCAGGACCAAAATTTCTAGCAAGTGTGTCGATCACAATCAGCGAAGGTGCTTCACCACCAGTCTGATGGATTGTTTCTTCAATGCTCTGACTTACTGCATGAGCATTAACCATGTCAGTAAGAGCTGCTGAGTACTGACTTATGTAGAGGGGGACTTTGGCAAAACTGTAACCATGCTCCTGCTGCCAGGCCATAATGCGACGGGACAGACCATTAAAACCTTCGCCTGCAATATAGAAAACAGCTCCCATTTTTTTTACAGACTTGCCATGCCATGAATTTCCCGTAGCAATACAACAGGCAAGATCGATAGCAATAAACGATTTTCCACAAGCTGGTTCTCCAAACAGAACACACAGGCTGTCCATTTCCAGAAAACCTTTTATTAGCCAGTTAATGGCTCCGGCCGAATTCAGCAAATCGGTTACATGACTGAATTGGAACGGCGGCGCTTGGGCCATGACAGGCTCAATAGCTATAGTGGATTCCGGATGATTGTTAAGATGGGTTCGTGCAACGCTGGCAATGGTGGTGTTCAATTCATTGCACGACAACGGTGGTGTGTTGGTTGCATTCCATTGATCCAACAGGCTTTTGATTTGCTGAAGCGACACTCCCTGTCGAATGTATTGCCCAACAATGCTGGCCGCAGCATTATTTCTACCCTCTCCTTCAGCGAGGCTACTGCCAACGTGCGGAACAGGATACTGACTAACAGAAAAACCGAGATTACCAACATACTGATTAGTATTAGCTTCTGTACCCTCATCAAAGCTATTAATTGCAGCAATGTCGTCTGTAGTGAGTGAAGGTAAGTCAAATAGATCGTCTAAAGCGTATGATTCATCGGTTTCCCACTGGTACCTCGTTCCATCCGCATGGGTGCTACCCGGCGCAACGACATAGCCTCCAGCCCCCCGGATATCTATTTTGTTTTTCTGGGCACAGTTGCGAACAGGGTTATCGGGATTAACCCGATAGTAATAATGTTTTCCCTTGCTGGTTAGTGCTCGCAACGGGGTTCGGGTGACAGGCCCGGATTCAATAAATTCAACGGCTGCTGCACTGTCAGCATCCACCACAACGACCTTATGACCGGTAATAATTGCCCAGTTACAGCATGGCCATAGTGTTACCCAATGCTCAATATTGGTATCTGTAGGTGCCTGATCCTGATATTGCTTCCACCCGATTCGTGGGGTTTTAGGCCAGTCAGCAGCTGCTTTTTTTTCATCGCCTCCGCAACGATCATTTAAAAACCATTGCGGGGGCCGCTCGTAAGGTGAGCCTAACGGAATGATCGACAGCCCAACTTCATTGAGTTCCCATGCAGCTTTTGAAGTATCTGGTGGTTTTACACTTGCGCTACTCATGGTCTGGACTGCTCTGCTGAACTGGGCTGAGCATGTTCGGAGTCCATTCCGGGATGAGTGTAGACCAAAGCAAACGCTTCATTCTGGAAATTGATTTTTTATCATTTTCGATCAACGAAAGTTCAGATTTTGTGCAATACAAAAATTGAGCCATTTCATCCAAAGATACGCCACGTTTAATACGGAAATTTCTGATGAGGCTACCGGGTGACATATCATTGCTCTTTGTTGTTTTTTTGAGCATCTGTACCATCCCATGGCAAAGTGATGATTTATGTTAAGACGAAAAAATTATCATCTTCTGAAAGCCACGCTGTCAAATTTTGTTTACTTTCTTTAAAACAGGTTATTATTTAACCAATAACACATATTTTAAGATTTATAACAACTGTGAGTTTTAGATGAACTGGAAAGCCCGCGTAAAAGATTTATTAGCTGAACAAAATATGTCCCAAACCGACCTAGGCAACCGCCTGGGCGTTTCAAGGGCAACTATTTCTTTGTGGCTTGGAGATAAGAACTCCTACACAGATCACAGCACTATCAAAATGCAAAATAAAATTGCAGAGGTGCTTGGTACAACAAGGGAGTACCTGGAATCCGGCAAGCGTTTTACAACTACAACAGGGAGAGTCGTGCCTCTGCTTAAAAGCCCAGAAGACATCGAAGCATGGTGCTTAAGGAAACTTGATGCCACGGAAGCGCAAAAGCTTTATTGCCCTATCGACTGTAGTGTCATGACCTATGCAACCGTGATGACCAGTAAAGCCATGGAGGGAGACTCAAATTCAGCAGGGATTCCTATGGAATCAATTGTCTACGTTGATCACGCTATTCCTCTGTCACAAAACAATATTTGCATCTTTAAGCAAGTATCATTGCTGATCGGACGTTATGAAGAAATTGGAGGCAAGCCAACCGTAATTTTCAACAATTACAATTATCCGGCAATAACTCTGGATGCAGTTACCTATTTTGGAACCTTGGTCGGCGCTTTCTCACCATTCAGTACAGCCAGTACAGCGACAACGCCGCTAATAAGTAATATCGCTTAGCCATCCAAAACAAATATTGACACCCTTTAAAACAACAAGCATACTTATTCTGTAAAAAAACAAAACAATAAGAAATAAGTATGAAACCAACTACGTTTTCAATTTTGACACAACGAGTAACCCGCCTGGTTATTGAGCTAAATTCACTTCAGGTTGAAAGCAATCAGCACGCCCGCAACGTAGAGCTCTGCAGCCAAAAGGCACAACGCCTCAGTCAGCAAATCTGTGGCATTATTGAGCATTACAATTGCTCATCCAATCAGCACTGCACCACAGACTCTTCAAACAATAACCTGCCTTCAAAAGTCCCGTCTTTGTTTCGTATTGGCGATATCCTTGTCGATACGAGCGAGTGCGGGCACGCCCACCTCGTGATAGTTCCCGATTTGCGGAACTACTTGCACACCAGTAAATAATCCTTAGCACCAGAAAAGGACACCACCATGAGCAATAATGCGTCGCGGCTGGATCAACTCGCCTATCAGTTGGAGATTGCCAAGGAAAACGAGCTTTCAGCCAAGAATCATCGTATCGCCATCGAAGAAGAAATCTGTCTGCTTGCCGGGGTTAAGCCGGAAGGAAGCCTGTCGGTGAACGGTGAATATTACAAAGTCACCACAGTCGCCGGATTTACCCGAAGCCTGGATACCAACAAATGGCTTAAAGTAAAAGACCGGGTACCGGCACACATTGCCAATAAAATCATTCGCCAGAAAATGGAGCTGGATACCAAACAGCTAAAGAATCTGCAGGATTTAGATCCGGCACATTACAACATTGTCGCTGAGGCCATTACGACTAAACCCAAAAAGACCTCTGTGCGCTTTCAGCGTCTGGAGGATCAATAATGGCTTTTAATCTTAACTCCATCAGCAAAAGTCTTGGCTACAGGGCTCCCCGAATACTGATTTACGGCATTGCCGGACTGGGAAAAACAACATTTGGAGCAGATAGCCCTACACCCATTTTTATTTGCACAGAGGATGGATTAGGAGGCCTGGAGGTTGACACCTTCCCTCTTGCCAAGAGCTATCAGGATGTGATTGATGCTATCGCTGTACTTTATACCAGCGATCATCACTATAAGACCGTGGTTCTAGATAGTCTTGATCATCTGGAGCCATTGATTTGGAGGCATCTTTGTGAGGTGTATGTCGGACCAAAAGGTGAGCGTTATTCTTCCATCGAAGAATTTGGCTATGGGAAAGGCTATATAGAAGCTCTTGATTTGTGGCGGGAAATATTAAATGGACTGGACGCCCTGCGTAATGAAAAAGACATGGCGATTATTTTAATCGGTCACACAGAAGTTAAACGCTTTGAGTCGCCTACTTCTGCCAGCTATGACCGTTACCAGATCAAATTGCACAAACGAGCGTCTGAACTGGTTCAGGAATCTGTGGACTGTGTTTTATTCGCTGATTACCAAACGGTTATAGAAAAGGAAGAGAAAGGGTTTGGTGCCACAAAAACCAGAGGCATAAGCACCGGCAAGCGCTACCTGTTTACGCAAGGTGCGCCCGGTTATCTCGCCAAGAATCGCTATGACCTGCCTAAACAATTACCTCTAAGCTGGCAGGCATTCAGTGATGCACTCAACAATAACAAGAATAAGAAAGGACATTAACAATGGCTCAGTTAGGCTTCAATGCAGGCGATTATGATCACACAGATGATATCTCTCCTCTGCCTGCCGGTGATTATGTGGTTGTGGTGACTGACGCAAGGCTTATCCCCACTAAATCCGGGGGTAGGATGGTGACTGTGACTTATAAGGTGATGGAAGGCCAGAGCCAGGGGCGCTCGCTGTGGTCTAACCACAATATCTATAATCAGAGTGACAAAGCTCAGGAGATTGGTCGCAAGGAAATCAGCCGCATTGCCCATGCTATCGGGCAGCCTCAGCTGAGTGATACCGATCAATTGTTAAACCAGGTTATGACCATTAGCGTGATTATCAAACAAGATCCCGGCTATGGCCCAAAAAACGAAGTAAAGAAATGGGTTGCTCACAATAACCGGCAACAGTCTCCTGTCACTCACGAACAGCCGCCACATCCTGCGACAGCTGCAGCGCAACCTTCAACTCCTCCTTGGGGACAGAAGTAAGCTCAAACAATCAACCCTTTCTAACGACATTGAGTAAAAGCCGGAAGAAGTAACCTTCCGGCACAGGGGTTAATCGTGAAAATACCAGAAGAGCAAAACACCACGATTAAAGCAATCGTCAAGCATTACGAGGACAATCAGGGAGCCACTTTTCGGGCACACCTTGGAGGATCAGTTATTGGCAGACCATGTGACCGTGCGCTTTGGTATTCATTCCGCTGGGCAACTCACGTAAGCCACAATGGTCAGCTTTTACGACTTTTTCAAACCGGACATCTGGCAGAAGAGCGGTTTGTTAATGATTTTCGAAGCATAGGCATTAAGGTTTTTGAGACCGATCCCCAGACGGGAACACAGTTTCGGGTGGGTGCCTGCAATGGGCATTTCGGAGGTTCATTTGATGGCGTGGGAATCGGCTTTGTGGAAGCACCAAAGACCTGGCACCTAATTGAAATGAAAACTCATAACGATAAGTCCTTTAATACACTGCTGAAGAAAGGTGTCAGAGATGCCAAGCCTGAACATTTTATTCAGATGCAAAGCTATATGTTTCTTGCAAAACCTCAATTGCTCCGAGCGTTCTACATTGCGGTCAATAAAAATAATGATGCCCTCTATGGGGAAAGAATTAAGCTTGATCAAGATATTGGTAAAGCAACGATTAACCGCGCACAGGCTATTATCGCCAGCGATAGACCTTTAAAAAAAATCAGCACAGACCCAAGCTGGTATCTGTGCAAATTCTGCGACCATCATGCCATTTGCCATAGACAGCAAGCACCTGAAGTAAACTGCCGAACCTGTCTGCACAGCACTCCAGTAGAAAATGGTGAGTGGCACTGTGCTTTATATGACTTAAAGATTCCAAGTTACCAGCAGAAAAACGGCTGTGATGCTCACCTTTATATACCTTACTTGCTGGGTCAGTTTGCTGAGCCTGTTGATAGTGGAGAAAACTGGATTCGCTACCGCCTGAAAGTTAATGGCAAAGAGTTTGTGGCCGGAAGAACTGATGATCAGTTTGCATCCAGTGAAATTTTTAATCTCAACGACAAGTCTCTCCTAACAGACGACAACCTGAGCGCCATAAAACAACATTTTAATGGCAAGGTGGTTCCCCATGAAGCTTGAACTGCGTTGGTACCAGCAGGAGGCCATTGATGCGATCTATGCTTATTTTTCCAATGAAGAGGGAAATCCTCTGGTTTGCGTGAGTACTGGGGGCGGCAAGTCCGTCATCATTGCTGCCTTTATATTCGGAGTTATTGAACGCTGGCACGGGCAACGGTTTTTAATCATCTCTCACGTAAAGGAAATCATCGAACAAAACCATGACAAGATGCACGCCGTTTGGGAGGAAGCCCCTACTGGTGTTTACTCTGCCGCTATGAGAGCCAGAGATACCGACGCACAAATTCTGTTTGCCAGCATTCAGAGCATTCACAAGCGGGCAGAAGAACTGGGGTACTTTGATTTGGTATTGATTGATGAATGCCACTTGCTGAACAGTGAAAACCGAGAGACCATGTATTACCGGCTTTTAGAAGAGCTAAAAGCAATTAACCCTGCTATGAAAATTATTGGCTTTACTGCCACACCCTATCGTGTGAAACAGGGTTTACTGACCCAAGGCAAGAACCCACTATTCACCGACATCATTTATGAAACTGACATTCAACGATTAATTGACGATGGATACCTATCTCCACTGCGATCCAAGAGTGGCCGGGAGAAAATTGATCTTGATGGTGTCAGAACCCGGCAGGGAGATTATCTCACGGCTGATATGGAAAGCGCTGTTCAGAAAAATGATGTCACAGAAAAGGCAGTAACGGAGGTTATTGAATATGGTAAGGACCGCAAAGCCTGGCTGATCTTCTGTGTCTCTGTCGCCCATGCGGAACAAGTCAAGGAGTTGCTCATTTATGAAGGTATTAACGCTGAATGTATAACAGGCGAAACGCCAAAGTATGAGCGGGTAAGAATACTGGCAGACTTTAAAGAAGGGAAAATCAAGGCACTGACTAGCCAAGGAGTTCTCACCACCGGCTTTGACGCTCCATTGGTTGATTTAATCGTTTTGCTTCGAGCCACCAAATCACCCGGATTGTATGTTCAGATTCTGGGCAGAGGTTTAAGAATCAGCCCGGAAACAGGGAAAACAGATTGTCTGGTCCTGGACTATGGCGGAAACATTACCCGGCATGGACCTATCGACCAAATTACCATTGGCAAAATTCAGGCTGGAGAAGTGACAGGCCAAGCACCGGTGAAAGAATGCCCTGAATGTTTTGAGTTAATACTTGCCGGTTTGCGTATTTGTCCTGCCTGCCAATATCAGTTTTTAGCTCAGGATAAACATGATGCTCAGGCCACTGGTGGTGCATTACTCTCAAATCAAATTGAACCTGAGTGGTTGGGTGTGGATGAAGTGCTTTATGACATTCATGAGAAAATGGGAAAACCACCCAGCCTGCAAGTGACCTATCGCTGCGGCTTTGAAACTATACGGGAATGGGTCTGCTTTCAGCATGGAGGCTATGCTCAGCAAAAAGCAGAGCAATGGTGGATGCTTCGTTGCGGCATCGAGTCAATCCCAGACAGAACCAAAGCAGCCCACGAGCGTATCACTACATTAAACAACATTCGGGAACCTTGCAGAATTCTGGTTCGCCAAGAAGGAAAGTGGCACCGAATCCTTAACCACGACCTAACTCCAAAACCAGGTACTCCCAGTGAGTGGAATGCAGACCTTAAACAACGATCAAGACAGCCTGATCTGATGCTAGCCGGTTCTGACGAGTTTGACACGGAATTTGATTTTTAACAGGAGTCATCATGAACACAGAGAAAATGTTATTCGTCAAATACAGAAAGCCTTATGTGCGACTGGAAGAAATCTGTCAAGAGTATTTTGGCTTATGCGAAAAAAAAGCCAAAGCTGCCGCTGCGTCACAAATATTACCCGTCCCTGTCGTTCGAATGACCCAGAGTCGTAAATCACCAATGTTGGTAAAATTATCAGACCTTGCCGAATACCTGGATTCACGGCATATGACTTATACGGATACCTGGGAGAAAGTTAAGGGCGTTAGATAGCGCCCTATCCTCTTTTCTTCAAACCCCTTCCTCGCCGAGATATCACCACCTCATTCTCAGCCCAGTACTGCTCTTCCATAGCCTTGCACTTTCCCCATAAATCAGGCGGCTGTTTATGGACAAGGTGCGTATAACGTCGTAGGTTATCCCATGTTTTATGACCACTACGCAGTGCTACTTCAGGAATGGACATTCCCTGTTCAAAAAAGCGTGATATGCCATCATGCCTAAAAGAGTGAAAGCGCAGTTCTGGATAGCCAAACTCTTTAGTTTTCGTTGAGAAGCGACTAGAAACTGAATGTGCCCTGTATGGAAAAATACGATCCTCGCCCTCAATCCTTGGCTGCATGGCGATAATCTCCAAACATATTGGACAAATCGGAACCTTCTGGTGGTTGCTGTATTTCTTCTTTGGGTCTTTCCTTTCCCGAATTACTACCATGCCATTTTCAATATCCAGATCACTATAGCGTATACGGCATATCTCTCCTTCCCTGAAAGAGCTGTAAATGCTAAACAACATTAAATGATGATAAGGAACAGTGCCTAACGGAGTGTTATAGCCTTCAAGAAAGCATTGGTATAACTGATAAACTTGCTCTTCAGTCGGTCGAGTATCATCCTCTTTTGACTTGCCCACCAATTTCAGTTTCCACAATTCCTTCATCACGTCTTCGGTAATAAACCGACTGAAATATAGGCCAAGCCTTTTCTGCCAATCGATGGCTCTACGAAGAACAGAAACATAGAGGTGGTTCGTGGAAGGCGTAACCGTATCAAGCCGTTCATCGAGTAACTTAATCAAGTGTGCGTCAGTAATTTCATTTGAGCGTAATTTTGCCAGCCAACTTTTTTCCCAAAACTTGATGGCCAGCATATCTCTGTGGCTAATGCGCTGATCTTCAGAAAGCTTTTCCTGCTTAGCCCGGTAACGCTCCAGATAGTCCTTAAGCTGTATATCCCCGGTTCGAGATTTGGCAGATTCATATTTATGATCAGACTCTTCAGCTTTTTTCGCTTGCTCCAGCATGTCTTTCTCAACAGCCTTTGCCCATGCATTCCCTGAAGCTTTGTCTGGAAAAGTCAGACTTTCAATTGCTTTAAAGTGCTGCCTCCTTACAGTAACAACGTAGCGATAAACCGTTCCCTTCTTTCGCTGCCTCTTCTGGCACGCAATACCCATTTAACTACCTCCCAATTACGTCTATTTATTTTTGGGTTTCAATTTGGGTTTCAATCCACCATTAAATTAGGTGTTTTATAGTAGATTATTATTCTTAATAGTTATTTATTGGTATTATAAATCAATAGGTTAGCGCAATACAGTGGAATAGACTAAGTTATGTGGTATGAATTTCACGAAATGGATTTCGACAGTGATACCAACGGGTTAGAGGACTGATCACGATTTTAGTATGCGATTTCATTGCATACTGCTCCCGATTTTGGGTGTGTTATCGTGAAACTCGTACCCGGTGAATGGTGTAAAACCGTTCCCTCCAGCCAGAGAATGAACCCTCTGGCTGGTCATGCCCCAAACGCCCATAGACCCGTTGCTATTGCGTCCCTGCCCTTGCGTCACATCATCAATTCAACCTGCACAAACATCGACCAGTAACGCCCTATATCGTCATTTACTAACTGTACTAACGTTCTCCTTTGCGTCCAGCTACACATTTTTCAAGCCTGCCCTACTTTGAGTAGACGTCGTGCGGCAGATAACGAATTGTCAGAACTGGCGTACTATAAAACAAAAATCGATTGGAGAACGATCATGACAAAAGCAAAGAATGAGCAGAAGAAACCCGCTGCAAAAAAAGCGGAAGGGAAAAGCAAGAAAGAGAAGTTCATTGAGCTGGCAGAAACCCGTGTACCCAAAGCCCTGAAACAGATCGGCATGGTGGGCAACCTGTCGGACAAAACCAAGTTCGAGTACACCGACAAGCAGGTCAAGCAGATTGTTGATGCCCTGAAAGAGTCACTGGATCGGATGAAGGCAAGGTTTGAGAACGGAGAGGCGCAGGAGGAGTCATTCAAACTGTCCTGATTGATCAGGAAAACTGAAGCCCCACTCCGGGGCTTTTTTTCAGGCTACCGCTTTACAGGTCAAGCCAGTCTATAAACTTCGGTGGTCTGTTCTTTTCAGCCACAAACTCGGTCAGCTGATCAGACGACAGCTCCCACAGTGCCGTAAAGTTCAAATCGCCACCAGCCCCTGAACCGGATCATAATAACGATCACCAACTCGAATCACCGCTTTTTCTAACGGCATTCGATACAGCCCGTAGCCCAACACATAAGCCAGATCGTTATAGCCTTCCATTTGCAGATTGAAGATCGTATCAACCACGACCTGAAAGCTATGCCCGCCTGAATCCGGCACACACAAACGGCACAAGGCTTCGGGCAAAGGTTGAACGTAACTTTTCTACAAACCGCTTCAAAATTAGCAATTAAGACACCGCTTTTCCCTATTGTTGCCTCCAATTGTTATACCTTTGGCGGATCATGATTGCGCATTTCACAAAGCCGCTCCTCACTCATTAACCAGGGCAGATAAGGAGTGAGATCATTAGGTGGCTTCCTGCCATTTATGGCACAAGCCTCAAGATAGGCACCCAGCCAGATTTTTGGATTAATATCCCAAAGCTTTAGCGTCATAAAAACGCTGAATAGAAAAGCGGCTATATCAGCACTCCATACGCTGCCAGAGCCGTAGTAATTCTTCCTGCCAACGACACCTGTGCGCAGTGCTTGCTCTGCAGCGTTGTTATCCATGGGGATACCGGGATCAGTGACAAAGCGGGTCAATCCTTCCCAGTGATTCTGTAGACTTTCGAGCACTTTTTTCGCTCTGACTCGCAGTTTAGGACGATTAAGTTCCTGATCCCTCTGGATTGCCATCTGCTCTACCTGATGTTCAAGCCGTAACTGCTGTGTTGCTAGCTGCTCTGGTTCATCAAGCACTTCAAGTCGCTGACTATTAAGATGATATAAACGACCAATCCTGTTCACCCAGGTGGCGCTCCATTTCTCCAACTCCGGATCACCTCGTTGAGCGTCAATAAAATCCCGCCTGACGTGAGCCCAGCAGAAAGCTAAATTAATAGACACCGCATCATTCGCAAGCTTTTTGTACGCTGAGTATCGGTCACACACCAGCGTTCCAGCCCCGTCACCAATGATCGACTCTGGTACGACAGCCGCACGGGTGTCAGCAATGCTGAAATAAACCGCCTGATCACAGAGAAATACCCAAAGCCAATGTTTGTGAGAACCTGTGGTCTCATGTGCCCAGCTGATCCACCGGGTTTCATCAGCATGCCACTGATCGCTACTGGCGACGAATTCCCGAGTAGCTTCGGCAACCGGCTCAAAAAAGGGCGTTATAGCTTCCAGGCCAAAGGAGATGGTCGCCTGCGACAGTTCCAGTCCCTGAGTCTTATAAGACTCAAGTTGCCTGTTTATGGGGATGCCGTATGCGTACTTATTCAGCAACAGCTCCACCCAGACAGAAATACCAAGCTTTCCTTTGTTGATGAGTCTTGGTGGAGGTGGTGGAGTAGTAATATTGGGCGTTTCAGGGCACTGGCAAGTTTTTTGGTAGTGCCTTCGGTGATAACGACGAACGTGAGCCTTAACTTCAACTTCAATTACGTCGCAGCTGTCGTCATTGAAAAAAGACTTGAATGGCCGGTGACAGACTGTACAACACTGTTTGTCCACTGGTAAGTCTACAGACTCATGAACCACTGGCAGGTTGTTGTGAAGATGGCGACCAGAGCCGGGGACTCCGGGCTGGTGACCTCGTTTTCGATTTGAAGGTGGCCGGGTAGTATTGCCACTTTTCTTTGAAGAAGAACTGGTCTTCTCTGATTTACGACCGAAAAGCAAGTGCTTCATGTGTGCCAGTTCTGATTTCAGATCAGCGACCTGGGTGTTCAACCCAGCCATTTCGGCTTTATGCTGAGCGATAAGAGAGGCATTTTTAGCCAATACTTTTTTCTCTCGGCCACAGGCCGCCTTCCACATGGCATGCCAGAGGTTGGCCTGCTGTTTTAGCTGGATGTGTTCCTGCTTGGTGAGGATGACCTGCGAGGTAGCAAAGGGGGCAGGCAGTAATGCAGGTGTTGTGCCTGATCCTGAAACATGAGCATTTTGCATACTCTAAAAGTAGACGACTTTGAGCTTATGTTTAGTGGTTTGTAGAAAAGTTACGGTTGAACGGAAATGTCTTTGAGGGTAACTGCTACTCCGAGGGATTGAAGGTACTGCCTGATGGTGTCGGTCATCATAGCACTGTCCGTGTGTTTCTTATTTTTTGGGAAAGCGTTCACTCTGTGGGTCTTGATGTTCCGTAGTGGACATGGTGACTCTGGTACGGCTTTGACGCTGTGAGGTTACTAGATTATTTCTGTATATCCATACAGTCAATAATTTTCTGTATTTTTACCTCTACCCGACATTCACCACCTGACCTGACATTTTCCTGAGATCTGCTATTTAACAGATAAGCCAATATTGGGAAGCCCCCCTTATGCCTCCTGTTCAATATCGCTCTCAGGTCATGGATCACCTCGGTCTGGTGGCTGGAATGTGCAAAGAGCTGGGAATTGTCGAGCACATCGATAAACGAGCCCCCAAGCTATCTGACGAATGGAACATTTCCCACGGTGAAGCCGTGATAGCTATGATAATCAACGGTCTTGGCTTCACAGGACAGTCTCTCCATATGTTCCCTCAGTTCTTCGCCAATAAACCCCTCGACAAACTAATCAGGGGCGGGATTGAACCCGAACACATAAACGACAAAGTACTGGGAAGGGCGCTGGACGTACTTTTTGATCTGGATGTTAGTAAAGTCCATTTCGAGCTGGCTATCAAGGTGGCGAAGCACCTCAAATTACCGTGCGACGCACTGAACCTCGATGGTACAGGGTTTCACGTCGATGGTCGTTATAATTGTGATGACGAAGTGAGCGATGAAGACCTTAATTGTATCCGGCTTTGCAAGGGCTACAGTCGAGACCATCGCCCGGACTTGAATCAGGCCATATTACTTCTGCTAACCGAGAATCGTGCAGGCATTCCACTGTTTATGAAAGCAGCCAGTGGCAATGTGACGGATAAAACCAGTTTCAAACAAGTGGTGAGCCAGCACATAAAGAGCTTTAAAGCGGCTCTGAATGCCCGTTATTTCGTCGGTGATGCCGCAATGTACGTGGCAGGAACCCTTCAGGAACTCAGCCATCAGGAGCAGTTGTTTGTTTCCCGAGTCCCTCTCAATATCGGTGATGCTAAAAAACTGGTACGTAGCGCACCATCGCGCTCCATGAATGTGGTGGATGGATTTGACCATTACGAAGCGGTGGAGACATTGTCTGAGTATGCCGGTGTCGTACAACGCTGGGTTCTGTTTCGAAACAAGCAGAGCCAGAAAGCGGAACAGAAGACACTGACCCGGCGTATGCAGAAAAAATCCCTGACAGAATCCGAGGCTCTGGTAAAGCTGGGCAAAAAGTCGTTCCGGTGTGAAGCCGACGCCATGGAAGCCTTCAGGCAATGGCAAAAGAATTCCAAACTTTGTCAGGCTGAACCTAAGGTCATTAGCAAGCCTTGTTACAATACCAAAGGTCGCCCTGCTGACGGGATGCCTCCTGACCACTATGAATATTTCGTGACAGGTTGCTGCTCAGTAGCTGTGGAGAGACGTCGGGATGCTGAGGCGTCACTGGGTTGCTTTATACTGGGCACCAACGACATGGATACAGACCGGCTGGATACGACTGAACTGCTAAAGACGTATAAATCCCAACAGCAGGTTGAAAGAGGCTTTCGTTTCCTGAAAAGCCCGGATTTCCTAGTGTCATCACTTTATCTCAAGAAGCCGGAACGTATTGAAGCGCTGCTAATGGTGATGACTCTCTGCCTGATGGTCTATGCTGCTATCCAACATCGAATTCGTTATGAGCTGAAAAGACAGAGTCGAACGTTCCCGGACATGAAAAAGAAACCGGCGAAGAACCCCACGGGCAGGTGGATTTTCTGCTGCTTCGAGGGTATTCATGTGTGGACGATCAATGGGACGGAGAAGCATGTAGTCGGCATCTCGGAAAGTCAGTCGACGATCATTTTTATACTGGGTCAAACGTACCAATCAATTTATTCCTGATTGGGGTGGTGAATGTCGGCTCTACTGATAGGTATGGGTTCTGGGTAGAATGGTTTGTTACAACTTTTTACACCAAGCTACCGGGAACCATGCTTCGCCAGTCTTTAAACGACATGGCTAAATCTCCGGGCGGTAGCGTGCTTGCATTCGAAAACATTTATCTCATCAGCAAAGACAGCATGCTATTTCTCCGTAGCTTCTCAGAGCTGGATTTCTGTGAACGGGATCAGCTTCAGGAGTGGATTGCCAAAGATCCTTCCGCAGCAATGGATAAGATAAGAAGTCTGCCTACGAATTATACCCTATCCTGCTCTAAGAGGCGGGTTTGCCGTTGCTCTCTGAATAATTCGTCGCAAGCGCCGATGAATATGACCCAGAGAGAATTTAATTTAATATAGATTCATGTGTTGCTCCGTTTAGTCATTTGACTTCAGAGCCATGAAAAAAATCTACAGAAAGTGGCCAGGTGCCAATTGCCATGTCCGACTATACCAAGGCTCGCCTTGAGTTTGTTAACTGGGTCAAACAGAGTTTAACCGGTGAAAAACTAAAAGATGATTTACTTTTTGAAAATAACCCTTTTGATCGATACACGACTGGAATTCTGTACTCATTGGGTGCCGAGCACGAAACTGATGATCAGTTGGACGAAGAAGAAACCGAGTTAGAAAACGCCACATCTCCCAAAAAAACAAAATACCAACCCCCATCATCCATGGGTTTTTCGTTCTATATTGACAATACCCTTGAGTCACTCCGAATTTTTTATAGTGCAGTCAGGTTTGAGGATGGTGGTTCACCTGGCAATGTTCGTAGATGGGAAAAGCAACCTCTGGTGGATGATGACGGGGAGGAAGTTGAGGTATTACTTAACAATTCATCACAACATATAGTTTGCCAAGACCGGGCTAGAATTGATGTTACTGTCCGTCCCCATGGCGATGGCAAAATCATAACGGTCACTCTTTCCAATAACCAACACTTCACAGTAGGCGAAAAAGAGAAATTGCGTGATGAGCTGGCAAAACACTCTTTGTTCGAAGCCGGACTAAAGTGCTTTTTACCAGAGATTTCACTTCGAAACTATCCTCGGGTTAGCAAGGCCTTGCTCACGAAGGAAGAGCAAGAACTCGAACTTCGTTATAAGGATGAACATGTCTATGCTATCGGCCATGGCGTGGCGGTTGACTGGAGTTTCGAAAGCGGTGGTATTGAGTTATTCAGTGATTTTATGCCAGTCGTCGAGGTGCCTCAGGTCACTGCAAAAACGGGCGGTAAACTCACTGAGGTTCTGAGTTTTGAATTCCTCAAGACGATACAGTCCAATAATAGTGTTTTTGAGCAACTTGATGAATTTGTCGATAGCTATTCTGAATGGATTGAGGCTCAGGAGGTTATTGCAGACTCTGAAGAGGATGATGAGCAGGATACCGCTCAACGCCTTATTTCCCGAATGGAAATCGCGAACTCGAGAATGCGAAGCAGTATTTCTCTGATGCGCGAAGATGAAAACGCACAATATGCTTTTGCGTTAGCTAATCAGGCAATGCTGACACAAATGGAACTTAATGGTGCGAACAACCCCAGGGATCCTTACAATTGGCGGCCATTCCAGCTTGCTTTTTTTCTTATGGCTTTAGAGTCTTCCATTGATGAAGACAATGATTATCGGGACTGGGTCGATCTAATCTGGTTTCCGACAGGTGGAGGAAAGACAGAAGCTTATTTAGGTGTCATGGCGTTTGTATTTGTCTACCGCCGCCTCAAGTATTCCAGCAGTGGCGGGGGAACGACAGCGATCATGCGCTACACTCTCCGACTGTTAACATCCCAGCAATTTGTTCGCGCATGCAAAGTTGTTTCTGCATTAGAACTTATTCGCCGGGAGACCCCGGCACTGGGAAAAGAGCCTTACAGTGTGGGACTGTGGCTTGGTGGGGAATCTTCGCCAAATAGCTTTGCTCAAGCACTTGAGCAACTCAATAAAGGAAACTTCAGTAAGTTTATTTTGCGTCAGTGTCCTTGGTGTAGGGATGCCTTTACAAAAAGTAATTACAAAGCGACAGAAACAAGCTTCCATTTTACCTGTAACAATCAAGAGTGTGCATTCGGCCACGAGGAAAATAATGTCTTACCATTCAATGTCGTTGATGAAGCTCTTTATACGAAGCCTCCGAGCTTATTAATTGCCACGGTAGATAAGTTTGCCAGACTCCCATGGGAAGATCGGGCATCCTCTTTCTTTGGGGGTAATACTCATCGCCCGCCTGAACTGATTATTCAAGATGAACTTCATCTCATTTCAGGAGCATTGGGTTCAATTGTTGGGCTTTATGAAGTGGGTTTCGAAGCAATCCTTGTCTCTCGTGGTGTTTATCCCAAGTTTATTGCCTCAACAGCAACTATCCGTCAAGCTTCTGAACAGGTTCGAGCACTATTTGGCCGTGATATGGCCGTATTCCCCCCCGTTGGTCTTCGTCAAAAAGATTCTTACTTTGCCCGCGAAGTACCATTAAGTGAGAAGCCGGGCAGGCTTTACATAGGCTACATGGCTTTTAGCCGGCAACGCCAAAACTGTCTCGAAGATCTGGCGGCAGTTTTAATAACTGCACCGCAAATTCTATTTAATGATCAAAGCGAGTTAAAGGATTCATGGTGGACCCAAATGGTCTATCACGGCAGTTTAAAGGGAGTGGGTAATAGCAGAACGAACTTCCAAAGTGGTATTCCACGTATTCAGCACCGACTGCTGCTATCGGATTTTTTAAATGAAATTGACGTTCTGGAACCTGGAATAGCCGAATTATTACGAGCCAATAAATTAATTCAGTCGCCCAGTTTTTTTAACGGGGAGTGCTCAAAAGAAATCTCAGAAAATCAGGATATTGCAAGACTGTATGACCAATATTTTCCGGCAAGAAAACTAAATATCAAATCACTGACAAGTAACCAAACGGCTGATGCAAACGCTAAAATTTTTGAATCACTAAGCTCTGCTTACGAAGAGCATGATGCAATTGATGCAGCGCTGGCGACAAACATGGTATCCGTTGGCCTTGATGAACCAAGACTGGCACTGATGGTAATCAATGGGCAGCCTTTGACAACAGCGGAATATATTCAGGCAAGCAGCCGGGTAGGCCGGGGAAAGACTCCAGGAATCGTGTTTGCTAATTATTACAAAACTCAGGCCAGAAGCCTCTCTCACTATGAAAATTTCAGAGCATACCATAGCTCATTCTACAGGTTTGTAGAGCCTTCAAGTTTGACCCCTTTTACTCAGCAAGTAAGAAATCGGGCACTACACGCTGCACTTGTTGCTGCTGTGAGGCATGGTGAGCACGGTCTAATTGACAACACTGATGCAGAACAATTTAACAGTGAGCGACCTGAGGTTGCGAAAGTCATTAAACAGCTAAAGCTTCGTATCAAGTTTGCGCTTGCCGGGTCTAAAAAAAGTGCAAAAGAGGTATGTGAGCATTTAGATCGCCTGATTGCAGACTGGGAAAATGAGACATCAACAGCCACCAACCTCAGATATAAGCAGCATGACAACTCGACTGAGGGGCTACTTGCTCCCTTTGAAGGTGAAAAATCTTCTTCAGGTCTATGGAAAACCCTCAACTCTATGCGAAGTGTCGAAAAAACAGGACTTTTTGAAGTAGCAGGAGATAAGAAGATTGATTAACAAGAAATGGTTTACTCCTGTACGCTTTTCGCACTTAACAAGTCATGCCGCAGTAGGCTCTATTTTACGTGACCAGAATGATTGGTTAATGCGGGTAAAGGATACAAGAAGTTGGTCGGCTAACAATATGCTACAACTCCACGCTGTTGAACGGGCCAAACAGCATCTTCGCATTCATCAAAAGCTTTTGCTGCCACCACTGGCGGAGTTTGATGAGTCAGTGAACTTGAGGATTCATGGAACTACCATTCCAACTGAGCGATTTCCTTCCTGGATGAAATGCAACCAGTGCAATCAACTTTTTTATGAACCATGGCGAGCCAATGAAATAGCCATTGATGAACAGATTAACTGCCAAGCATGTAAAGAGGGTATTCTGGAACAGGTAACATGGTGTGCAACAAGTAGCTTTGGTGATCTACTTAATGTGCCGTGGCATAAAATTTGTCATAGAAATAATAATAAAAATAATAATAGAAATAATAAAAAACGCTGTACTCCTAATATTAGAGAAAGCAGATTAAAAATCGTTAGTGGAAAGCAAGGAAGAAAAATCATTGAGTGCCTGAAGTGTGGTTCAACGGCTAATTTTGAACAAGCAGATTTCAAAGAACATGGACATTTTCAAGTCAAGGAGAAGGTGAGGGTTTCTCAAGAGGAAAAAGGAATAACCTACACGGTTATGGAAGTGAATGACCCAAGAGCCTACTCCCCAGTAAACGAGCGGGCACTCGTTATTCCACCAGAATCCAATATTGATAGAAACTCACTGAAATATAAACTTGAGCTAAATTCCCAACTAATAAATGAAATTAAAGGCGCAACCCGAGAACTCCAGCGCAAGAGATTAATCAAGAGGGCTACAAATACACTTAAGTGTACTAAAGATGAATTGATAGCAGCCCTTAATGATGAGGCCACAACGGCAGATTCTTCGAATATTGAAATAATAGCTGGTGACATGCTGGGAGATGAATATCTTGCTTTAACAACTCCCGAGGACTTCCCTGAGGGAGCAGACTTTATAACTCGCCACCTGACCGATGATTGGGCTAAGTTCATTGATGACCTCAAGGGGGCGCCCGAGCTACAAACAGCAGCCAGATTAGTCAATCAGTTAGTAGCTGTCGACAGGCTAAGAGTAATTGAAGTATTCAAAGGCTTTTCCAGGGCGGCCAGTGATATTGAAGAACATAAACCTGTACCCGTTGTACCACCAGACCTGGTTAATGAGGCTGACTGGTTACCCGCTATAGAGCTGTTTGGTGAAGGTATATTTTTCACTCTGGATGATGAAAAAATTAAAGAATGGGAGTCCAATCAACTGCTCCGACAAAGAGCCAGTACTATTGAGCAACGCTATCAAAATTCAGATATCATATTGCCCGACGAAGCGATACCATCCCCCCGGTTTATCATGCTTCATACATTAGCCCATATTTTAATCCGGGAGCTTGAATCAACAGCAGGCTATCCGGCAGCTTCCCTGCAGGAACGAATCTATTGCTCGCCTGCTGATGGAATGACAGGCATCCTGATTTATACTGCAGTGGCAGATGTAGCGGGTTCCCTCGGTGGTATTATCGAGCTTGCAAGGCCTGATAGGTTTCTGAGATTATTCGATGCGGCACTGCGCCAGGCAGACTGGTGCTCGTTAGACCCGGTTTGTGGCGAAATGGAAGGACAGGGGCCTGCCTGGTTAAACCGTGCAGCGTGTCATGCATGTGCGTTAGTTCCAGACACCGCATGCAGTTACAACAATGTATTTTTAGACCGTGTATTTATTAAAGGAAATTCTGCATCAGGAATTCCCTCTCTAATTGATGTATTGAGAAGAGCAGATGGCTAAAAGAGTTTTTAGACTACCTAGACGAGATGAATTAACCAAAGAGCAGAGGAAAGTATTGCGCCTCCCTAAGAACGGCCAGCATTTGGTGGTAGGTTCCCCGGGTACAGGAAAATCAGTGGTAGCACTCTTGAGAATGCAAGAGCTGGGAAATGCAGAAAATGTACATTTCCTGACATTTAATCATGTGCTTAATCATGCAAATAAAAACCTGTTAGATAATGAATTTTCTGAAAAAATGAACACCGCCATGTCCTGGCTTTATGATCTCCACTGGAATATTGTCGGAGGTTCAAGAGCCACTTATCATCAGGACAAAATGCCTGAGATTAAACCACATAAGCCTGACTATAAAAAAGTGTCTGAACGATTTGCTTACTATAATGCAGACTTTACGGGTCACAGCCTGATTGTTGATGAAGGTCAGGATTTACCACCAGAGTGGTATGAATGTATTGAGAGTTTACATATCAAAGATTTCTTTGTTGTCGCAGACCAGAATCAGCAAATCACAGAAGAGTATTCATCAAAGAAAAAACTTATGGAAGTTCTTGGACTTGAGAATGATGAAGTCATTGAACTGAAAGAGAATTGGAGAAACACCTCACCAATAGCAGCATTCTCGAATTATTTTTATACCGATAAAACGAGCCCAAAACCACAACTCCCCAATAGACCTTCGGTAAACACACCTATCCTGTTCGAATATAAGACAATAGATCGTGTAAAAGAGCAAATACTTAGTGAGTACGATAGAGACCCCAGCAAACTGATTGGCTTCTTTGTAGCCAATGAAGGCAAGCGAGAATGGTGGGCAAAAGACCTGCAAAAAGATGATCAAAGCCGAAAATATTCACCTCCTGTAGTAAGTACATATTTTTCGAGCCAAAAAGGAGATGTCAATATCGAATTTAACAACGGCGGTATTGTTGTCTTAAATGACAAGTCAGTAAAAGGAATTGAGTTTGATATTGTATTTATTTTGATTGATGGCTTTAAGCCTATATCAAACGACAAAGAGAGCCTGATGAAGCGTCTTTACGTGATGTCCTCAAGGGCCAGAGAACGCCTCTACCTATTAAAAAGCTCCATCCAGAATAGCATTCTGGAAGAAATATTGCCCCCGGAAAATGAAACAATCACCATTGAGCATAATGGTAAGAGCACACAAATTGAATTGCTAAAGAGGCGACAGCTATGAGTTCCAATCGTTGGTTTATTGTTACAAACACTGAAAATTTAGAATTCTTTTTTGGTTGTGGTTTAATTGTTGATAAGCAGGGATTTACTGAAAGCGCATATATTGCTGATGCTATGTGCGATACACCAGCTGGATATATCCCCTGTTTTCCTGAATCGAACCTATGGAATGCATTGATAGCAGCCAAAGCTGAAGATGAAAATCTTACTGAGTGCTTGCTTGAGCTTGATATCAAAAAAATTAAAACTAAAGCATTCTTTCGAACAGAAGCACAAGAACCCCATCTGTACAATTCATTCAGGGTTGATGGCGATATTAATTCAGATGATCAAACTTTATCCGAGATACTGTTACCGGCACCTCTACCAATTAACTCTATTAAAAAAATAATTATAAAAAATTCTTCTGGTAAAAATCATCTCACAACTGAATATCAAAGTAACTACGGAAGCACGATCAAGAGCCTTATTACTACTAATACAAAGCTATTCAAAGAGCCCAAGCCGACAGGAAGCGACCTTCCTCTAAAAGTGGAGAGTAATTCAAACTCTATCAGTGAGCAGGTTTCGCCTAGAACGTTAAATTACGACAAAGCCTTTTCATATGGCGGCGCATTAAGCCTTCTATATTACCAAACAAAAAATGGAACACAATCCACTAAGATATTTAAAGATTTTATTTCGAACAACTCAGACTCTGAAAATCTAAAAAATATAGTCCCGTTGTTGAATTTTTTCTTTAATCAATCTGGTGATTTAGATGAAACCTTTCAACTGTACAGCCAGATTATCCAATGCATTTACGGCATAAGTGATGCTGGGGAAGCTCGGTTTAGCGTGCTTGACCTTTTATCTGACATTAAAATCTTGCCAGATAGTTATGCTAATAACTGCGCTATTTTTAAAGAAAGTTTAACTTCACTGATTGAAAGAACTCACCAAGATGATACTGACACCATCATTACAAATGTTATCGGTTACTGCACAGCTAAAAAATCTGGAAGATCAAAAATATTCTTACTTCTGACAATGTTCTTTGTGCGCGATAACTCAGAAACAATGCTCAAGTATTACCACAATGATTTTTCAGAAGAGGACTATGCATTGCTAGCTCTGTTCTTTGGTGCTGTTAATGGCTTTATCAATACTCCCAACATAATCAGGAAGATACATGATTTATCCACTTGGGTTTCATTTAAAATGGCAGAGTATATACATAGGCTTGATCAAGATCACCATTCTACATTCGATGAGCCAAAGTGTCCTGCACTAATTTACGAAAAGTTTTTCAAACAAAAAAGTACAAATAATAAATTGCACGACTTTTATGAGTCCTTTGCTAAGCACCTTGATATACTTGTTGATGATTTTATCACATGGACTATTACCACAAAGGGTAAATACACCCAAGAAGGGGCAACAATGGAGTTCAAGTCACGGCAAAAGCAATCAGCAGAAGTGGACTTTAATAAGCTCGAAGAACTCATGACCGTGAAAACTATAAAGAAAGCCAATGAGCTTCTTGATTTTAACAAAATAATCGATACATTTAACAAAAAATCATAGATGAAAATAATTCCAAACATTCCGCATGACAATAACAGTTATGCGGAGGGTCAGGTTTTTTCTTCTCTCAAGTCAGCGGAGATAGATGGAACAGACCTCATAGCCTTCCATTCTCTGTCATTAACCAGTCATGCCCAAAAGCGGGAAGGGGAAGCTGATTTTGTCATTGTAAGTACCTTTGGGTTGTTCGTACTTGAGGTCAAGGGAGGCAGAATCTCTTTTAGCGATGGGGTCTGGTTTACAGAAAACAAGAATGGGAAACACCGCATCTCTGACCCATTCAAGCAGGCCAACGGTGCTGTTCATGCAATAAACAGCAAAATCAAAGAATTCCTTAATCTTGAAGAAACACGCATCCCTATAGGTTATGCAGTGATGTTCCCGAACGTTCTGTGGAAACAGGCAGGAGCCGAATGGGATCGAGAGATGGTCTGTGACTCCAGAGATATGCGGCACTTTGATCAATGGTTAAAAAGCCTGTTTGAGTACTGGAATTATAAACGCCCTGCCAATGCCAACTTACTTTCTGCAGAAGATGTAGATGCCATTGCATCTTTTCTAAGGCCAAATTTTGAAGTAGTACAGCCATTATTTGACCAGATTGAAAGCGTAAACTGTTCATCGGTTAGCTTGACTGAAGAGCAATATCACTATGTTGATATTGCAATGGATAATCAACGAGTACTCTGCTCAGGTGGTGCAGGAACAGGGAAAACCTTTCTTGCTGCAGAAATGGCAAGGCGATTCATCGCACAAGACAAAACCGTGCTTCTGGCATGCAAGTCATCCTGGCTTCGTCATTATTTAATGACTCGTATCAAATCAGATAAACTGGTTATTGCCACAACCCGTGGACTTCCCACGACGATGAGGCGTTCTGGGCTTGATACCTTTGACGTTTTGATCGTTGATGAGGGGCAAGACCTCCTTAACAGCATTGACCTGAATATATTAGATAGTGCTATCAATGGCGGTTTTAGTGATGGACAGTGGTATTTCTTTCATGATGCTAACAACCAAGCCAACCTGCTCTCACAAATGGACAAGGACTCATTAGACTGGCTCAAAACAAAGAACAACCCGGCAGTTCTTCGCCTTAATATTAACTGCCGAAACACCGGCAAGATTCTAACCAGTATACAGACTTCACTAGGCTGCGATATGGGAAAACCAACTGTCATTGAGGGGCCAGAAGTAACCGAGCATTGCGGTAATAAAAAATCACTTATCGATGATCTTTCAAAACTGTTGAAAGAACTAAAGTCTTCTGAAGTGGATGAACGCTCGATAACCATTCTGTCGTCTGTCAGAAAACGACGGTCATTACTCTCACAGCTAGACCAGGATGAATTTAATAGTATTACTGAACTGGATGATTACAAGGTCAGAAAATACCCATTTGAAGGTATGACGTTTGCCGAGATAAAGAATTTTAAAGGCCTTGAGAACGATATTATCATTCTTCTGGATCTCCAGGCCCCTAATTCTTTGACTGACAGTGATAGTCGTTCTTTGCATTATGTAGGAATGAGCAGAGCCAGGGCAAAGCTGTATTGCTTTTGGTGCTGATTCTCTAGATTCAAGGAAACATTTAATTACATTAGGCTTCAGACTTTTCCAGTTCTTTTAACATCAATAAAGGACTCTTCAGACTCCGTTTGGGAGGCTCAACACCATCAATACGTCCCTGCAATCGATTGTAACTGCTCAGAACTTTTAGGCAAATTTCGTCTTCGATTAGCGACAGCCCAGTAACATCAGGGAGTGCATTCTCAAAATTTACAATGAGCTTAATATCGATTCAAATTCGGCTTGAGTTAATTCCGGATTGCGCCTGAATCCCGTTTTTTTAAACATCCATAAAACACTCCTCAGACCAGACTCATCATCAATACGTCCCTGCAATCGATTCCAAAGCGGCTTGAGTTGCTTTCGAATCGCGTCTGAATCCATTATATTTGCAGCACCGTAGGCATAAGCAAGATAGGTTTTATTAACCGTGCCAAGGTATGAGTACTTTTCATACAGCTTCCGCCTGTAGAGCGAGCGCCTATCCTCCTCTCTACTCAAACGCTCCCAGTTAAATTTATTCCTAAAATAGCCTGCCCTTTTTATTGCTCGATTAACTCGCCTGGTGTAATTAGACAGGCTTGAAGACCTGAGCAAAACACTCTGCCCATCAAAGAGAAAACCTAAAAACTGCAGAGGTTTTTCAGATTTAAGACCGCCATCCACCGGTAAAAAATGACGAACCTCTTCTTTTTTGCTGTTTATATTCAGGCGCAACCGGGCAATTTCCTGTACAGCCAAAGCATGGATATGCTTTTCTTCTTTTGGTGGGACGATAAACAGCATATCATCGCAATAACGGAAATAATGACCACCAAAGGACTTTACGGCATTAGCCATAACACGATCAAAATCCATAAGGTAAATATTGGATAATAACCCGCTTATCGTAGCTCCCTGCGGCAACCCTTTATAACCTTTATGAGTTTGAATCAGCTTCTCACCCCTTACTCGCTTGCGAAACTCTTCACTGCTGCACAACCGATAAGGTCGGTCTTTTCGAGGCTTGTATGGGTGAATATCAAGACATTGGTAAAGTTTTTTCCTGTCAACATAAGAGTAACGGGTAATGGACTTATAGACAGCGTAATGGTCAGCGGGTAATTGATCTACTTCTAATAACTGACACCACTTATCTTTTAAAACACCGTGGTCAATGTTGTCAAAGAAACCCTTAATATCCAGTCCAATAGCAACACACTCACCCATCCCCCGGATAGTATCAAATGCCTCTTTGGCCAGGAGGACGTTATTTTTTCCGGTTTTACGAAAAGCCTGGACAGCGTTACCAAGACCGTCTCTGGCAATCATGCGCTCATAACGCTCGCCCAGAAGGTGATTGTAGAAGCTGTATACTGCGCTATCCCTGTGAGACGCATAAGATATGGTTCGTACCTTGGGGTTCTTGACCAACTTACCCGTTTTGGCATCTCGCTTAACGCGATTTATTGTTTTCTCATACTTAAGAAATGGGTAAAAACTGTGCTTGCTTACCCTCTCCGGTGAACACGCCAGTGATGCGGCAACGTCTTCGTTGACTGGCAAATCAAAGTGCAGGTAAGTTCGTTTCGTAAAATGAAACTGATTTGAATTATTTGGGGGAATGGACATTGAAGAAAAATCAACCAACCTGAAAGAAAAGATCCGGCCGAGAAAGAAAGGATCGCGACTCTCCCATGACATGTCTTGCTACATTACATGCATTTCTTTCCGGCCTGGCTCTTAATCATCTGGCGGATCAGCTTAACAGTAGCAGCTGCATAAGCCGTTCCACACGCGCCGCAAGTTTATGATTAATATGCTCTCCAAGGCATCAGATTGAATTCATCTATATGCCAATGGCACTGACTTAAGACTTAATTAGGACTTACGCATTGATGGCACCTGCAAATTTTGGTAGCAGGTCATCTTTGTCCTTTGCAAAAATCTTAATGAAGGCACCAACCACTTCTTTAAACAGCTTAGGGTGCGGTTCATTTGCTACGACGAAGCCCTATTCACCACCAACTCACCGTAATTTCGTTTCTTAGAACACGAATGGTGATATGACCAGTATTCATCCCAGTCTCCACTGGAGTTTATTGAGCGAAGCTTCAGAATGGCTTCCGCGCCTTGCAGGCTCCATCGTGCGCCTGTTATATCAAGACGGTCATTTATCAAATGTCGGCAAGCGCCTTCAATCACTCCGCTGGCAATAGGAAAGCCTGAGCGCAGCGCCTTATCGTAGCAAAGCCGGTCTCTGTTTTTTTGCAGATAGCCAGCACATTTATCAATAGCTTCCCGATTCTTCAATTTTCGTTTCGTGGCACTTTGCTTTATGCCCCTGGCTACCCAGCCCGACTGCCCATGAAGAATTTTCAGTGCTTGCTGCTCAACCCATTTCTCAATAGATTTATCACCTTTATCATGCAGACAATGAGCGGCTTTCCACAGATATTCCAGCACATGAATGAAATCCATTACGATGCTGGTTTTGACCTGTTTTCTGCGGGCGACTCTTTCAATCATTTTCAGTTGATGCGGATGCCCATCGACCACGACAACCCATTGTCGTTTTCGTTCCGGGTCACGCTTGAGAGCCTCATCAAAGGCTTCTTCGATGACTGTTTCTCCGTCCCTCTCAACACTGGCCCAAACCCTCTTGTTGCGTATTGGAGGTCGAAATTTGACGACATTGTCCGCTTTCTTTTCAGAGTTCATGATGGACTCTGGTGAGCGTGGGTTTGCCCGCACAGTGTAAACAGTCGCCACCATAGCCATACGCTTCCGGTCTTTCTTTTCTCCCGGACTTAAACGTGTCTGACATTTTTTCTTGCTTTTCTCTGCATTCTTGCGGGTCGCTTCCCTTAACCCATCTGGCAACATGACCAGACCTTTCCCATCAAAGCTCAGAACCAATAGGTCATCTGTTTGCTCATCTTCTATGGTTCGTTGTTCATAGAATTCGACAAAATCCTGAGCTGTGCCTTCAACCAGCTTTATTGCCTGGTGCTTGCCAACTATGCCGGGGCAATTTTCACGATGCCGTTTGACGACATTGTCATAAGAACGATCAATAGCATCCGTGACCACACGCTTGCGTACACCATCAGAATATTGGTCGTTATTAAGGTTGAGCCCGGCATCCAGTGGGAATTCGTTGGAGACATTGCGCTGGCTATAAGCAAACCGTTTGACCGTTATCTTGCCAAACACCGTGGTGAGAACCCGGCTGGTATTTTGACGAATATGGTTACGAGGTATGCCGTCAGAGGGAGTGACAGACACTGCTCTTTCTTCATCTTCAGCCTGTTTATCGAGATAGCCCTGAAACATTAGCCGAAGCAGCTCGTCCCCATTGGTTCGAATGTACTCTTCAGTTGTGCCATGTTCCTGCAGGCAGGCAGATTCGAGGTGGCGGATCATGCTATTAAAGTGATCCTGTGCAGGAGAAAAAAATTGAAAGTCGAGAGTATTAGCGTAAGATGCGTTCACAAAGGGCTGCTTTTCCGGTGTTATTTGTTTGGCGACGTTATATCACCACGAAACAGCCCTTTTTTCTTTGCTCTCGGTCGTCAAAGTAGTTGGTTTTGCTGGGGTAGAGCGTCGTAGCAAATGAACCGCACCCAACAGCTTACGCTGGTGCTGATAAATATTCGTAAACTCCTGCGCTATCTGCATTTTCTGGAGATAAACAAAGCTCAGAATACTTGAGAATATGTGATTTCTTACAGGCCGCTCATTACGCACCTGAAAATGTTCGATATGGCAAACCTGCTTGATCGCCCTGTGGAACTGCTCAATCTGCCAGTGCTGGTCGTGGATCAGGATGAAATCATCGCGTTGAACAGGTACATCTTCTGGCAGGTAAACCACGTAGTGGCGACGCTGGTCTTTTAGCATCGTCCTGAACAACCTGACTTTGCCGAAATCCTTGAGCCAGACATCCAAACCATCGTCTGGTACCTCAAGAGCCTGAACCTGCTGCCAATGACCTTTTTCCAGTGATACCGTCCTGTTTTTTTCAACTGCAAACATGAACCCTGTCTGATGGTTTTTAATCGTCTTCAGGTTTTTGACGCAGCTGTACCAGGAGTCACCGGTTACATACGCTGGCTTCAGCCCCCATGCCAGCACTTCACTCAACATTTCAAGAAAGTAATCGTTTTTGGTCTTGCCTTCCGACTTGTCGCATATTCTGAAGTTCACGGGCATATGCCGACCGGCGGGATCGGTGTAATAGAGGGTGACAAGATTAATACCTTTGACTGCCCGGTGATGCTTGCCTGACCAGAAGTGGCTAACAAGCGCTACAGAATTGCTATACGGTTTATCAAGAACAGTATCATCGACGCTCAACGTGCCGCCAACAAGGCATAAGTTTTGGGCGGCTTCATCGAACATGTCTTTTGGTTGGTAATTTTCGCGCTGAAGAAAGCGGTTAACGCTATCGTGAGAAATGCCAGTCACTTCTGCCAGCCTTGTGCATGTTGATGATTTGGGCTCACTGATCAAAAATCCCATGTATTGTGGAAGTGTGCATTTTGCAGTCGTTGGGCGAGTAGTACTTCTCACTTTCGTCCCTGAAAGATAGTCATTTGTGGCTATTATCAAATTTTAAAGCCTGCTGTCAATGCGTAAGTCCTATTAATCCCTTGGCATGAAAGGCTTGCCCAAGAACAAATCATCTATAAATAGATGAAGTTAACAGAGCCCTCGAGCAAGCCATGAACAAGTCTAGCCCAGAATATCTAAAACTCGCTGACCAATGTCTGAAGCAGTTTGCACAAACATCTGAAGACGCCTTGGCTTCTCTACTCTCCACAGAGATCCTGAATGCCTTTGAGAAAAAATCGACCTCCAGAGTTAGAGATTATCCAGCCCTGAAAACCCTTACTCTTTTTATGCGTCAGGTGTCCAATGAAGACAAGTCCTGCAGAAAGGTTCTTGTACAGGAGTCACTTGAACAAGCAGCAAATGACGAAGTGTCCGACAAAACCAAGAATGACGCCTACTGCAAAGCACGTAAACGGTTGCCGGAAGATCAGGTAAAGTCATTGTTTCAGATTTCAGGAAAACGACTGGATGAAGAAAGCCCGGAATCATGGTTGTGGCACGGTCGGCGGGTTGTTATTGCCGATGGAACCACTGCTAATATGCCTGACACGACTGAAAACCAACAGCTCTATCCCCAGTCAAAATCCCAAAAAAAAGAAGTAGGGTTCCCTACTGTCAGGATGCTTGCCTTTATCACGCTGGGAAGTGGAGCTCTCATTGAGACAGCCATGGGAGCTTGTGAGGGAAAAGGCAGTGGAGAGCAATCTCTGATGATACAAATGATCCCGAACTTGAATGCTGACGACATTGTGCTTGGCGATGCCATTTTCGAGACGTATTTCATCCTGGCACTTTTGCTTATAGCAGGTGTTGACGGTGTTTTTGAAAAAAATGGTGCGCGTAAAATCGACTTCAGAAAATCCTTCATGAAACTGGGAAAAAAAGATGCTTTATTCAGATTGGAGCGTCCTCCAAAACCACCCTGGATGAGCAGAGAGTTTTACGATCAGTGGACACCGGATCACCTGATTATCCGTGCCATTAAAACGAAGAATCGTATCATCGTTACCACATTGATTGATGCAGAAGCATATCCACGCTCTGACATTAGCGCACTGTACACCAAACGCTGGAATATTGAGTTGGACTTCAGAACCATCAAAACAATTATGAATATGGAGATGTTGCGCTGTAAGACTCCAGCGATGGTGCGTAAAGAAATTTATGTTCATTTTCTGGTTTACAATTTGATACGGGCATTAATGGCGCGAGTGGCCAAAGCCACAGAGCAAGTTCCGAGGGATGTGAGCTTCAAGGCAGCAAAACAGACGCTAAATGGGGCTCGGGTTTTACTGTTATTCTGTCCAAATTGCACTCTCAACCAGGTTCAAGCTCAAATGATAGTTATCATTGGAGAACATAAAGTTGGAGACCGACCGGGACGATCAGAACCAAGAGCTGTAAAGAGGCGACCAAAGGCATTTAAAAAGCTCCAGCACTCTAGGGCTAAAGCTCGTCAACTCAATAAGTACAAGGGGTGAGAGCTTAAGTCAGTGCCATTGGGTTATAGCCATTAACCGCTCCTTCCTGATGCCCATAAATGGTTTTCACGGTAACATCAACATCCATAATCCATGGAATGGTTAATAACGGATCAAAACAGAGATGGAGGTGTTTTTGCATCCATTCAACGCCTTCATCTTCGTCAATCTTCTTTAAACCACGCCTGGCAGAATCATCGCTGACAATTTTTTTCATCCCGAGCAACTGAGCGTTTACTTTATCACCAATAATTGTTCCGATATGCGCATAGCGTTTATGTCCTGAAAGAATGGAAAGCATTAATGAGCCAATCACATCCACTTTTTGAGGGGCGTTTGGGCTTTTATAAGTTAGTGGGCAATCGTTAATCCAGGGTTCAAATCGGTGACCTGTTTTTAAAAACTGTATAAAAAAAGGAAGCTGTCCCATTGGGGTGACCGATGCTTCAGGCTCCCACTCGACATGAATTTTACCGTCGAAAGAATCGACTTCGAGTTTGACGCCGTCATTCACCACCCTATTCAGGAATAAATTTCTTGGTACGTTGAGCCCAAAATAAAAATGATCGTCGATTGCCTCTCTGATATTCCAACCATGTGTTTCTCCGTCCCGTTAACCGACAGCACATGAATCCCATCAAAGCACAGGAAAACCCATCTGCCCGTTGGGTTCTGGGCTGGTTTCTTCTTCATGTCCGGGAACGTTCGGCTCTGCCTTTTCAGTTCATAGCGGATTCGATGCTGAATTGCAGCATAGACCATAAGACAGAGTGTCATCACCATTAACAGGGCCTCAATACGCTCAGGTTTTTTGAGATACAGTGAAGACACCAGAAAATCAGGGCTCTTCAGGAAGCGAAAACCTCTCTCAACCTGCTGCTGGGATTTATACGTCCTCAGTAGTTCGCCAGCGTCAAGCCGGACTGTATCTGTATCGTTGGTTGCCAGAACAAAACAACCCAACGATGCTTCTGCATCACGACGAGTCTGTACAGCAACCGTGCAGGAGCCTGTCACATAATATTCATAGTGGTCGGGAACCGTCCCATCAGCAGGACGGCCTTTGGTTTTATAGCAGGGACTCTCGATGATCTCAGGTTCAGCCTGGCAGTATACGGACTGTTTTTGCCATAGCTTGAAAGCTTCCATGGCATCCGATTCGCAACAGAATGGCTTCTTGCCCAATTTCTCAAGTTCCTTGAACTCCTTCAGGGACTTTTTCTGCATACGCCTTGTCAGTGTCTTCTGTTCTGTTTTCTGGCTTTGATTATTTCGAAACAGTACCCAACGTTGTACGACACCTGCATAGTCAGACAGAGTCTCTACAGATTCGTAATGCTCAAACCCTTCAACCTCAACCATTGAGCGCAATGGCGCACTTTGAACCAGTTCTTTGGCTGCACCAATGTTGAGAGGAACTCTGGAGATAAACAACTGATCCTGCTGACTCAGTTCCTGAACGGTTTCAGCCACATACAATGCAGCATCACCGATGAAGTAACGGGCATTCAGTGCCGCCTTGAAGCTCTTTATATGCTCAGAAACCACTTGTTTGAAACTGGTCTTGTCCGTCACATTACCGCTGGCTGCTTTCATAAACATCGGAATGCCTGCCCGGTTTTCGGTCAGCAGGAGCAATATGGCCTGGTTCAGGTCAGGACGATGATCTCGGCTGTAGCCCTTGCAAAGCCTGATGCAATTGAGGTCCTCGTCACTTACTTCCTCCTCGCTGTTATAACGGCCATCGACGTGAAATCCTGTGCCATCAAGGTTGAGTGCATCACATGGCAATTTGAGATGCGTAGCCACCTTGATAGCCAGCTCAAAATAGACTTTACTGACACCCAGTTCAAACAGTTCATCCAGTGTTCTTCCAAGAACTTTGTCGTTTATGTGTTCGGGCTCAATCCCCTCTCTGATCAGTTTATCGAGGGGTTTATTGGAGAAGAACTGAGGGAACATGTGGAGAGACTGCCCCGTAAAGCCGAGGCCATTGATAATCATCGCGACAACGGCCTCACCGTGGGAGATGTTCCATTCGTCAGATACTTTGGGCGCGCGCCTGTCGATATGGTCGGCAATGCCCAGCTCTTTGCACATTCCAGCCACTAGACCGAGATGATCCATGACCTGAGAGTGGTATTGAATAGGAGGCATAACAAGGCTTCTTGATATTTGCTTATCTGATAGATAGCAGGTATTAGGAAAATGTCATGTTGGGTGGTGAATGTCGGTTGACGGATAAGGGATCTTTTTCCATTTCAGACAACTCACCCTTTGGGGGAGTGGGTTTTGGTGGTCGAACCATCTTCGAGCCCTCAATATTGTTGAGGGTTAGAGTTTAGCTCAGGGGTTAACCGCTGAATTTAGGTTTATCAGCACCAGCGTAAGCTGTTTAAAGAAGTGGTTGGTACCTTCATTAAGATTTTTGCAAAGGACAAAGATGACCTGCTACCAAAATTTGCAGGTGCCATCAATGCGTAAGTCCTATATCAGCAGGTTTCCCTGTTGATCAGAATGTTGCCTGTTGTGGCAACTGAACCCGTCTTTGCCCTGAAAGGCGGAACGGCTATCAACCTGTTTGTTCAAGATTTTCCGCGACTGTCCGTTGATATTGATCTGGCCTACCTGCCTCTCGAACCAAGAGACGAAGCACTAAAAAATGTTCGTTCAGCACTTGAGCGTGTGGCCGGGAGGATCACAGCACCCAGCCCTCAATTAGCGCAACCTTGCAAGACAACAGGCAGGACGAGTTAAGAATCATCGTCACTACAGAGTCAGCCACCATTAAAATTGAAGTCTCGCCCGTTGCCAGGGGAACGCTCCATGAACCGGAGCTGCTGCCCGTGGTCGAATCAGTTGAAGATGAATTTGGTTATGCTGAAATACCGGTCGTTAGTCAGGCGGATTTGTACGGTGGAAAACTATGTGCAGCCATGGATCGTCAGCATCCACGAGACCTGTATGATGTACAACGGCTGTTGAATGCCGGTGGTGTTTCCAGAGCGATATTCACCGGCTTTATTGCCTATACATTAAGCCACCCTCGCCCTCTCCATGAAGTAATGTCCCCACATTGGAAAGAACTTGAACACACTTTTTATGGTGAGTTTGTCGGTGTGACCAACGATCCTGTTGAATTGAGCGAACATGCAAAACCTCACATTCGTGATGCTCGCTAAACCTCCGCCTCATACTGCCCCAACTCAGGCGCAGCCCCCTTCACTTCCCCGCCCTGCAAAAACGCATTTTCCCCAACTCCCACCGATACACCCAATACAATCACCACAGTCCCATCCCGCAACCGGGCTTGGCTGGTGCCATTTGAATGATGGCTGACAATGGTCACAACCGTTCTGGTACCTTCCGGTATTAACGATTTGAACTGCTGCCAGATATTAGTGGTTGCCATGAGCTATCCTCTTTCCGTTATGTATGAGGTTTTAGTCGTGGATATCACCGAAGAATACGAAGATGTACTTCAGAATCTTGAATTCCCTATTATTGAATTTTTCCATCATTATCTGGCTCTGGAAGATTGGGAAGTTAAGCGCGCACTGGAAGCAACCATCGAGCACTACCGGGCAGAGTACGCAAAAAGGGAGCCCAAAAATATGCACTTATCAAACATAGAAGAAATCATCACTGAAAGGCTTATCACTGTTTGTGAGTGGCGCTTGGGTCGTGTGGAGTTGGATAAGGTTATCGCTATTACCAGTGAGTTCGCCTATCAATTTAATCCCGAGAATTTTATAAAAACACCTGAAGAGTTGCAGAAATGCCTGAAGAGAATTATCAAGTCAGTTGAGCGATGGAACCGGGAGGGAGGCAGACAAGGTTACCTGAAATTCACCTCGCAGTTTTTTCCGCAGCCTTAGTAGTGCCTTTCAAGCTCCAGCCTCTGCGTCACCTTCCCGCCTGAAGACCCTATGCTGGTCGCCAGGCACAAGGCTCGCCAGTTGTTACTCGTCCCATTGAGAAGAGAGTCCCGCACTTCGACCAGTTGCCCAGGCTCCACCAGTCCCGGTGCCGTGTTGCTGTCGGTCAGTGGGATCTCGATGGTGGTGACGCTCTGGTTTCCCCCTTTGGCCAGCTCATTGCGGCCTCGCTCGGTGTTGACCTGGGTTTCTGTCAGCCAGTCTTCCAGAATATCCGGGGCGGGTTCGTTACCTGCCGACCCTTGCCGCTTGACGTTGACGGCGACTCCCGCATGGGTGCCTGAAATATAGACAGCGTTGTATTCCGGCTCGGGTCGCCAGCTGGCGTTCAGGCTGATCACCAGGCTGGCGGGTATGATCCTGTCCATGGTGGCATCGTTCCACTTCCTGGGGCTGGCTGGGTAGCGGGGCTGGATGTTGAGGGTGTCGCTGTCCCTGGCTGGAATAATCACCGATCCTGCGGTGCTGGTCAGCCGGGCGATTACTTTCATGGGGGGGGCGTTCTGGTAGCTGAAGCTACCACCGGGGATGATCCAGTCCGGTGTGCTGTAATCGTTCAGGGTTGGGTATTGGGCTGTGAAGCCAGTATTGCTGAGTTCTTCGCTGATGGCCTGCTTTGCATTGATGTTGCTGGTGCTGCTTTTACTCCGCTGCGGGGCATAAGGGGCTGCGAGCAGTTGCGTCCGGCTGGTGCCGTAAATGCTGTATTGCTTCTTTCCAAACTGGCGACGGCTGGTGTAGCGCTCGATCATGAAGACCTACTTCCAGCCGTTGATATTGACCTCGACCTGCTTGGTTCCATTTTCGTCAGGCTCTACCATTGCCAGGCTGCTGGCTCCCCAAAGCTCACCAGTGAGTTCCCAGCTGAAGCTGTCGATGTCGAGGCTGACCTCCAACTCTTTCAGCTCGATGGGCGTTCTGTCTGGCAGGATAACGACGCTTATGGTGTTCATAAGCAGGTAGCTCTCCCTGATATCTGGCTGCTTCGGTTGCGGCTTCTTTGGGTCTTCAGGCTGGGTTTCGCCGCCAAATTTGCCGGTGTAGTCGTTGTCTTTCTGTTGGCGGCCTTCGCCCCAGGGGATGATGACCGGCTCGTCCTGAGTTCGGTTGCTGCTGTAGGTGGAGCGTTGCCGGGTGTCTTTCGGTTGAATCGCCCGGTTGATTCTTCGTTCACCCAGCCTGAAATAAACGTCAGGAGATACTGCCGGAGTGTACCGCTGCCCTTTAAAGGCAAAGTTCAGAAGGCTTGGTGGTGCAACGCTATAGCCGGTCAGGGTCTGCCTGATGACTGGGTTGTATTCATCGACCCGGTTAAACCGTTCACTTTGTTGCCTGTCGGTGGTAATGCCCATATGCCATTGCTCTGTCGTCTGTTCATCTCTCGGGAGAATGGAGGCATCCCACAGAGTTGCCTGCTTTCTCTCTTGTGCTGACAGCTGTCGCCAGTGCTGGACAGTATGGTTTTCAGTAATGACACCCTGTATTCGGGTGGTCTTGCCGTTACCGGGGATCACTATACCACCGGAGCTGCCTGTTGTGACCGCCACACTGCCCGTACTGAAATCGATATTGCCCTTGCCGGAACCGTCCATTTGTCCGTTGCCCGGATCGCTTACATCCTGCCACTTGCCCAGTGCTATGTAGCTGATCACCAGTGTTCCGGGTTTTGGTTTCGCCTCGGCAAAATTGAAGGTGTAATTAAAGCCCCGGTTCTGGGAAGACACGTCTTCTGTCCCGCTGATGGCAGAACCGACGACGGCAGCCGCAGGCTGGTAAGTAGCGGACGCTGTACTGGTATACTGGCCGCTGTTGCGATTAAAGGTGCTATCGCCGTACTGGTAGGTGAACACTTCGATGCGACTTTCCACCTTGGTCAGACGAACGTACTGTTCCTTTTTTCGATGGGATCATAGAGCCGGTAAACCTCGTCCACCTCCGGCGGTCTGCTTTCTTTCCGCTGGATACCCGCAATACTGCGCTGTCCCTCCGTTTGGTTGCCCAGCAGCTCAAAGCTGGCAGTGGTGCCAGGCACCACATACGCTTCGATACGGTTCCGGGCATTCCTGCGCTCGTCGGTCTGGTCATCGGTATTGAACAGAAGAACGCTGACGTTTTGATCTTTGGGAGGCTCGGTCAGGATCAGGTGGCTGCCAAGATAAGCATCGTTATTATCGGTGCGATGCCCACGTAGGCTTTCTCGCCAATGGTGCGGTATATCCTTGAGATGTCCTGAAACAGGTTGTTGATGTTGCCGTCGATGACTTCGGTGCCGGTTGCCCGACCACCGCCGTCTTCCTCGTCGCTGAGGCGCTGGCTTTCGAAGAGTTTTACATCGTCGTTGCTGATGGCCATCCAGACAGCTCCTATAGTTCATCGGAATATTATTTGGAGGTCTATATGAAAACTATGTTGCGCTGGTTAAAGTGTCTTCTTTATATACCCTTGTTTACCTGCCTCCCTGCTTTACCTAACGCTTTGCTAGAGGAGTACATTATTTACAAAGATGAAGAAACATGGTTACTGCGGAAGTATCAAACCCAACTTGGGAGGATTAATTGGGGGATATATAGAACTAACCATGAGCTTGAAAGCTATGTTCATAATGTTACTTTTGAGTCAGAGGATAGGGTAACGTTTACGATTGGAAGATGTGGGATCTACAGTACCTGGCGATACATCAGATCTGAAAACAACATAGAGCTACGCATTAAAGATCTCCCACTTCCCTGCAACTGCCAAAAAACTACGAGCCCACAGTAATTAACTGCAATGTAAGCAAATAAAAGTCATCGATAGTAGTGTGTGCTTTAGCCCAAAGAGGTTGAGCCATAATTGGCGTATTATTTCTACGGTCAAACATCACTTCAAACTGTCTTGAATCCGGTAATGTTAATGTCATGGTATTGTTGAGAGCATTAGCTAATGAATAAAGCATCTTAGGGTAGACATTAAGCCCCGCCCAGCTTACATAATCCCAGGCGTGTGCGCCCTGAGCATCCGTCTCGTGCAGGGTGTTCACGTTTAGCGTTCTGCTCCCAGAATAAAAGGAGATTTCTGATACAGGACATCAAACGCTTTCCTGACTCCATCAAAGATGAAATCATACTGCCAAACAGGTGGGTTCCGCTTTTCATCACCTTGTGCGTCGAAATTTCCTCGATAACCCCACTTCTGTAGAGATTTGCCTGTGCAGCATGGGCAAGGTACCTTTTCAACGCCACTTCCACAAAGGGCATCAAGATCAGGCTGAACACCAGTGTGGCTGATTTTGTATTAAAGCGATGCCACCCTGAGTAGGATTTGATCTCTTTGAAGATCAGCTCTATCTGCCACCGGAGGCGATAGGCCTGCAGCACTTCGCTCAGGTTAAACTCCGCACGATCAAGGTTCGTTACAATGAAAGCCCACTTCTAGTTGGCAATGGCGGCAGGCAGTCCCTTTCTGAGCGGGTATCTTCAGTGAGCTGTACTCGCACCAGATTATTGGTGAGAAGATCCAGTGCCGTATGAAGCTCTACTGCCGCCGGGCTGACCGTTGAAAACCGTCCGGGGAACGCTTCCTTCAACCTAAATTCAGCGGTTAACCCCTGAGCTAAACTCTAACCCTCAACAATATTGAGGGCTCGAAGATGGTTCGACCACCAAAACCCACTCCCCCAAAGGGTGAGTTGTCTGAAATGGAAAAAGATCCCTTATCCGTCAAACTCGAAGTCGATTCTTTCGACGGTAAAATTCATGTCGAGTGGGAGCCTGAAGCATCGGTCACCCCAATGGGACAGCTTCCTTTTTTTATACAGTTTTTAAAAACAGGTCACCGATTTGAACCCTGGATTAACGATTGCCCACTAACTTATAAAAGCCCAAACGCCCCTCAAAAAGTGGATGTGATTGGCTCATTAATGCTTTCCATTCTTTCAGGACATAAACGCTATGCGCATATCGGAACAATTATTGGTGATAAAGTAAACGCTCAGTTGCTCGGGATGAAAAAAATTGTCAGCGATGATTCTGCCAGGCGTGGTTTAAAGAAGATTGACGAAGATGAAGGCGTTGAATGGATGCAAAAACACCTCCATCTCTGTTTTGATCCGTTATTAACCATTCCATGGATTATGGATGTTGATGTTACCGTGAAAACCATTTATGGGCATCAGGAAGGAGCGGTTAATGGCTATAACCCACATAAGAAAGGGAGACCCTCTCATACTTACCACTCATATATGATGGCTAATCTTAAATTAATACTGGAAGTTGAAGTCAGACCCGGAAATCAAAGTCAAAGTAAATACTCTTTACCCGGTTTAATGGAGCTATTAAATCGACTTCCAAAACGCTGCTGGCCTGAATTTGTTCGTGGTGATTGTGATTGGGGAAGTGACCGGGTAATGAGCGAATTGGAAGATGCTGGTTGTCATTATCTTTTTAAAATGAAGAAGCACGACAACGTTAAGAAAGCCATAGGGAATGCGCACTGTAGCGGAGGATGGGTAAAATACGACAACCATTGGGAGGGAAAAGAATCCGTAATTAAACTGTCAGGTTGGAAAAAAGAAAGACGCATAATTATTGTTCGAAGACGGCGTCCTGAAAATGAAATACCGATGTTGGAAAAAGGAATAAAAGAACGTCAACAAACGTTAGCATTAATAGAAGAGCCAGAAAATATAAAAGCTTACGAGTATTCGGTTCTGGTCACATCTCTTGATAATGATATAGTCTCGATCATTAATCATTATCGCAATAGGGCTGACTGTGAAAATAACTTTGATGAAATCAAAAACCAATGGGGCTGGGGCGGTTATGTAACAAAAGATATGGCAAGATGTCGAATGCTGGCCCGAATGGTTGCCTTGGTTTACAACTGGTGGACGCTATACGTTCGATTGAGTAATCCGGACTCCCATAAAGAATCAATTACCAGCCGTCCCTTATTAATGAGTTCAATTGGCAAGCTGACCCACTCTGGCAACCAAAAGAAAATAAAGCTGACAAGCCAGCATCGATGGATGTATAAAATTGCGAAATTACAAAGTGAACTGTGTGATTTTTTTGATTCAATCAAAAGTATCGCACCGCAGTTGAATCCAATTAACGCATGGTGTCGTATTTTAACGAAAGCGGTCTCAAAATTTTTGAAAAAAGGGCAGGTTATTACGATGCAACCATTAATTCGATCGGGCTAATGACTTAAAAAAACGCTGCTCAGAACCGTGAGAAGCTATTCCTAATGGCATGGCTCAGTGGCGTTCAACTGCTGAATTTAGGTTCAAAGCATCATAGACAGCCTGTGAGGAGCCATCCTGAATAAGAATATGCTCAAATTCCGAAAACGGACTGCTCTCGTCAAACGCCATGACCTTGCGGGAAAATATTTCCAGACATTGCAGCCATAGCCATAGGATGAGAGCGGGCAGGGCCTCTTTTTTAGCCTGATTTGCCCAAGAGCGATAGGACACATTCAGGCCGGTGAGCTCATTAAATTTACGGTGTAGATCAGCCTGAGTGTCAGAGTTCCCATCGCCACCAAGGGCGGCAATGAGTGACAGAATAAAGTCCAGAGGGCGTACATTCCACTGTCGTATAGTAAAGCCCAATTGTTCAGCCATCTTGAGGAATTCTGACTGATCGAAACAGGTCAGCAGTTTTTTTCAACTAATCTGGTATTTGCAGTACTCATCTTGTTTAGCCTTGATGATGTAGTTCAAGCTTATTTTGGCTGATCAAGGTGAGTTCTGCCGGTGGGAATACTGTTTTCTTGTGCTTAATGTCTACCCTAAGCTTGAGTACTAACCGTAAGGCGGATTCTTTAACTGATCCCATAATGTGCTTTAATTTTTAGCAGTTGAGATGTGGTAATGCTGACACTGGAACAGCTTCATTATTTAGAAGCTTTTATGATTATTCTCTCTGAACAGGGCGAACTATTTATGGATGTATTTACGAACCTGGTTTATGGAAACTACGAATTTGATTGCTGGGTTCTCGAAATTTTTAGCAGTTGCGACCTGGAACTTGCCATTCAAATCATTACTTCAGCGACCGAAAGATACATGGAACACAACGCCATCCCACTGAACCTATAACTCATGTCGCCAGATTGATCTGCATAAACGGACTCAACCCGTTCCCACTAATACTCGGGTCTGCCAGCACATCAATCTGCAAGCTGAGGCTGGCAAAATCATCCGAGATAAAGCCAAGGTTCTGGGCTGGAGAGAACTTCACCCGATGCACCCGGATATTGAAGGGCAAGCCTTCACGGGCATCGTTCAGCCCTTCCATAAACAGCACAAATTCACGACCACTTTCCACTAATGCCTGCACCATATTAAAGGCAATGGGCGTGTAACTGACTTTTACGCCTTTATTATCAAAACTGCTGTTCACCAGCACCTTGATACCGGATTTTGCTAACTCATAACCCACTCCCGCCACCAGTGCGGTATCCGTACTGTCTTTGACGGTGACCGCTTGCTTCAAGTCCGGCAGATGGTTGAAAGGAATCAATTCACTTTCAACACCATGACTGGGCAATAGTTCATCGGTGATTGGGGTTGTGGTCGCTGCGGTGACACTGCCCCGCAGGGCAAGGGAGATATTCGAGGCGGTAAAGTCATTAGCGACAATGCTCGCCGTAACACTGGATACCCGGCTGAGTACATTGCGGTTGCCACCGCCACCCTGGTAATTTTTCAGCTCTTTCAAGGTTCACAGGCATATCTCCAAACGAGAGCTGCCCGTTGTTGGGAGTAATATCGGACTGAGTCTCTGAGAAGCTGATTTTCCGGACACCTTCAAAGCTGGCGTGATTGAGCAGTGACCGGATCGTTCGGGCAATGGTCATCAGCTGGTGAGTGGTATCAGGCTGCGTCAGGTAAACGCCGCTGACCGTTAATTCCAGCCGTTACTTTGCCCGTTTACCCTGCCGTTCCAGTTCCCGGATACTGTCCAGCTGTATCAGAATGGCTGGGGGCTCAATGTCCGGAAGGTCAGCGATGGAATAGCCAGGCAATACCGGAAAACGACTCTCTTCCAGTTTGGCGACCAGGGCTTTGATGATCTGTTCATCAGGGTTCGATGTTGAAGGCATAATCGGGAACCGTGAGCGCACCGCTGACCACCGCTAAATCCATCCAGCGTTGCCAGACCGGGCGGCACAGTTGAAAAACAATCTGGTTATGCTGGATTTGCTGAATGCGTCGTCTGAACTCATTGATAATCAGGCGTAATGCCCGATCACTGACGCCTTTCATATCGCCGGTCAGTAACTCAAAGGGCAAGCCAATCCCCGTCGCCACCGCCATTAACTGCTGGCGCATAAGTTGACGGATTAGCTTCATCCATCAGACTCCCTTGATGGAATACAGACCGTACTGCCGGGGTCGTTTTTTCTGTTTGCTGATTTCCCGTTCAATGGCCTGAAGACGGCGTTCCATTTCACTGAAGCAGGAATACTCGATTCTGCGGCCTTTGGCGTCCCACTGGAAATAGGGCACACCGTTTTTATACTTCCTGATCTTTTCTTCAGCGGTGATCTGCCGGAAATAGTCTTCATCAAAACAGTCACTGACAGACCAGTGGCAATAACCATTGCCCGGTTCCAGAATGCGGAATCGCTGGTAGAGCAGTTCCTTGGCGGTATCACTGCCGACAAGGGTCAGGTAAACGCCTTTTTTATTCTTGGTCTTGGGAAAGGTTGCAATAGCTTTACCGGCAATGGAGCTGCCTTTAACCGGAATCGCCCAGTCCGCACCCTGTTGTCTGCAAAAGGTGTAGACTTCATCAGTGAAGTGACTGCCACTGTCAATGCACACCTGCGCTGCATTGAGAGTGATGCCAGCCTGTCACCTCAAACTCAATCCGGTCATCCTGAACATCACAGCCAATGGTGATCACCTCGACCCACCATGGGACTTCAGCCGGATAATATTCACGACGTTGATAGAGCAATTCATGCTCGACGGTTTCACCTTTGTCCTGCCAGGTTTCGCCCAGTACCGTGTTAGTCCAGTCTTTCATCTGTAGTGTTTTTTTCTGTGCTGCCAGAAAATCCTCAACCGCATTTTGCCAGCTGTACCAGCCGTTAGGGCTGTAGAGCGAACTCAGGTGAAAACCCGCCACCTTGTTGCTTTTATCACCGGTTCCGGCAACCCATTTACCCTCGGTCAGCAGGCGGGGTTTATCTTTCTCGTAATGTTTGTGACCGCACTGTCTGCATTCAAAACGGGCAGTCTCCGGCTTGTTATCATCAAATTTGATCTGCGCCCAGATGATCGGTTGAAACAGCTCGCAACCATGACAGCTCACCTGATACTGTCGCTGGTCACTGGCTTCATAAGCTGGTTCAATCTTGCTGGTCTCCGCTATGTTCGGTGTACTGACCATGAATATTTTCCGATTGCCGCTAAACGTGGCAGTTCGTTTAATGGCCAGGTTGATCGGACTGCCCTCACCGTCTACATCATCACCGTAAGCATCCACTTCATCCATAAACAGAAAACGGGCAGGCATGGAACGCAAACCGGCTCCGCTGTTAGCCCCCGTAAAAATCAGCACCCCGCCAGGGAACTCTTTAGACAACAGAGTATTGCCACTGTCCCGACTGCGAGGGTCTTTGACCTTGTCCCGCAGTACCGGGATTTCCTCGATCATGGGGGCAATGCGCTGTTTTGAGGTGCGCTTGGCCAGATCAAGGGTTGGCAGGACATACATCATCGGAGCTGGCACATGGTCGATGACATAACCCAGCCAGTTATTGCCGCACTCGGTACCGCCTACCTGAGCCCCTTTCATGAACACCACTTTCTCAATGGGCGATGAAGGCGACAGTGCATCCATGATTTCTTTAAGATATGGCGTTCTTGAGGTACGCCAGTGTCCGGCTTCTTTGGCGGCCTTGGCTGGAAGAATGCGCTTCTGATCCGCCCATTCGGAAACCGTCAGACGGGTATCGGGTTTCAAACCGGCGAGGAAACCGGCAATATAAGGACTGGGCATAAAAATTACAGGGACTTTTATAATGGCGAAATCACAGCTTCAACGCCTGTTATGGTTGCAGGGCAATCACTGTTTTTATTGTGATCAACCCCTTGAGCTCAAAGAGGCCAGCATTGACCATGTGATGCCGAAAAGCCTTGGCGGAAAAGATGTGGTGGATAACAAGGTGGTTTGCTGCAAAACCGTTAATCAGGTATTTGCCAATATGCCGCTCAAAGAAAAACTTCGCTGCCTGATCCAGTGGAAAGGGCAACTTCCCTGCCCCGGAAAAACAGCAAATTAACGATCTGACAGCTGGTGTAGTACCGCTTCAATCTCATTGACCAGGAGTGTTCTAACCGTTGCCGGATCACTCTCAGCCGCCAGTAAATCCGCCAGCCGGTCAGGAAGAGCAAGCAGCCCGTCCCTGACCATTTTCTCTGCATTAAACGCATCACTTCTGACTTGTGCGGCATCGGTCAACTGACCGTTTTTCTGTTCATACTCCAGCTTCGCCATCTTCGCCCGAAACGCTTCCCGCATGGTTCGGGCAGTGACGAAATCAACTGTCCCATTCTGTTCTGGCGTCGATGGTTGGGATTTGTCAGGCCGGATCAAAGTCACCGGATCAGCATGAGCTTTCATGGACTGAATCGCCTGTTCAGAATCCACCTTACCGTTCTTCAGCTTAACAATCCGTTTCTTGATCAGCTTGGTGACATAGCCACGGGTAAAACCCTGCTGTCTGGCAAATTCCGCTTGAGAGAGTAATGCCATGGGCTGTCATCCTGAACGTCTGTTCAATGTTTGCTGATTATTTCTCGCAAGTCTGACGCCAGCCCCCTATATAGCTCACTCGAACCCTGATAAACACAAAATGAATGGGATGTACTTATGTACGAAATAGCCACGTTGAATGATGCCGTACGACAGTCGCTGATCAGTTTGGAAGTAAAAAACAGCCTTGCCCTGATCCAGTGTCGGTACGAAATCATGATGACTGCCCACCTGCAGCACACCATTGAGGACAAAGTCGGTTTGCTGAAAGCGATTGCTGAATTTAACCACTTCAATGAGGAAAACGATCCCTACGGAGAGCATGATTTCTTCCGCTTCAAATTTGAAGAGGAATGGATCATCGCCAGGTTTGATTACTACGCCCCGGATATGGAACACGGCTCGGAGGATACGACGGATTTAAGCAAAACCGTCCGGATACTGACCATTATGCTGGCTTGTGATTATTAATCCTCTCTGAATGTTTACAGAGCATACTGAAGGTACTACTTTTCATAGGCTATGACAGAAAAAAATAATGGCATTACATTAGTGTGGAGTAAGCTATGACCAGAGCCAAAAAAACAGATGAAGAACTCGTAATGAGGACTCGAGCTGAAGATAGAAAGCGTACCAAGAAAGCTTTTACGTTGGGTTACCAGGCAGGTACATGCACAACCTCTAAAAAAATGCTCAGAATGTCACCACCACAGCAAATGGCGTTCCATCAAAATAGAAAAAAACAAAAACCTAACGATGAAATGACTGAAAATGTACTTGATATGTTCGAGGACGATATTTGAGCTGTTACTCATAAGAATGCTTTAAGGAGAGGGAACGAGGCATTCCTGTATACCCGTGTATACCTCGTTTTCAGCTCTGTCACTAACCCAACTCTGCGCCCATTCGCACCCGCAAAGCACAGAAGGTCTCAGGAACCTTCGTTTTTCTCGCCTACATATTAAAACGAGGCTGTCAAACGCTCGTAAGAGTGCTTGGAGAGAATAGACGTCGCCGGTTTCGAGACCCGTCCGGGCTTACGGGTCATTTTCCATTTCGGTGATTTATTCATGGCATGGATCAGCGGCGGTGAGGTGGTGACGGTGCTGATCTTGAACCCCTGCTTGCTGTACAGCTCACAAATGTAACAGCGCAACTGAAAGCCCAAACCCAGCCCCTGATAATCCGGCAACACTACGGTTCGGTGCAGCCGTTTCAGTTTGGGGTTACTGGGATGAGGAAAATGCAGGATGCTGCACCAGCCAACCGGCTCGCCATTAATCTCGGCAATGTATTTATGGGCCGAACGGTTATGGACACTGCTCAGATAGTGAAACGGCCTGAATATTTCCCATTCGGATTGCTGCGCTTTGCGAACATCGACAATGATTTCGGGTCGTCGAAGACGCCTCCGTTTGAAGGTGTGACTGTTGCAGTCATACACCCAGTCCGGCTGTAACCACTCAATAATATCGTAGTGACAGCTGACAGCGATAAACTGCTTATTCTCTTTGCGAATGTATTTCTGGATAGCGGCACTGCCGATCCTGGCAACATTGCGATCAACGACACTGGTAAACTCATCGTAGATAACCGGCTTGTCGGACTCCAGAATCAACCTCGCCAGTTCCGCTCGCATTTTCTGGCCATTGGACAACACCGCAAAAGGCTTCAACCAGTCCGGCGGTGAAGAGAAACCCACTTTGCTCAATGATTCGGTGATGTGCTTTGCGCTCAACCCTTCACTGAAATCATCCACCACGGCACGATCTGACCAGTCAAACCCGGTAAACAGTTCATAGTCGCTGAACACCTGTTTGGCGATGGTCGTCTTGCCAGAACCGCTGGCACCGACAATCAGGCCTATATTCCACGGTTTGTCCTCAATGGGAATATCAACATCAAATTCTTTCTTTACCGAATCGAAGTTGATATCAAACATCCCCTTCACCTTCTCGGTTCTGAAAGAAGGCTTTATCCTGGACTCCACTACAAACTTTGCACTCGGCATTTGTATCCCTTCCCGGTCAGTTCGTCGTAGATAGCCTGCTGATGGTCTTCGCTGTCGCACTCCACGATAATATTGAAGATTTCAGAGTACTGTTCTTCCGGCTTTTCCTGCTCATCCGGTTGTGGCGGTTCGTCGTAAAGGGATACCAGAAAATCATCCCTGAATCCCAACACCTCCAGATCAAAGTCCTCAGCCTGGAAGGCTTCGACTTCCAGCGACAGCTTGTCCATATCCCAGCTGGAATTAAGGGCAATGGCATTATCCGCAATCACATAGGCTTTCTTTTGAGCGTCTGACAACCCCGCCAGAACGATGCAGGGAACGGTTTTCAGCTCCAGCTTTTTCGCCGCCATTAAACGGCCATGACCGGCAATAATGCCGTTATCTTCATCAATCAACACTGGATTGGTGAACCCGAACTCCCTGATGGAAGAACAAATCTGGATCACCTGTTCATCGTCGTGAACCCGGGAGTTGTTCACATAGGGGATCAGGTCGCTGACTTTCTTGTCCACCAGCTTGTATTTTTTCGCTGCCATCCTCTTTATCTCCTGACCTTGTCCACCACCTTTTCAATCCCCCGACTGGCGATGTAACCACCGATACCCAGCTGAACAATAGAAAACAGTTTCAGCTCCACCGCTTCCGACAAATCCGGTGCTGACCAGCCCAGCCAGCGGGCGACAATCAACCCGGTAAACACCAGCATGACAATGGGACGCCATGACCGCTGCAACCAGCTCTCGCCTTGTGCTTCTGCTTTGATGACTCCGGCACGTTCTGCAAGCTCATTCAGTTCACCGCTGACAATCATGCTGGCCAGCTCCTGTTTCGCCTTATCCTGTTTGGCTTTGTCGGGAAGCACCCGGTCAATCAGCGTACCTAACAGTGGAATCGCCGTTGCCCAGCTCATGACAGTTCCTCCAGCCAGTCTTCCACACTGAAAACCGGGCAGGCTTTATAGGGATTGAAAAACGAATGCCCCACCACCTTTGCAGACGGATACCGCAGTTGCAGGGACTCCACCAGCATTTCCAGACTGAGCATCTGTTCCTGGGTGAAATTGTCTTCCGGCAGGTTTTCCTGACTTAACCCACCCACCAGACAAATGCCTATGCTGTCATGATTGTGGCCTCTGACATGTGCGCCGATGGCGTCCTGCGAGCGACCCGGCTGCACCAGGCCACTGCGTTCAATCACCCAGTGGTAGCCAATATCGCTCCAGTGTCGTTCGACCACATGCCAGTGCCTTATATCTTCGACAGTACAGTCCTGATCTTCCCGGGTCGCTGAACAGTGAATCACAATAAAATTCGTCGCCGTCCTTGGCTTCATCACTTACTCCTTCAGTAAATAAGCCCCAACGCCCACCAGTGCAGTGACCAGAATCCAGCCGAAGCGTTCAATATGAGCAATGATGATACCCCGGGAGCTACTTTGCAGTTCCAGGGCACGAATGCGGGTTTCCATATCGTTCAGGTGCGAATCCAGCTGGTTCATGCCTTCGGTTTGATGAGCAATGCGTTCTTCGATACGGGCAAGTTGGGAGACGGCTTCACTTAACTTGTCGAGCTTTACATCAATCCGATCCAGTCTGTCGGAGATGTCTTGCATAAGCGGTCTATGGTGAGGAATAAGGGCAATTTCGGGCAATAAAAAAGCCCCACATCGGTTAGGAGTGAGGCTTTGATGATTGTGAAAAATAATGGCTTATTTTGTAATCGTTGGCAAGTCGTAAAGGAATTTTAGCCTTTGGGGTACAACCTTCCATTCTGATTCAGGCAGCCTTTAGATGAAGGGTACAGTTCCGACCGTTTAAGCCAAGCTTCATTGCCATAGCCTTGCAGCTGAGCTCTTACAGCTATTTTGATCATTGATTGGTTCACTTCAATAATAGGACCACAGAAAGTATCATCGCCAGACTTCACACTTGCTCTCCATCTAGCTAGTTGCTCCTGCTCTTTTTGCCTTTTCAGTCGTTCTTTTTCAGCAGCAATCACTCGTCTTTTTTCTTCATCAGCCAAAGCTTTTTTTAATTTAACTTTTGCTTTTGGTATTAAACTCAGTTGATCAAGAGATTCGTACTTTTCGATAAACTTGCCAATCTGATATGAAGTCACCGAAAGATTAAAATCACTTTTTTGTTTCTTGCTATATTTTGCTACAGCATCTGATTTGGCTTTATTATAAAAAGCATTTTGATCTTTCAGAACCTTTCTATAATGAGATTCTATGCGATCAATCTCTTCTTCTTCAAATCGTTCAAAATTTTCTGAAATAGCTATTTTACCGGATGCTTTGGCTGGTGAAAATTTAAACTTGGGGACAAATTCACTCATTGAATTATAAATAGATATCTCTTTTATTCTCTCCTTACCCTTTTGTTCTACAGAAGTATTTTTTTGGTTAATTGAATTATAGAGATTCGCATAAGTTCCAGAAACACCTTTTGCCTTCCTAGCATAATTATCAACTGATTCAAATTCATTCACGACAAGGCTATTCACCACTTCATGGAACTTTTGGTGCTCAAATTCCACCCAATTATTTCGTTCAAACCCTTGATCAGGATCAACAACAGCCTCTGCAACCATAATTGGTGCCGTCACTGCACCAACAAACAGAGCACTATATCCAACTACAGCTAAAGCGGCTGCTCCAAAGGGAGCTGCAACTGCTCCAGTAACAACATCTTTAGTCGTAATAGGTTCCTTTTGTGCCTCTTCTTGTAAAATTTTTCTATTTTGCTCTGGGGTATTTCCATAAGCACTTTTCGTAAAGTTAACGTGTTGAAAATGAGTTTCTCTTTTTTCCCAAGATTCGCAGCCATTTATGCCTACTGTTTTTTTACATTTGAATCTGCTCGTATTGAATGCAGGCTCAAGGCTTGGAATTTTGAATTTCCACACGTCTTTTTCAGTCTTGAACGAACTGCCTTCGTAATACTTAGCATGATAAAAGAATGGTGACAGCACATACGACCCATTTTCATAGCGCAGCTCTCCATAAATATCAGTATCAGCTTGTTTTTTGGCAAAATGGATAGCGTCTTTTGACGGGCTTGTAGAACAACCTACTAGCAGCAGACTCACTGCTGAAAAAACAGTCAAAATACCTTTGTGCATTGTTATTATTTCCGTTGATATAATCAGTTTTTTGCTGTCTGCTCAGATATATTGCCATAAGCCTAATTGTTAATCTATAAACGACAATCTACATATTTCAAAGGATGGTAAATTTTCCAGTTACTCCAATAAGTACTGTTCTATCTAACATTTCATCACACACCCCCCAATACTCTCCATACCCCCCCTCAAAATCCCTTTTTCAATTCTGCCGTTGAATCCTGCACCGTTTGATAATCTCACTCACCGGATACAGGTGTCTCCCACTGATAATAAAACTCCGATAATCCAACACCGTATACGCCACCACATCCCGAATCCGCTGTCTGGTCACCTCCCGATACTGCCGCTCACTCTCACCCAACCGCCGGGCAACATCCTCATCCAACCACCGAAAAAACCGGTTCTGTTCCGGCAAAAACTCCTGTGTCCTTGGCCCATACGCCCACTTTGCCCATGACCGGAACGGTTCTTCCAGACCTTCCACAGCGGCAATCACAATTCCCGCCTCCACCGTATGACAGATACGGCTGTCGTTACTCTGCTTACGGGTGTTGCCTGAAGAAGGAAAACTCACCGGATTAATCTCAAACCCTTTACTGGTCAGGTTGGTGGCATAAGCGTCGTGTATCGCCTGTCGTGCGGATAGAAATTTCATGCGCTCTGGCTCCCGTAGCGTGCGATGAGCACAGCGTCAGCTCGTCCATTGTCCTTTTTCCTCAACACGTCAGCTGACGGATACAGGTCTAACACCCTGCCCCGGCTGGCGTCCTTGTCTGCCCGTAACAATCCTGCTGCCCGTTTCCATTTTTGTGGTGATACATACGTCAGTGGCAGCCCCATCACACTGACGGCAGCCTCAACCGCCCCTAACGATCTGCCAAAGCTGAACATGCTCACCACCCCTTGCCCCGGTCTTGCGCCTACCTGTTCCAGATAAACCATATCGATTTCGTGCCTGGAGTGAACGCCAAGGATTTGCTTCAGGCCATGACCGCTGACTTTCTTTTTTCTGCCGTCGGGAATTACCGGCATATCTTCCAGGCGGATAATGGATTGGTCACTGCTGTTCAGAATTGCTATGGCTCCGGTCAATCCGGGGTCTATCCCAATAATCACATTCATTATTTTCTTCCCTGAATTTTTTTTCTGAACTCTTCTCTAAAACTGCTTTTCTTCAAAGCCCTTTTTGTCTTCGTGCTTCCCTCCCCTCATCCCGCCCTCCCTTTCTTAAGAAAGGAAGGGGGGAGGTGAGGAGTCGGCTAAAGGCACCCAACTCTGCTTTCACCCTTAAAAAACAAGGGGTTCTGAGGTCAGTTGAGGAAATCCAAAAATCACCGTCCTCAACCCCTATGGGTTTGAGGCTTTTTCAAGCCCCGGTAACAGCCTGTTGCCCTTTGTCTGAAACCGAAACAAACGGTTCCTGTATCTCCAGAAAACCCCGGTCAACCAGCGCATTAAAAGTACGCCCCCAGTTTTTTGAGGTCATGACACCGGCATCGATACAGGCTTTTCTCAAGCCCCTGACTTCAATACGGGCTCCCGTCGGATCACGCCCGCCCCTTCCATCAGCCGGACAACCGGCATCAAAGCTCCCAGGGTTCTGGTGTATGGGTCAGCGGGGTTGGGTAAAACCACCTTTGCCAGTTGCAGCCCTGACCCTGTTTTTCTGTGTACTGAAGACGGGCTGGGCAAGATAAGCGTCGATGCCTTTCCATTGTTACGCAGCTATAAGGATGTTCTGGATGCAATAGCCGCACTGTACAGCACTGACCATGCTTACAAGACAGTGGTCATCGACAGTCTTGACCACCTTGAACCGATGATCTGGAAGCATTTGTGTGACATCTATGTGGGCAGTAAGGGCGGGAGAAAATCAAGGGAGGTGGATAAAGTACAACTCACCAGCTATACCTGACACAAAAGTACTTTTATTAAAGTGAACAAACATGAAAAGCTTTGCAATCGCTATCATTCTCACGGTCTTCAGCCTCGGAGAAAAAGCAAGTGCGACTCCCCCTGAAGAACTATTGCAGCGACTCTTGCAGTCTACAAAAGAAGAGCAACAGCGCATACTTCAGGAGTTGGAATTTACACCTGAACAGCAGGAGCGCTTATTACTACTTTTGCAATTAGAAGCCGAATCAGAACAAGAACTTCAAGAGCTACAACAACGATTAGACAAAGTACGGGAGGAGCAGGCTCAGGTACAGCGGGAACTACAAGAACTTGAAAATGAGCGACTGCAACCTCCTGAGTTGTCTGATTGTCAGCCGCAAGCCGAACAGCTATCGGAATGAATCGCTTATTCCCCTTTGAACATCGCTTTCATCCGACGCCCTTTCGGCTCATTGCCAGACCAGAATTCAGCTTCCATTTCCTTGCAGCGACTCCATAGGTCAGGCGGAGTTTTATGGATCAAATGGGTGTAACGTCGTAGGTTGTCCCATGTCTTATGACCACTTCTGATTGCCACTTCCGGAATACTCATTTTCTGTTCAAACAATCGGGAGATGCCGTCATGCCGGAACGAGTGAAAGCGCAACTCTGGAAAATACAATTCTCGGGTTCGGGTAGAGAACACCGTTGAAATCGTATTCGGAGCAAGGGGCGTATTCAAACACCCTCGGCGCACCCTGAAACCGGAGCGACAGCCTTGCCCAGCGCACCAGCCCACGAGTGGACAACGTAACACTGAGCTGTGACCTTCCCCTCTTCCATTTGTATTACCAGTGAACAGACGACGAACCTCGTTAGCGAGCTTCACCATCTTTTCCCTGACGATGGTTGAAAGGTCTGGCACCACCTGGTCCAGAATCATTATCTCAGTGAACTCATCGGGGTAGTCCACTTCGATACAACGGAAGCGGTCTAACCAGGCCAGTGACTGTCGCAGCACACCCTGATACAAACCACTGCCATCACCCGCCCCGGCACTGTTACCCGTGGCAACAAACCGAAATCTTGGATGCACCGGAATGATTTCTCCGCCGTTCTGCGCCAATACGAGAGGCGCACCATCCAGCAGATCGTACAATCCGGTAAGCTCTGCGGGATCGGCCACATCCATTTCATCCATGATGAGGATATGACCTTCCTTAACCGCAGTGCTCAATGCTCCGTACTGAAAAGGCGTTGCACCCTTATCAAGAACTTTCTGACCCAGAAGATCATCCAGTTCCATTCTTCCGTGAACAGGGACCATCTGTGTAGGCCAGTGCAACCTTGAAGCCGCCTGCATCACCAGACTGGTTTTGCCGCAACCTGTCGGCCCTGTCAGGCACAAGCCGTCGCCTTCAGGGTTATCGAGAAACGCCAGCAACTTCCGCAGCCGGTCTCTGTCAAATAGATAAGGCTGAACAGCTGGTACTGCCGGATGCACGCACGCCTGAAAACCTTCGAGAAGGATCAGTTGATTCGTATCCAGGTCAAAGGTTTCATTCAGTTCATAAAAAGCAGGCTGTAAAGCCGCTGGCATAGCCTGAACCCCAGTTTCCATCGTTAATTTCCTGCCACTTCGTAAAATAAAAAAAGGGCAGGAACCCTCCTTCCAAACCAGTTTGATAAACCGTTCATCCTTTATCCGTCTGCGTAAGATGTTAATCAGCACATGATGGTCAACGTTATCGAAGAATCGTTTAATGTCACCTTCAATAATCCATTTAACACTTTTCCAGTGATTGTTGACCTGTTCCAAGGCTGAATGAAAGCTCTTTGCAGGGCGGTATCCGTGGCTGTAGTCGCTGAAGACGGTTCATAGATTGCCTCAAGGATCATTCTCATGGCTTCCTGAACGACCTTTTCTGGCGGTGGCGCTATGCCCAGCTTACGGAATTTGCCGTTTTTCTTTGGAATCGGCTGAACTCTGACAGGGGAGAATTGAAAACTCTCAGCCTCAAGTTCCTGAATGACCTTCCTGATCACCTTCAGGGAATACCCGTCAAGCGTTCTGTTGTCTGTGCCTTTTGTCATGTTGCCGGCTTTGCTCTTGATGTTTTCATAAGCAGTAATCAGTACCGCTTCATCACTAAGCAGCCGATAGAGACACCGGTTCACATGGTTTTTCTGACCATAATTTTCCTCTGCAAGTAACTGAATTTGAGCCAATCCATCGGTTGTCGTGTAGACGGCTTCCATTGTGACTGTCTCTCCTACAGTTGATTAATACCTGCGACCCTTCGCCCTGTCCTGACCGTTACATCAGGCATTTGACTACTACGACCGCTCCGTTACCTTAGGAATTACTTCCCTTAGGCAATCCCGCAGTTACGTGTTCTTCGTTCCTGATGCCTTAGGCTGCCTTTCCGCAATATGTTACCTGTACTGCTTTGCGGTTTGGCCAGCAGTCCCGAGCTTCGACTCTATTTCCAATCGTCTGGGCGGCAATTGGGAGTCGGGACTCATCTCGTTGACAAGAGTCTTTCGAGAGGGGCACCACAGTGACCCGCTGTTATTGCTGGGCTTTAACCAGTATGGGTTTAGCCATAGCATCTATAGCTGACGTCGATATAGGGCATTGACTCTTAGCCCTCAGATCGCCTTTTCCGACCATGCTATGTTCAGTTCGGGGATTTCCCCCTCGCCTAAGGTCGGCGCTTTATGCACATTCGAAGCAGTGCAAACTCCTCCTTAAATTAACGAATAAACACGCCACAACGGCGCACCCCATATTTGACGAATGAAGGGATTAACTGCCACAGACAACAGAGACATCAGTTGCTCCCGGGAAGGAAGCGCACCGTTTTGCTGCCTGAATGCAGTTTGTGCCAACGTATTCAGCAACTCATCTTCACGGAAGCCATAACGCTCCGCAAAACGAGCCACCAGATCATTATCACCCTCATGCACACCATTAGCGGTAACCATAGAAGTTCTCCTTAAAACCAAAAGGCAGAACTTCCCTGCACGGCAGAGGTGTTCTGCCATGCACGACGGCACGGATGCCGGAGATAGGACAACGCAGGAGCAGTTGCCGAGAAGGACGTACGATTCATCAGACAAGTGGTAGCTTGTCAGAGAACCTATACGTCGACAGGAAATTCACCGAAGTGACAGGAAGGAAGGGACGGTGGACACCGTAACCCTATAGAAAACCAGCTTTCGCTGTCAGCCTTCAAGCGTATCCGACGACACAGACCATTCAGCCAATTCCCGGAAAAACCACACTGCTGCGAATGCCTGAACTGCCGGGTCAGCAGACACTCTAACCTGTGTGGCCGAACAACCTTTTCATCATAATCGTCACTGGCTTTACCCTGAGGGTAGAAAGCTGGTTCCTGATGAGCAGGTAATAAGGTGGGTTAACTATAGGACATGTTGATTGCTGTTCAATGTTGTTGGTTTTTAAATAAAAAACTCTGTGTCGCCACCATGCGTATTGGAACAGCGCCGAGTGGCGCTGTTCTGAGAAAGTTAGTCTAACTCAACAAGGTTCTTCTCAAACGCTTTATGTTGATCACGAACCGCTTGATCCGGTCCATTTGTCACAGAGCTTACGGCTATGATGGCAATTGTCGACAGGATGAATCCGGGGACAATTTCGTAAATATCAAAAATACCCCCGGTCAGCTGCTTCCAAACGACAATCGTCACACCACCCACAATGATACCTGCAATGGCGCCATGACGATTCATACCAGACCAGTAAAGGCTTAGCAGAATAGCTGGACCAAATGCAGCACCAAAGCCCGCCCAGGCGTAAGAAACCAGGCTAAGCACAGAGCTATCCGGTGTCATCGCCAGTATCAGTGCTATAACCGACAGGAGGATGACTCCTATGCGACCAACCATCACCACTTGTTCTGTTGTTGCCTCTCTATTGATGACCTGCTTGTAGAAATCTTCTGCAAGTGCTGAAGAAGAAACGAGCAACTGAGAGTCCGCAGTACTCATGATGGCCGCCAGAATGGCAGCCAGCAAGATGCCTGCGATCATGGGGTGAAACAACGCATTGACGAGTAGCATAAAAATTTTCTCGCCGTCGGTCAGCACATCACCACCAGCATTGGCGGTATAAATTAGACCAACAATGCCCACTAGCATCGCACCTGTCATCGACAGTCCAGACCAGACCACGGCAATGCGACGTGCTGTGGTTAGATCTTTGTTTGTGCGTGATGCTTTAAAGCGCGCCAGAATGTGGGGCTGACCAAAGTAACCCAGACCCCAGGCGACCAAAGAGATAATTGCAATGGCTGATAGCGGCTTTCCTTTAGAGTCATACCAAAGTGTCAACAACTCTGGATTGATTGCCTCTACGCTAGCCGGTAGCTGACCAAAACCGTCCTGCATCGCAATAACAGGTACAATCATGAGTGCCGCGGCCATCAACAGACCCTGAACCAGGTCAGTCCATGATACGGCCAGAAAGCCACCAAACAGGGTATAAGAAACCACACAGATCGTACCCACCACCACAGCAAGGGTATAATCCAAACCAAATACGGTTTCAAACAGCTTACCACCGGCAACCAGGCCAGAACTGGTATAAAAAAGGAAGAAAAGTAAAATGAAGAACGCAGAGATAATCTGAATCATCTTAGAGTTGTCGTTGAATCGACGGGACAGGTATTCAGGCAGGGTGAGTGCGTCCGTTGTAATACTGTATGTACGCAGTCGTTTGGCACACGCCAGCCAGTTTAGCCAGGTTCCAACCAGCAGGCCACCAGCTAACCAGAAAGCCTCAATACCAGCTGCGTAGGCGTAGCCAGGCAGACCAAGTAGCAACCATCCGCTCATATCGGATGCGCCAGCCGACAGTGCCGCAGGCCATGGGCCAAGTGTACGCCCTCCAAGAAAGTAATCGCTTGAGCTGGATGTGCGCTTGTAAGCAATTACACCGATCGCAAGCATCATCGCCAAATAGGCAATAAACGTTGTTGTAATAGCTAAGCTATTTTGAATCATTCTTATTTCCTTATCCTAACCATATAACCTCGAGTATCCTCACAAATGCCCGAGGCTGCCTAGGGTATCATGTTGTCGTACTTTTATCGTACGGCGGAACTCTGTCCTGAAAACCCTTTGCAAAGTTTAATGGTGAGCTGCATCACGTAGCAGCCGGACGGGACAGCCTGTAACACAATGGTTCGCCGGGCCAGGTATCACGCCTGCCCATAAAAATCCGCTGAAAAAGTGGTAAAAAAGTCAATAGAGGACTCTGGGCCAATGGCACTGACTTAAGCTCTCACCCCTTGTACTTATTGAGTTGACGAGCTTTAGCCCTAGAGTGCTGGAGCTTTTTAAATGCCTTTGGTCGCCTCTTTACAGCTCTTGGTTCTGATCGTCCCGGTCGGTCTCCAACTTTATGTTCTCCAATGATAACTATCATTTGAGCTTGAACCTGGTTGAGAGTGCAATTTGGACAGAATAACAGTAAAACCCGAGCCCCATTTAGCGTCTGTTTTGCTGCCTTGAAGCTCACATCCCTCGGAACTTGCTCTGTGGCTTTGGCCACTCGCGCCATTAATGCCCGTATCAAATTGTAAACCAGAAAATGAACATAAATTTCTTTACGCACCATCGCTGGAGTCTTACAGCGCAACATCTCCATATTCATAATTGTTTTGATGGATCTGAAGTCCAACTCAATATTCCAGCGTTTGGTGTACAGTGCGCTAATGTCAGAGCGTGGATATGCTTCTGCATCAATCAATGTGGTAACGATGATACGATTCTTCGTTTTAATGGCACGGATAATCAGGTGATCCGGTGTCCACTGATCGTAAAACTCTCTGCTCATCCAGGGTGGTTTTGGAGGACGCTCCAATCTGAATAAAGCATCTTTTTTTCCCAGTTTCATGAAGGATTTTCTGAAGTCGATTTTACGCGCACCATTTTTTTCAAAAACACCGTCAACACCTGCTATAAGCAAAAGTGCCAGGATGAAATACGTCTCGAAAATGGCATCGCCAAGCACAATGTCGTCAGCATTCAAGTTCGGGATCATTTGTATCATCAGAGATTGCTCTCCACTGCCTTTTCCCTCACAAGCTCCCATGGCTGTCTCAATGAGAGCTCCACTTCCCAGCGTGATAAAGGCAAGCATCCTGACAGTAGGGAACCCTACTTCTTTTTTTTGGGATTTTGACTGGGGATAGAGCTGTTGGTTTTCAGTCGTGTCAGGCATATTAGCAGTGGTTCCATCGGCAATAACAACCCGCCGACCGTGCCACAACCATGATTCCGGGCTTTCTTCATCCAGTCGTTTTCCTGAAATCTGAAACAATGACTTTACCTGATCTTCCGGCAACCGTTTACGTGCTTTGCAGTAGGCGTCATTCTTGGTTTTGTCGGACACTTCGTCATTTGCTGCTTGTTCAAGTGACTCCTGTACAAGAACCTTTCTGCAGGACTTGTCTTCATTGGACACCTGACGCATAAAAAGAGTAAGGGTTTTCAGGGCTGGATAATCTCTAACTCTGGAGGTCGATTTTTTCTCAAAGGCATTCAGGATCTCTGTGGAGAGTAGAGAAGCCAAGGCGTCTTCAGATGTTTGTGCAAACTGCTTCAGACATTGGTCAGCGAGTTTTAGATATTCTGGGCTAGACTTGTTCATGGCTTGCTCGAGGGCTCTGTTAACTTCATCTATTTATAGATGATTTGTTCTTGGGCAAGCCTTTCATGCCAAGGGATTAAGTCTTAAGTCAGTGCCATTGGACTCTGGGCGAGCTGTAAGGCACGGATGCCAATACAATCAGAGGCGGTCTCTTGAAATGACTTTGGGGAAATGCACTTACCCTGACTTGCGACTCCAGTCCTGCGCCCGATGAACTGAGCGATGAAAAAACAGGGTGCGTTATCACGAATAACCGGATAAGTGTTTGGGGTGGTTGAATGTACAAAAGCCTTTGTCTGATCAACCCTGTGCCAGTGTCACTATGCACCGGCATCATTGCAGCAGAGGTATTGCTGTGTGGAAGGACTCTCGAAGAGTGGTGGGTGCCTCACGGCAAGAGTATGGTTCTGCAACCAATAGCGTCGAAGATCAGTCCTCACCAATCGTTACAGAAATCATTTTTTACGTGCGAACACGCCTGATTTAAGTGTCAGAACACTGAAAAAGGAAAGAATAGCAGCTATTTGCGAAGTGATTCTTACTCAGGCCTGCGCTCTTTTTTTACGGGCATCTGCCAGATTAACAACGTTGTCCGGTACCTCAGGCACTGTCTCAGCCATCAGCTCATCAACGGTGGGGGCAAACTTTCCATTCCTTTCAAGGTCTTCAAACCGGTACGGGTCAGGAAAGTCTCCGTCCTTAGTGTTTGGATATGGCCATTTGGATAAACCTCTGGCAAACCGGTAAAGCCAGTCATCCACCATTCTGGACATGGGCAGGAACGATTCCTGTCGTCTGGCTCCGGGAAAGGGTTTCGCTTTTTTTCGGAACTGGTTGATATGCCTTCCAAGCCCAAACTCTTCCTCCTTATCCAGAGTGTCTACACCATAATGATCATAAGACTCTAACTACCGCAAAAAAACTTCTCTGTCTGTGATCTTGAAGATCAGACTCAGGGCGTTGAGTGCTTGGAGAACAAGGAAGAAAAGAATGATTTATAGCGGTTGCTTTATAAGCGACTCTGCGGGTATGCCAAGCATCTGATGCAGTCTCCAGATCATTTTTAACGTCAGAGGACGTTTACGATTTAGTACTTCATAAACTCGGTTGCGTTTGCCTATCATTGGCTCCAGGTCTTTAGCAGACAAGCCTTCCTGCTCCATTCGGAACTGGATCGCAGCAACCGGATCAGGCAAGTCGAGCGGACAGTGACGACGCTCGTAATCCTCTACCAATGTAACCAAAACATCCAGCCTGTCGCCTTCGGAAGTACCAGGCTCGGCCATCATAAGTGACTCGATTTCTTTCAGTGCGGACTGATAGTCTTCAGTCGTTTTTATCGGTTTAATATCCACCCTTTTCATCTCCATCGTTAAATAGTCTGCGCATCAATTTTGTCATATTGAGCATGAGTACCCAAAAAACGGACATACACAACCCGGTATGGATAGCTTATCCAGACGATCAGCCTGTATTTGTTTCCGGCAATATTGAAAGCACACCTTCCGCCTTTTAGCATGCTGGCGTTCATAGGGTCGAAATTAAGCATTAATCCTAAATTCAGCAGTTGAACGCCACTGAGCCATGCCATTAGGAATAGCTTCTCACGGTTCTGAGCAGCGTTTTTTAAGTCATTAGCCCGATCGAATTAATGGTTGCATCGTAATAACCTGCCCTTTTTTCAAAAATTTTGAGACCGCTTTCGTTAAAATACGACACCATGCGTTAATTGGATTCAACTGCGGTGCGATACTTTTGATTGAATCAAAAAAATCACACAGTTCACTTTGTAATTTCGCAATTTTATACATCCATCGATGCTGGCTTGTCAGCTTTATTTTCTTTTGGTTGCCAGAGTGGGTCAGCTTGCCAATTGAACTCATTAATAAGGGACGGCTGGTAATTGATTCTTTATGGGAGTCCGGATTACTCAATCGAACGTATAGCGTCCACCAGTTGTAAACCAAGGCAACCATTCGGGCCAGCATTCGACATCTTGCCATATCTTTTGTTACATAACCGCCCCAGCCCCATTGGTTTTTGATTTCATCAAAGTTATTTTCACAGTCAGCCCTATTGCGATAATGATTAATGATCGAGACTATATCATTATCAAGAGATGTGACCAGAACCGAATACTCGTAAGCTTTTATATTTTCTGGCTCTTCTATTAATGCTAACGTTTGTTGACGTTCTTTTATTCCTTTTTCCAACATCGGTATTTCATTTTCAGGACGCCGTCTTCGAACAATAATTATGCGTCTTTCTTTTTTCCAACCTGACAGTTTAATTACGGATTCTTTTCCCTCCCAATGGTTGTCGTATTTTACCCATCCTCCGCTACAGTGTGCATTCCCTATGGCTTTCTTAACGTTGTCGTGCTTCTTCATTTTAAAAAGATAATGACAACCAGCATCTTCCAATTCGCTCATTACCCGGTCACTTCCCCAATCACAATCACCACGAACAAATTCAGGCCAGCAGCGTTTTGGAAGTCGATTTAATAGCTCCATTAAACCGGGTAAAGAGTATTTACTTTGACTTTGATTTCCGGGTCTGACTTCAACCTCCAGTATTAATTTAAGATTAGCCATCATATATGAGTGGTAAGTATGAGAGGGTCTCCCTTTCTTATGTGGGTTATAGCCATTAACCGCTCCTTCCTGATGCCCATAAATGGTTTTCACGGTAACATCAACATCCATAATCCATGGAATGGTTAATAACGGATCAAAACAGAGATGGAGGTGTTTTTGCATCCATTCAACGCCTTCATCTTCGTCAATCTTCTTTAAACCACGCCTGGCAGAATCATCGCTGACAATTTTTTTCATCCCGAGCAACTGAGCGTTTACTTTATCACCAATAATTGTTCCGATATGCGCATAGCGTTTATGTCCTGAAAGAATGGAAAGCATTAATGAGCCAATCACATCCACTTTTTGAGGGGCGTTTGGGCTTTTATAAGTTAGTGGGCAATCGTTAATCCAGGGTTCAAATCGGTGACCTGTTTTTAAAAACTGTATAAAAAAAGGAAGCTGTCCCATTGGGGTGACCGATGCTTCAGGCTCCCACTCGACATGAATTTTACCGTCGAAAGAATCGACTTCGAGTTTGACGGATAAGGGATCTTTTTCCATTTCAGACAACTCACCCTTTGGGGGAGTGGGTTTTGGTGGTCGAACCATCTTCGAGCCCTCAATATTGTTGAGGGTTAGAGTTTAGCGGACTAGCCCACCCTGCGGGCACACATCCCAGAGTAACTCTTTTAATAAGCTAACCTTGAGCCTTCGTTCTACGATAAGGAGGAAGGCATATCCAGGCCAAAGGCCGAACGCACACTGGTGCCCCGTGCCCGGAGTTTAGCGTGGTCGGGAGGCTGGCGACCGCATCACTGATGACGCCTGGCGATCTCGTTCGGAAGACTGCATATGATCGACAGCCCCATACCCAGATATGCCTTCGCTCTGGAGTATAGGTAGGCAATCATGAAGCACAACCCAAAACCCACTAAAGCACAAAAACGAATATCTGGTCATCTTAAAACCGTCAACCTCTACGCGGCAGGCATTGATATTGGCTCAGAGTTCCACTTTGTTGCTGTCCCTGAAGAGCTGGATGATAAGCCTGTCCGGTCTTTTGCCTGCTTCACTGCTGATCTCGAGATGATGGCCCAGTGGCTTGTATGTATCGGGATTACCACCGTAGTCATGGAGTCCACCGGAATATACTGGATTCCTGCTTTCGAAATGCTTGAAGAGCACGGGCTTGAAGTCAGGCTGGTGAATGCACGCCACGTTAAAAACGTCCCTGGTCGTAAAAGTGACGTACAGGACTGCCAGTGGTTACAACAACTGCATACACATGGCTTGCTTGAAGGTGCTTTTCGTCCTGAAGATCAGGTGTGCGCTCTGCGTGCTTACATGCGCCAACGTGAAACCCTGATCCGCTATCGAGCGTCGCACATACAGCACATGCAGAAAGCCTTACGCCAAATGAACCTGCTGCTGGATAATGTCGTTTCGGATGTTACCGGCAAAACCGGGATGAGCATCATTCGTTCCATCCTCAGGGGTGAGCGCGATCCTGTAGTATTGGCGAGCCACCGTGATTCCCATTGCAAGCAATCAGAGAAAGTCATTGCTAAATCATTGCATGGACACTATCGGGCAGAGCATTTGTTTGCTCTGAAGCAGGCCGTTGAGCTTTATGATTTTTACGAAAAGGAAATCGAAGCTTGTGATAAGGCACTTGAGAATCAGCTGAGTCAGTTCGATGATCAGGTCGAAAGCGCCTCATTGCCTGCAAAGAGAAAATCAGCCAGCGCCCCCGGCTTTGATGTAAGAGCTCACCTTTACAGGATGACCGGGGTCGATCTGACAGCGATCGAGGGGATAGAAGAAAATACCGCCCTGAAAGTTATTTCTGAGACAGGGACGGACATGAACCGCTGGCCGACAGAGAAGCACTTTTGTTCCTGGCTGGGGCTGAGTCCCGGAAACAAAATATCCGGGGGAAAGGTGTTAAGCAGTAAGACCAAAAGGATTCCAAACAGGGCTGCTTCAGCTCTGAGGATGGCCGCATTGACACTGGTAAATTCAAAAAGTGCCCTAGGAGCCTATTATCGCCGGATGAGAAGTAAGCTGGGTGCACCCAAAGCGATTACAGCGACTGCACACAAACTTGCACGACTGATTTATAGCATGCTGAAAAATGGATCAGAATATGTTGAGCGAGGTCAGGATTACTACGAGGAGCAGTATCGTGACCGAGTGATTAAAAATATGAAAAAGCGTGCAGAAGAAATGGGGTACAAGCTGGTCAGGGTTGAAACAGCCTCACCAGCTTGACTCTGTGCAAGTGGCGAGACCGGAGGAGTTACTCAGAAGCTCAGGGGTTAACCGCTGAATTTAGGTTAATCACTGATGATGGATGTTAGACTGCACAGCCCGACCTGTATCGAAAATTTGTCTATCCGGAGAACTATATAACCACTTCATTTATGAAAAACGCCGAGTACAGAGGAGAATCAGTGTTCTGAGGAGAATTAACGGTGAAAAAACAAAAAAACAAGCTGCATATTTGGCACCTAATTTCTGCATAAGCCCCTACCGACTCTCGCTATCAAGCCCACACAAATTCTGGCACAATCGAACTATTTACTTTCCAAATGACAATTTGCACGACGCTATTAGACTTTCGCCCGTCAGCCTGTAAATGGCTGTACAAAGTTGACGGGCGGTAGCGTAAGTGCGAGCAGTGAATCAGAGGAGCGGTTTGTGTTATCCAGATTCACAAGAGTAATGGTTGAGGTGCCGATATATCTAATGTGATTCAGGCTTCTGCATATCCAGATACCCCGACCAGGACATGCTGCAGAACAAACTAAGGTTTGAGCTCTTGGGGCAAAGCTATTAAGCAGGTAGCCTCACCAGAACCACACAGGGAGCGAACTGAATGGTAAACGACAGCGAGGAGTTATTAAAGCTTCGCCACCGACAACCTGCCAAAGAGTGTGGCAGACAGAACCTAAAATGGGATGCAGGCAGGCTCAGAAATACTACGCTTTATCTGACGATGTCATAACATTTGCCGGAGCAGAGGCTCTACCCACCCGATAACGTGCCGATACACTACCAAATCTATTTCAAATCTAACTTAAAACTGTCGACCTTATGTCACATAATACCTACGTATCCTACCTGAACTCACTTCACAACCTTGGAGCCGGTGGTGCCAATGCCCTTGCCGAGTCACAAGCGTTGAATGAGTACTTTGCCGAACTGTATGAACCATTTCCGATAGTGATGTCATGAGCCTATTATAATGCGGAAAATCATCCGCTATTTATAGTAGCTGTAGAGCACTTTCTTCATATAGAGTCTAAAGAAATAATCGTAATTTTGCATAAGGCCAACAAAAAACGCCAAAATTATAATGCTATTTTTAAGCGTAATAATATTATGTTATATATCAACAAGTTAGACCCTATTTCATCAAATTCATCGAACGCCATATAATATATGAATGTCGTTTATATACAGCATAAATCCATTCGAGTCTTGAAAAAAGAGCTTGAATTTGAGCAAATGTCATTATAGCTGATGGATAAGAGTCGCAAGATATATAAATTAATGGAATAATATCTACCGAGGTGTAGGGAATTGATAATAATAGCCACGGTGCCTAATAGATACAGACCTAACCGGTAATGGTTCTTTATGCCGACAAATATCCAGTTTTGATATAAATATATTGTCAGAAAATCTAACGTAGTCTGTAGTAGTGAGTGTTAGCAGAAATATTGACTCAGGTATGTTAATGGTTACCGGCTTAACGCGACTATTATTAGTCATCATATTCTGATAAACGCTAGCAAATAATGATGAAAATGGAGGACATAGCAGCCTCCTGGCCAAAAGCATAACCTTTGATTTCGTTAAATTTACCCTGTCACACTCATTCGATAGATGAATATCCAGCGTATTACCATTTTTTCTGTGGTACAAAACCTGATTTGAAATATGATCAGGCATAAAGACATCTGCCGCATATAGAGCTTTTTCAACAAATAGCTTTCGTACAAGCTCAGTTGTCGGTAAAAATATTTTCACTGCTCTATTTTTAATAATGATTACTTGGCTATCTAGCAAATAATCTTCTGGTTGAATTTTTGCTGCTAAAACAAAATCTTTTATTTTGATAGGTAAATCAGCATAACGACACCATTGAGAACTCGATAGTGAAAATTCCAATTCTAAAGCATCTTTAGCTTTCTGTATAGACTCCATTGCTTTTGATATGAACTCTTTTCCAGGATAAATATGCCTTAAATACGCAAGTGGAAAAAAAACAACTTTTTCTACACTGTTATTCGCAAAAAAAACGGCTATTGATAAACTACCATCCGTTTTCTTTAGCAAGCCACCAACTATTTTTATTCTATAAGGTGGTTTACCTATGCACTCCAACTGTTTAAACAAAGATAAAGGCATATCCTCTAGATAGTGTGAAGAGTAGTCAATTTTTCTTTTTGACTTTATACCTAACAAAATATTTCTATTTTTCATAAACTATTAGAATTAAAGGTTTTTTACATCTGCAATTAGATTATTAGTTAATAAACCGTGATAAATATCTTTGGCTGTACATCCTTTAGTAAGAGTATTTCTTATCATAGTTGTGTCACAACCAAGAAGGCAAACCTCCTCTCTATTAACTTTTGGTGACAGCAGTTCTATAGACTCAATACTTGAAATATCCAGATCGAGTGCAATACGGACAAGATCTTTCATATTTTTACCTGCATTGTTGACTAACACATATTCAGCTAAAGATATTGATTTTGCTTCTGAAACATTCATTATATTCCTCAAGTATTCAGATAATGAATTTCTCGAATGTATTTGATCACGCAGCTGCCTGAAATGTTTTTCTTTTTCATTTTTATCAGGTGCACTCTCTCTATCAGGAAATATCTCATCACCGATTTCTCTCACATCTAACGCCCTAACATCAATATCTTCATTGTCATCAAAAAATTTTTCATCAGAAACAATATTTGAACTATTTTTCAACTGGCTATCATAAGAAACCAATGTGTCAATTTTTTTCTGGAATTTGCCAAATGCAACTTTTGATATAGATCGAATCAATTTAGAAGAAATCAATTCAGGAACTGCCTTATCAACATCCCCAGCACTCAATGATTTATTTATATTAAAACACTTCCATTCACTTTCGATAATTTTAATTTGCACCAAAATATATAATTTTACACACAATCCTTTGATTGCTGCAGTATTTCTATAAAATTCTTCAGCTACTTCCTGAGTTAAAATAAGGGGAGAGTCGGTCCATTGATAAGAAAATAAATTAGTCATAAACTGCATAAATTCACAATCACTTTTATACAGCACTTCACCTTCTTTACTTTCTTTGTTAACTTGCATTCTTGTCCAATGCATAAGTTCAGTACCAGTAATCCTTTTATCCTGAGCAAGTGTCAATTTCGCATTTCGAATTTCTGGTGTACCTATGCAAATAAAAGGTACACCGATTCTTTGTGAAAATGATATCAAAAAATTCTTAGCCTTAGTCACCTTATCCTTTTTCCCCTGCAGGAAAAGCTGAATTTCATCGAATACAATCACCCCTACGGCATGTTTTTTTAATAAAAATTTCAGTTTGTTGACTTTTTTATTCGTCGAAAGATCAGAGTATCTTTCAAAGTACATCGATCCTAATATATTATCAAAACCTTCAAAAGCATTATTGCAAAGACCATCAATATCACCATCATGTGAGACCTGCACCACCACCTTAGGCAACTGATAAGTTACTAAATCTGGATACAGCTCTGTATCGTGCATAATGACATCTGGAAAAACCTTCAAAGCTTTGATCATGCTCTTCGTCTTTCCACAATCACTGATACCTATAAGGCAAAAGCCAGTATTTGTAATACCACCTAATGCATGATCTCTCGTCGTTCTTAAGTAGTATCCTTGCCTAATTGCCAAATCTATTTTCTGAAACAGTTGATAATGTTCATAATCAATATGAAAGAAGTCAAGCAGACCATAACAACATTCTTTTTTATTATTAAAAGGTAATATTCTTTGTTCTTCTGAGCAAATTATTTCAGACTGTGTCTTCTTTATAAAATCTGGAACATTTGGAACAAGTGGCAATGCCTCAATATATTGATTGCCCTGGTATAAGAGGTTTGACTGAGGACGATACATTGCTTTCTCAAAAACAATTACATTTTCATTATTAGAAGTGTCATCATCTGTATTCATTGACACACCTTTGTTTTTTTTAGCTTTTATAGAAATCACTTTACCATTTTTTTTATCATTATTTTTCATTTTAAATCCTTTATATTATTCATCAGTAAAGTTACCGAAGACACCTCTAAACCGATCATTAATCGATTTTTCTGATGCATTACTTGAATCAGATTCGGCTACAGTATCAACAGATTTTGATGGTTTATCTGATATAGAGTTCTTTTCATCAGTCAAGGCCAGTGTTGCGTTCATCCTTTCTTGCGTCAATGCATCCACTTTTTGATTTTTAATATCTGTTGTAATTATAGGCTTGCCTTTTGCTCTTTTCTTGGCTTGTTTAACCAGATTTTGAATAGTTTGCTCAGTTTCATCAACCATATTTTGCCAATAGTTTGAAAGCTCATTATCACGATCAATGTACCTATAAATATGTTCTATCTCAGCCAAAGATAAATCTTTGTACAGTCGCTCTGATCTGGCTGTCATGTAACAGGTTTCATAACTACCATCATTGTGCAGCAAATATATTTTATTCATATTTCGTGGATCATAGCATATTTGATGCTTTCGTTTGAACGCTGATTTTATAAACCAACCTGCCGAATCACCGGATTCACAGCTATAATAAAGATCGCCATAGAAATGTAACCCATGACGTGTATTATTAATTTCTTTACGATATAAAATAGACTGTCTAAATAAATCAAGTGATGGCCGCGATAATCGCCCCGTTTTATTTTCTATACCCCAATGCCATAGCTCAACAGGAATTGGCTTCACATTTTCTGCCACCATTTGTTGAGTTAACGGATAGTGCTGCCTAGTCTGCGTGTTGAGTTGTATCACACGACTAAGTACCATGATGACATACTCGCGCATTGTCAAACATGCTTTTCTTCGAGGATCTTTAAGTACACGCTCTTCTGCAGGCTTTAGTGGTTTACCTGGAATATAAGGCTCGACATAATGTTGTATCAAACCAAATGTTCTTTCTATAACAGGCTTTAAATCAGGCCTGAGTACTGGAGCTACTTCAACCTGAATACCAAGATCTAGGAGCCCCTGCGGGATATTTTTATTTGAAAAAGACTCATTATCTGCAAGGATTTTCTCTGGTATGCCTGCGCAAGGAAATACATCTTCTATAGACATACCTTCAGGTAGTGGTAGTTCACTTTCAGAAATATTATAAAGATCCAGCAAAGTCCTCATATTTGACATACCACTATCCAAAGCCATACTGGCACTGCTCCAGTTTGGTCCTTCCAAACCAATATAAAGACCAACAATCAGCCGAGAATAAGTATCAACCATTGCGTATATAACAGGCCTTCCAATCACCATAAGTGATAGCTCAGAGGACAGATTCTCACTTTCTTCGTAATTCCCTTTTTCAATGGCTTCAGAAATTAGATGAAGCCTTCCACGGAACATAATCCCGACGATAAAGATATCTGCAATGGTTGCATCTATTTCAAATTGATGACCTGGCCCTGGAATATTCTGTAAAAAATCCTTTGTTAAAGGCCTGCATTGTTTATTAAACTCACGCCCACCAAGAATTCTTCTCAAATAGCGAGCCGGAGAATATTTTGTATTTTTATAGTTAAGAAACTGCTTATAAGAAACCACTTCCTCAGGGGGCAAGCCAGGAAAATAAGTCCTTAGCATTTTTTTGTAAAGCTGTTTCAACTTCCGTGGTCTTTTAGCCAGAGGATCAGTATCAAGAATCAATTCAAAAGTATCATAGTGAGGGACTGCTGAAATTCCTTTCCTATGCTTACTTCCAGCAGGTCCACGTTTTTTTGGTACTGGTACAATATGGACAGTATCTGATGCTTCATTATCGGTAGTGTTTTTTTGCTCTGCCTTTGCTCTACCTCGCCTATTATACTGTGGTGCCATTGCCGCAGGTTTTTTACCAAACTGCCAGTATCTTTTAATGCATTGATAAATAGTATCATAACGTACATTATACTCTTTAACGATCTTTGCAATATACGCTCCTCGCACGTTCCTCAAATAACAATCTGGTTCATTCCGTAAAAAATCAAGCAACAAATTATTAAATTCTTTTTGTTTTAACCTCTGTTTATCAGAAAACAAATGAGGATTCACAATAAAACGATCATCAACAACCTCAATATTTTTGGTTTTGATGTTCTCTAAAATTAATCTCTGACTGCCTTCGAACGGCATCCCAGCTCCATCAGCCAGTTCGATCAGATAACAGGCATCACTGCACGAACAGACCCATAGCAATCTAAAAAAAACATCTTTGTCTTCAGCTAATAAACAACCGAAGTCTTGTAATGTATCGAAGCTTTCACGATTGCATCTAAAAACCATATTATTAAATAACTGCATACATACTACTATTTTTCACTTACTATCTCAATTTCACTAATTTTTGTATTCTCGTTAATCGGCTTAGAGAAATAATCATAATCAAGTTCTCTTGTTGCTAATAAATATCTAAACACTGAAAGCGAGTTGCCAACAGGCCACTTTTCAATAGTATTTATATGATTACAGAAATCTCGTATCGATATTGGTTTTGCATAGTAGGCTTTAAGCATAGATTTAACTGTCATACTTGCAGACACTAAATTTTCTTTTGCCCACTCATCATTTTCAAAATTCCATTTTGAAAATGACCAATGCATGCCATCTACGAGATTCCTATCAATATCCAGCTCTGTAACTATTTTGAATCCGTAGTTTCTCTCCAAACAATAGATACGAGCTATTTCTAGAAGTTCTAATTCTCTTTCTGTCAATAGATTTTTACTATCAATAAATGGGATAGCAATATCTTTTTGGTACCCAGTACCGTAGTCAACAGTCACAATAAAGTCGACCGTCATAACCTGAGCTACTTTACTTTCCAGACTATGACCTGGATGTGCAATACCTGTTGCTTTGGCAATAGGTAAAGTTAAAGATCTGTCCAGAGGGAACTGTTCTCTAATATCTGTCACCCACCTGTTTTTTTCCAACATTAGAAATAGCCAAAGTTCATACCTGGATGCCAGGTGATAGACTCGATTATGACGTCCTTTCACACGTATACGGTATGAAATAGTGTTCGATATATCACTTGCAAACAGCCACGGTAAATAGTCTGCACCAAATCCTTGACCTCTACCCTCATCAAATTTCTTTTGGATCATTCCCTCTGTTTCTGTTTTTATAATCAAAACTCACCTCTTTTAATTATGTAATAATCTGTACAGACTTATAATCGTAAAACAACATAGAATAACCAAATAAACTAAAAGAACGGCACCGTTACATGTTTATCTTTGCTTGAATAACCGTACGAGTTAAATTTACCATCGGATCTACTTTTAGCTTCAACTCTATGCAAGTATCTTTTCATTGGTCGGTTAGATTTACTACTATACAGTTTAACCAGATGGGCATGCGTATCTACAGGTGGTAGTTTTTCAATAATTTCTATTGCTTCACTTTCACTGTACCTTTTCTTCATCCAATAAGACAGTTGTCTCTTTTCTATCTTGTTATTCCTGAACAATAATATTTCTTCTGTAGATTCAGGTACCAGAGTTACAAAGTTACTTTTTCCGCTGATAGCATTAATAGCTTTAAGCTTTTCAAGCATTTTACTTTTCAGAAAGATATTCAACGTCTCTTTCTCATAGCTAAAAAGACGGATTAATGCCCCTAAGCCCTCTTTATTTTCGAGTGGAAAATCAATACCAATGTTCCAGTTATTTCTTTTATTACAACTGTGCAAATAGGATATAACATGCGAACATGATATCGCCTGAATATCTTTATCTTCTGGTAAATGTAGCTCAATATAATACCTTGGCTTCTTAGTCATAGTGTTACTCCTCCTCATTCATTTTTCTCAGCCATTAACCCACCTTTTAAAATAAAAGCCATCAGAAACATTTCATCCTGATTAGGTTCTTTCCTTTTCTTCATTGCCAGTAACATTTTTTCAAAGCTTGAAATAATGCTGTAAAGATCATTTTTTTCACCTTGATCTCGCCAGCAAATAGCATACTTTTTATCGTAAGCAACAGGATTTATATTGACAGGCTCTAAACCTTCTCCATTATCTCCATTTACATACCAGCGATCTATGGTATGAATTGCGTTCAATATTTTTTCCTTTGTAAAGCAAACCTGTTTAATTCCATTCTCACCATCGGTCGTCGCCAATATTTTACGCCGTTCTTTGTCATTAACTGGAAACAGCTGCGACGGGTACACCTCCATACCTCCACCAAAATAAAATAGTGCTTCGACTTCTATTCGTGGAAAAGAGTGGTCTCCTGACAAGGATGCAACGATCAACTCGACCAGCTCATCAATAACCGATCTATCTTGCTTACTCTTGGCGATATCACTTAAAGCATAAAACTCTTTTGCAGTTCCCAGCTTAAATTCATGCACTTTTTCATTAAACTTGACTTTGACAGCTCTACCTATTCGACAAGCATTGTAATTTCTCCAACACCACCTGAGATTAAGAATATTCTCCAGGTAAGCTTTGGCAAACACTTCGAAGCCAAAGAGGCGCTCAAATTCTGAGCCAAACTCTTCTATCTTCTCTCTCACTGCATATGTAGTACAGCTGGCAAGCTCTCTCCAGCAATCCAGAAAATCAAATTGCGTTTTTATTGCCAGCGTTGAGCAATGAGCGGGCAATATTGCCATCTCCTTATCAACAATGTTATTTGAATTCAGATTCTTTAAATTCTTGCCTTTGATCGAATTTACATCCGCAAAAGGAGCCGTATTTTTCCATCGATCTTTCTCTAAAGGCAAATAACGCCCTTGCTCATCGACCGCCCAAAACGTCGCAAAAGCAGCTTCTATCGATCTTTCAAATGATGCGCCACCTTGTAATTTCATTGTGTACTTCCTTTATAAATTAATTGATTTTCTTTCCAGAACCATCTCCAGAAAACGTCTTCGCTGCCATACTGCTTTATCGATACCACCGGAACCATTTTTATCAGTGATAACAGTGGTTCCGCATAGGCGTGAACCAGCTCATTTCTCGCCCCACTTCGCTTAACCGGTTTTTCCAACAAGGCATAGCCTACGACACCTGGCGCATAACGAATGGTTTCAGGACCAACAGACTGCTCACTGCTCAGCAAGGATAGAAGATTATCCAGAGCGTCCATTTCTCCATCCATATTACTTCTGGATAGCTTCAAGTCCTCACTGGCATCCAAAACAAAAAAGGTATGATGACGATAATATTGAACATATTTCATCAACTCAGCTGCAGACTGGAACATCCGCAAATTGGGTTCTTCTTTCTGATAAAACCAGCCACCTGCAAGCCTTCCCATAACAAAATGCCTTAATTTCTTTTCTATTAACTCCTCCATACATTGACTGCTCATTTCGCTGGCTTGAATTCGTAACAGCAAGTCCATCTTAACCATGCCAAGAGGCTCAAGCTTAACCCTGGATTTTTTATAGTGCTTATCTTCACGATGGGTTTCAGCGTAGGCCTTCCGATCGCATAATTCTCCATACTGGTGAATAGCCATTCCTGCCTGAATATTCTTTATCCACTGTTTTTCCGGATCAATTTTTCGTCTCAGTTTTTCAACCCAACCACCCAGTGCAGTTATTGAAAGCATTCCTTTCACTAACCAGCCCTGCTGAAAGTTGGCATTTTCAAGCTGTAAATCCGGTATTATCAGGTAATAATATTTATTCTTATTCATTTTTTAATAACCTCGATAATTCACGTTTTACATCATTTCTAATGTACTGTTTGATGTTGGCAGGCAGGGATGAATCAAGCTGATTCATAACATAGGCCAACACTGCTGACGCAGAAATATTGATCAATTGCTCCGGGTTTAATATCACCAAATCTTTTTCAACTACATTAGAAAATTTCGCTTTATCTTTAATATCAAAGTCTTTACAAAATGTATTTTCCAACAATGCATTTCTTACTTTCGTCACACGCTTATGGCCCAGAGCCACCGATAGCCAAGCCACCTTCAACTTTATGGTTACACTGTCGGCCGGCTTCGCAATCAATTGTTCAGCCAATAACACCTGATAATGTTTCAGCCACTGTGCATGACTGCCTACTCTTGACTTGACTTTCAAAACAGGTTTTAACAGGCTATAAACCAGTCTGCTCACTTTACGGCGGATTTTAGTCAGATGGCCAATATTCAGATATTCAGATTCCTGCTCTGAATTATTGTGCTCATAGGTCTCATATTCGATATCATCGAGTTGGTGTACCTCAATTGCATTGAATACCGGCAAATCGTTGTTCACCTGATGATAAAACCGTTCCAGCAAACTGAGATACCTGGATCGTCTAACCGACAGCAGTTTCAACTGTCCACCACTGTCACTCACCAGGTTGCCATATCCTCCAGCGTTGACGGGACTACCGACATTCACTGTATTAGCTAATTTATAAAACGGGTCTTCTCTCAATCGATTCTGCAGCTCGCAATGAATCAAATGACTACAAAGTGGTGATAATGCCAGGTCATTACCTTTTTCATCCTGCACAATAATCTGGGAGCCGTCGATCTGTTTTGGTCTTCTATTAGCAGTTTTTTCAAACCCAGCTTTTATTTCTTCGGCGAAAGCCTCATCTAACCCCAAATCCTTAAGAATCGCCATTAACTTATTGCTTTTTCCGCCTAATACCTGAGCCAGGCAAATCCGTTTATTTCGATAGATAAATGGTGTCAGAATCCACTTCTGCACTCTTACCAGGTTGCTGTTATAGGCATATCCAATATCACGACCCTGAGCAATGGAACCACTATGAACCCGTACATTGTCAGGATCATACTCTGGTAAAACTAACAGTCTGGATCTGAGTGTGCTATCAAATAATTTACCATTATGTGTGAGTGCACCTGCCAATGAGCTCAATGACTTTTTTTGGAAGGCTTTATCTTTAAGATTCTTCTTAGCTACTGATTTATAGAGTATTTTTTCCTGCTCACCCGCAGCAATATTAATAAGGATTATCAGTGCTTCATGCTCACATCCGGTAATATCATAAATTGGAAATGCACAAGAGCATAGACGTTTCAGAATCCTAAACTGACTTTCTGATTTTTTCTCTTCTCCAGCTTCATTTAACAGATCTTTAAGATGAAGATGTTTTCCATGAACTCTTTGTTCTAATTGTTGGCTCATTTTATATGCCTATTTTTATCCGTAATTATTCAATGCTGGACAATAGACATATTCCGCTTTTATTTAGTTCCACAGTATTTTTAGTTTTTCTGAAATAATTATTCTTTTTTCTAAAAAAAGAGATTCAGTAGAACGTTATATTCATCATCAATACAAAATTCTACTGAACAAATGAGGGAAAGAGGATTGAGCTAGTTACCATTCATTTAATTGCATATTCTTCATCAACCGTTGCCGTTGTGTACATACACCATCAAAAACAGCCCCAAAATCATTCCAGTACTGCCCCGGTAATGAAGCTCTTGCCTGAGCTAAGAATCGGTCATAATACTCATCACAATGATAAGCACGCTCCCACCATGCCAACACCTCAGACCTGGCGGTCTCCAACCGTTCCTCGCTGGGCAGCCTGTCTGATTTTTCTCTATTAATTAAGCCGGTTGCCGGAAATAAGTTCCATAGGTCATTGTTTGGCCAGCGCGAAAATGGAAAGCAGTGGTCTACTTCAAAGGCTCTTTTTAGGGGCACATTGGTCCAGATACAGTGAACATCATCTGCTTTTCTGAGCCTTTTCACGATATCGCGTACTTCCGTTGTATCCCGGTGATCCCTTGGCCACTGTAAGGCAGCCATTGCCACATCCAGAGTGACCGGTCGCCCAGCCCGCTGATGAAATTTTTTAATCTGTTCAGCCCAGGCGTTCAGGATCGCGGGTTCCAGCCAGCAAGCGTATCGCCCCATGGCATTCCACAGCGACTCAGGCACAGTAAACTCACCAAAATCGCTGAAGTAGTTATAGTCCAGTATCACAGATGAAGGACGATTGTTTGGGTAAATGGGCTTCGAGCAGAGCATTTGCTGGCCTGCCTGCGATTCACTCCAGCTGGGCCCCGCTACCCCGTTTGGCCAAGTAATGTAGCGGACCGGCATCTTGGTAATCGTGCGCAAAGATTCCTTTAACGCCATGTGGAGACTCCCTGCCATATCGCCTTGGATGCTGGCCTCTACGCGCCAGTCCAGGGCCGAGTCATCCCCTAGTCGGTTAAAGCCCTTCCCGGCAAATCCATACTGAGCCTTAGGCCGCTGCAGAAGGTCACGATCAAAGACCAGCTGCCGATACTGTCGAAGCCAGTACAGTGCCACCAAACCTGCAGGCAAAATAACCTGACCATTTTTTCGGGTGGCCATACCGGCACAGCCATCTGCAATTCGTACCAGTGTTCTCAGCAAGGCCAGTTTATAAGTGGCCTCTTTGGCATCGTTGACAATGATATGTCGCAGCACAGGCAAAGCACCGGTGCCATCATCCGGCAACTGAAATACAACCGTTGTCTCCCCGGTCAAAGGTGTCGAAGCACCGCTGTTCTCAATCGATAATGCCAGATCTCGCCCCAACTGGCATAAAACACGCGCATCAACAGTATGAGTCTTAGCCGCTACCTCTACTTCTCCAGGCCCCCGGGTAATCACCAGGCGACCTTCCGCTGCCAGCAACCCTGTTAATTTCCGCAGTAAACGGCCATGCTGCTCTTCTGGAATGTGCCCCAGCACCCCCGATAGTAAAATCAGGTCATACCGGTGCCCGAGATCAATCACCCGCCGTAATTCCGGTAGCCGGTCATCCAGCCAGGTAATCCTGGGACCTGAATGTCGCTTTTCCCCCTCCAGCCTCATCCCCTGCGCAGGCTCCACCGCATGGACTTCAAAGCCAAGCCCCACTAACCAGGCCGCATCCCGCCCGGAGCCCGCCCCGAGATCCAGGGCAAGCCCCCCATGCCCCGGTAGCAGATAACGCCATGACTGATGCAGCAACCCGGCATCCAAAGACTCATAGCCTTCAGCCAGTTCCTGCGCACTACGGTCATAAAACGAAATCACCGACATCCTGTTCTTCCCCCAAAGAGCCCCCAACCATCAGTCTAGCGAAGCGAGGAATGCAGAACTGGCGTCTATGGAAAATGGGGGAAAGAGAAACATTCCAACCGAAACCTCATACCTTCACCAGATAGTCTGCCACCTTAATGATGAATAACCTGAGTAAATGAACTTTACCGGTAAATTCCAGTCAAATGCATTCATCACAAAGGGTGCTTTTCGAGAAACCGGTCATTCAAGGACGTCTACCAGATACTGGTAGTGCAGATTATTGATTCCAATGTAGGCTAAAACTTTCTGTGAATTGCTCGGTGCGGATACACAAGCCATGATGCTGAATCTACTGAAAGTTAGAAGCCTTCGGTTATCCGAATTAAGAGCGATTTTGTTTATTTAAACCTTCTACAGCATCAGCAGTAATGAGCCCAAGACTTCCAACTTTGAGGCCTGTACTTTCTTTTGCGTACGTAACTGCGATAATTGCCCCACTATAAGGATTATTATCAGAAAGCATAAAAATGTGTGTAACTTGTACACCTGAGTCATCTTCATAGACTTTCTTTACTTTAAAATTATTTTTTATAAGCTCGATAGTTCTACTTCCATCAAAATTATCTGTTGCAATACCACAACTTATTCCCTGAGAGTACCCAATCATGTAGTTTTCATTTTCATATTGGTAAACATATCCATCCCCTCCAAGTTTTCGCATGGCAGGATCAAACTTTAGTACCTCATCTGGTATTTTTTTTGCCCCTGTTGCTTCTAGTAGATATTTAATACCTTCAAAGTCGTTATAGTTACGTATACAAGTACCATCAAAGACTTCTATTGTTTTTTGTGCTGCTGATTTATCACTTGCAAATGATAAGCAACTAACAGCCAATGATATTAAGAAAAGAAAAAGTTTCAAATTTTCACCTCAAGTAAATAGCATTATAAAGTAGCCATAAAATGGGAAAAATTAGATAACAACATCAGATTTGTCTCCATAAATAAATGACATAATCATATTTACTGGAAAATACCCTCCAATAAACAAGATCATAAGGAAGCCTATTCCTAAGGATTCAATAATACTTCATTAATCGCTATTTAGATTAATAATGGTAGAAATATATTCTACAAAATTATTTTTATATTTCCTATTCGTAAGCTCACGTAGATCGTAGATGAGTGGTGTACATAATCGTGAGGAGTAGAGCCTGACGACTCAGCTCCTCCCACACCACTAGACGTATGATTCTAATTTCTAATCTACTTTGTATTCATCTCGCTTACCAGTATGGTCGGGGCTGAAGATAGCAGTTATTAACTAACAAATAGGCTGCATTTATTTTAGATGAGATAAAGTCGATATTGTTAATAACAATTTTTGGCACTTTATTTCTTTATTGCTTCAAACATTGACAAAATGAAGCCTGGAATTAAAAACGCTACACCAGGAGCAACAAACACTAAAGATAGTACCCAAGACCATCCCCATACATCCATTGCACCAAAGAATGCACCTATCGTGATTGGAAGTGTAAATCTAAACATTAAGGAAGCAATTAGTGCTGCTATTGCCCAAGCTACTCCAAAATGATAGTCAATACCTACATAACCAGCGATCAACTGCGCTATACCGAACAAAAAGAAAAGAATAAAGCCTATGACTGGCATGAAACACCTATTAACAACCATACTCGTCAGTGAGATAAACCAAGACCATATCAACTGCTAGCGCATTCATAGGTCTTCCAGATTGCTCCCATCTTTTTACGATATTTTTTGTCTCGAATGCTGGGTGCCGAATAGGGTTGTTATTATTATAAGCCTCCCTTATTCCACAAAAATCTAATTTCGCATTACGCTCTTTTTTTCTAAGTGATTCCATTCCAAGTAAACCATCTACAACACCTTGCGTATATGAAACAGCTACAACTTCTCCTATTTCACCTTGTCTTATAAGATCTTTAAGTTGTTGGACTGTCATTATTTCTGCACTGCTTTGCAGGCTAAATAATGATAAGACTAGTGCAAAAAGAACTCTTTTCATTTCAAAATAATTCAATATAAAGAAACAGATGATACCTACACTAACACCTGTGTAAATAGTAAATTATCGATAAAAACAAAGTGCTTCCCACTGCTTTCTTGTTTGTGTATTTTTTATGAACAAATAATCGGGATAGGGTAGAACCGCACGACTCAGCCCCTTCCATATAACGAGCCGTAAGGAGTAAGTAGCATAGTATTTTAAATTTACTTTCATCCTTTGCCGGTAAGGTTTTAGGAGGGCTGGAGAGAATCCAGCTCTTACCCGCTTTAGGTTTCTATTTTACAGGTCCTGGGCTAAGCATATTTGGAACAGGAAGTAATTCCATTGCCTCAGCTTCTGAATAATTTGGACAGATATCACTCATCGACTCGAGATAAAATGGCATACCTCTCATCAATTCGATCCAACATAACCTACCTGTGGCAAACAATTCATTAACCGATAGCGCTCTCAACGAGTGGATTAATACCATTAACCCACTTGCAAGAATTTGTTTATTAAAGTCTTCACTTTTAGATACTTGCTTATGTAAAGCAATTAATTCAATGTTGTAGGATGCAATTAGGCCTGGTGGTTGATCATCACAGATAGTTAAACCTAAGAAAATATCTTCCGGAAAAGGCTTTGAAATATATTTCGAAATTTTCAGGAACTTTATTGCCACTGCTGTAGATGCAAGTAAAAAAGAAACCTCTTCTTCAGTACCTACTTGTAAGTTCCTTAGATAGATATCCATCTCTTTCTGCATTGTTTTTACACTGGCTTTTCTAATTAACTTCTTTAACATTTTACTCAAACCAAATATCCAAGCATACTTAGAAGAAACAAACGGGAATATACATAAAAATACATATTTAGAAGTAAGAAACCTAATCGGCCTGAAACGGGTAATGAGGTCAGTAGCTAGAAAGTGTATGGTGAAAGCATGAGTATTTTTTAACCAGACCTTCACAGGATAAACCTGTAATATCCACCGTTTTATCTGACCTCTAATGTTTGCCAAAGCTCTTTTTTCCAGTTTCTCCACACTCACTTACAAACGTGATCCCAAAAAGACTACGCATATTCTGACTGAAGTCATGTTTATGTCTGTATGCGCCATACTCTGCGGCGCAGACAACTGGAAGCCATACGGCGCAGAGCTACCAGAACAGAGCCACGTTATCAGCAAGAAGCTGACACAAAGCATCGAGAGAAACAGCCTGACACTTCGTACACGCCTTAAACGATTAACCCGTAGAACTATCTTTCTCGCTCTGCGGAACTGCACGAGAAGGTCATCGGGGAATTCATCTCAAAAATGTGGTATCAACCTATTTAAAACATGACCCATTATCAAGCAATGGCGAAAGGCGAAAACCAAAGTGACTCACCTGCTCAGGCTGGGCGTTGACATTGTCAGAGCCGCCTGTATAGGAGCCAGTAACAAAGGATATTACCGGTTATCTAAGACGTATGCCGTTCAACTCAGACTAAACGACAATTACCTTGCAGAGATAGGGCTTGTTTCACTGAAAGACTTGTGGATTAAGTTTCACTATCCTCGGTGAACCGCCGTATGGGACCCGCATGTGCAGTGGTGTGGGAAGAGCTGGAGAGAAGCCAGCTCTTACCCGATTTAGGCTCGTATTTCTACTACCCCACCTTCATCTCACTGGGATCAAATGTTTCCCCAAAATAACGCCCTAATTTAATAGGATCAATTAAATCTTTATAAGCTTTTTTTAGCCCGCTATCATCCATGAGGTCAATAAGATTCAAATCATTTTTTGTTTTCAATGAAGAATTTGTTTGACCGGCCCCTTTTTTGTAGTCTTCATACCAGGCTTCATAGCTGTGATATACTTTCTCTGAATTTTTGAAGTATTTGGGATTTAAACTATCTGCTTCAGTTTTCATTCCTTTATCAAGGGCACTGTTAAGCTCCTTTAGCAGTGGATCATTTGATGATTCAAACTCTTCTGCTTTTGCAACAAAGGTGTTAATTGCTTTTTCCATTAGCTCAATATCTATATCTGAATAACTTAAGGATGTTTTATCATTATGTATGTAATTTATTAACTGCCCTAGTGCCATCTGAATACCAGTAAACTCATAATCATCTACATTGGTTTTATCAAGTTCTAGCGATAATGAGAATGCTGCAAAGCTATATTTGTTTGGTCTCTTTGAATATTCACCAGACAACAAATGTGATTTTTCGTCCCACGCATTAGATATAATTTGATTAGCTTTCATTGCAGGGTCTTCAGTCACAAGCCCCATATTAAGGCCCATCTCTAATATATTCTGAATAACAACTGCTGCTTCACTCTTTTTAATGTTGTCCTTTACAAAGCTAAAAATTCCCATTACTTACAACCCCAATAAAAACATTTATGCTAACGCAAAATCCAGCAACATCCATACGGAATTCCCACACCCAACACCCAGTGACATGAAGAAGAAGGTCGAAACAAGTTAACTTTACATAGATGTCTTTTTTTTGAGCAAGAACCTAACGCCAAAATAAGCAACACGCCACAAGGCGCATCCGGTGGAGGGCGAAGCCTGAAACGAACTGGAACCATTTTTTAGTTGCGTGGCTGAATGTTAAGTTCAAAACCTTCATAGCTTGCAACAAAGCCTAATTTTTCGTAGAAACAAATAGCACCAAGTCACTGCTTATCACTGGTAAGCTGTAGCACGGTGTTAAATCTATATTTTTCACCTGAGAGACTGACTTTATAATTTGATGCTTTACTAATGAAATTTTCTAGAATTAACTATATTGCTCAATTAGTTCAAGATATAGATTAATATCCTCCTGCGTTTCAAAGCGTTTTTGCTCAATATATTTTCTAGCTGTAAAAATTAGTTCTGCTTTAGTAGGTGTGACATTTTGAAATTGTGTTAAGGGATTCCATACACCCTTTATAAAGTTACAGGTACGACAGGATAACGCAAAATTACTCATATGCTCAGCACCTCCTTCTGAAGATGGAACAATATGTTCTCTTTGCCATTCTTTATAATTGTCAACAGATGCGAGTAAGTCCTTATCACAGTAAGCACATTTGAAATCAAAATCGACGGCTAATTCAGCTTCAATTTTACCCCAGTGTCCTGTAGCCATTAGAGCTTTATATAATCTCTGATTCTTCATTATTACCTCATTACGACAACTTTCAGTAGAAACAACTTAAATATTGACATGAAGTCATCTCTTTGCACAGATGTTCTTACAGGTTTGCACAGAGCCAAGAAACTTAAGCAGCTAACGACTGCTTCAGTCGCCGCCGTAAGGCGGTCGGGTGAGCGAAGCGAACGGACTGGAAGCATTTGTTAGGGTCGCAGTAGGAATGCCGATCACCCGGCCCCCCCTTGCCCAGATCCGTACATGCACTTCTAATGCATACGGCTCCTACCTCGAGTATTTGACGCCAAAACGCTGCTCCGGCCATGGATGAAGGATCTTGTCCTTTGGGAGCGCAGCATTCACGAATGAGCCAAACTTCTTCCAGTTCAGACGGCTACGTTGGCTGCGCCGCTTCAAGGCTTTATACCAAATCATCTGCACTGCTGTTCTGAAGGCATTTATCCTACGACTATTACCCGGTACAGCAAAGTAGTTCATGTACCCTTGGACAACACGATTTAACCACTCCAGCTGCTCTGGCAACGCATAATGTCTGTGCTTCAAGAGATAGTTCTTAATGCCCTGCAGCGTCGCTCGCATTCTCTTCTTACTGGTTTCTCTGACAATAGTGAAGCGTCCGCTACTTCGGGTCTCACTACAGAAGTGCGTGAAGCCAAGAAACTCAAAGGTCTCTGGTTTTCTTCCTGCTGACCTCAGCAAGTCATTTCTGGCAAATCGTCCCCCCCCCCCTGTGTCAACATAGTTGTCACTCCATGGGAGTGTTTTTCATCATACAATCAGCCAATCAACATGATTTTATGATGGTTTGTTATGGAGGCAGGCCACGTGCCAAGTTCTACTTAAATTGCTCAAGCGTACCAACCGAATAGCATCCCCCGGTGATATTTTGTTGCTAGTCTCACAACAGCATCTATGGCACTATTATCCCAATTATTTATTAAGTACTTAATCGACAAATTGTCCATAAAGAGACGGTAGTGTAGGAGGAAAAATAATAAACTTTCAAAAACCTCTTGCGAGTAGACAGCAGACCCCGATGATGATCGCCAGTACCACCAAACAGCCTTCCCTATCACACAACTTTTTAGCGGTTTTCCCTGAACAGTTACAACGCCTGACCAATTGTAATAATCGAGCCTGTTTGCCATCTAAACAAGTTCCCAGTAAGGCGCAAACAGCTCCCTAACACCTTCAATTATTATGACCAGCCATCAACCACTCCAGAGAACCTCTGATCCTTTCTACACGCTGGAAAAATCAGTCAGAGATAAGATTGACCGTTCATCTTCACCTTATATTGGCTTGATCGATGATCTTATTGATCCAAACACACACCGTGGTATTAGCAATGCACTACAAAAAGCCGGTGGTAAGTTTGGCAATCTAGAAGCCGGTTTACAGAAGTATCCGGCTTTGTTTGCCAGCTACATGATCAAATCTATCCAGGAAAATTACGGTAAAGGTAATCAATCTGTTTACGAGTGCCTGAATGTTGCCCTTGGCCAACCTAAAACGTCGAATAGCAACCAGCGTGAACGGGAGTCACTATACCGAACGTTCCGCCGGGCCTGCCAGAAACTGCAGCTTCCCGTATCGAACCGCCTCTTTGGTTCTAACTATATGGTAGATACCTATTTCGATCAGGCCGGTGTCCCCCTGGCGCAGATAGACCGGATCCGGGAAAAAATGTCAGTATTTGCACGGCGAAACGGTCTACCTGATGAGTTTGATCCTAATGCGCAACGGGACTGGTACACTCAGTTTTGTAACAGTCTGCATGCTCCATTCCCGATCAGGACTAAGCGTGCTCTTCTAAACGATGCCCACTGTCATTACCTGACAGAGTTTCTCTCTGACATTGCCGAGTCGGAAAGTCCGGTTTCAGACAGTTTCAAATTTAAGAAAATGACATTGCCATCACTGCTTTTCGATGGTGATTGCCTGACAATGTTCTTTCCTCCTTCTCCTTCCGGCGAAACCTGGAAGCTAACACAGGATAACGATCAGCAGCGTATTACCGTTGGCAGTGAACCTCATAACCTGCTTATTGACGAGTTTGGTATGCAGCACATGTCAGCAACATCATCTTCCGGATCAAAAATAGAGTTCACACTATGGAAAGACCAGAGAAATAATCAGCTGGCCATTTTTGATGCAGTCACCCACCGGTACATCTGCACTCATTCAGTGACTGATGGTGGCATGGTTTTAAACCCGGGGCGCTATCGTGTACTGAGCCGTTTCGAGACTGATGACGACTGGCTGCAAACAGAAGAAACTCTGGAAGATGGTTTCTACTTCGGTGAATTTCAGCTGGATGCTGGCAAGAAATATCAAATTCGCAGGGGGCCGGTAACTTTTGTAATCTCTGCACATAGTCATGCTGTGATTGATTTAAACGGAGAGGCTTTCACTCCTTATTCGGGAACACCCTTTTACTCAAGTAACTTATTACAGGTAACGGCCAAGCTTCCTGAGGAGTGGGAACTGGGTTCTGACCACTATGAGCTGGTATTTTCACCGTTGTCCTGCGGTCAGGAACGCTCGATACCTATTCTATTTACTGAGTCTCACCAGGTCACGATTCCTCTGACTTCTGTCTGTGACCTCTGGCAAGGCAACCTGGATCGTCTAACCATCAGCTTACGACGATCAGGCCAAAAACGGGCCCTGGCCCGGACCAGCTGTATTGTCTGGTTTGGTCTGAAAGCACTGAAAGGTGGCTATATACCTGAATGTTCTGAATTACCAGACAACCTGGACAAGAAGCTTTGCAGCAACGTTTATATTGACAATGAACAGTCAGCCATAAATATCAAGGATCGCAGTGTCCCATTTGCCTCCCTGGGTTTTCGGTTAAAAAACAGAGAGCTTACCTTCCAGTTCGCTTTGCCAGGTACTTACATCTATCTAGACGATACTCACGCTGATGTTCGAAGAGAGTCACTGCTAACAGCTGGTACCGTATTATCCGCTTCCTATACAGACCGGAGGGTTCTCCGTATATATTCCACAGAACCCGGCATTGTTAAGCTTGGCAACCGAATCATTTATGACAGCTTCGAGAAAAAACCTTGGATCAAATGCAGTATTGCATCTCTGCTCGACCATATAGACGGTGAACATAACAGCCTGATTTTTCAGTCAGAGAATTACAGCAAAACTCTGGTTAAACTGGTTTCTCCTCATCATATCAGTGACTGGAAAACTGGTATCAAGCACGACTCTATAGATATCGGCTTTAAATCCGTCTCTTCGGTAGATAGCCTGGAGGTGGCTGCCAGGGAGCTGTTTTCCGAAGACACTACAAGGCAGCAATTTGATGTTAAACAATTAATAATGCTTGATCGCCCTGAAAAACTGGGCGGTATCGTCTTTTGCTATGAAGACCCGGAACTGTCTGAATATAAGCTTCAGTTATATACACAACAGCTCAGTGATGGGATCTGGTTTCTACAGTTCAATGCACGTATCAATAATCGCTGGGGCGTTTTCTCTAATGAGCGTCAGGATCAGTATGCAATGGCGGTTATCATAGAGTCAGGGAAAATATGTCCTTATTCCGAAGGCTTACTCAATCAAGTGGATGAACTAAGCCTTGTGGCAAAAAACCGCCTGCTACAAAGTACAAACGATATTCTGAGAACCTGTTATGACGCTGAATGCTGGAAGCAGCTTTCGTGGCTTAAAACCATATGGTCTCACCTGGTTTATGACCCTGCGGTCACCAGCTCTGATAATGTCAAAAACCTTCTACCACAAACTGAGTTCCGTCCTGATGAAAATGCTTCGCCATCATGGATTCCCTTTCTTAACATAGGTGGGTTTAACCCATCAATTTATGCCATGCCTAGCGCCAGTTACCGAAAAATCGATACTGGTAACAGCATAAACCTGCGCTGCCTAAAGGGAATCAGTGAATGCGAACACTCCCTTGGGGAAGCTGTGCGTAATGAGTTGCTCGTTGATGCTTTAGTTGTCACATTCAACAACAAGAAAGAGGTTGTTTCCGGACAGTCCGAACCACGAGAGTTCGACCCAAAAACTCTGGAACGGATGATTCTTACAACTTTTTCGGATGCTGAATGGGAAAAATTACAGCATGAACAAAGAGTACCTGCCCTGGGAGAACTGTTGGGAGGATACCATCTTGCTTACTGCCAACAGGACTTCCTTTATCACTTTCGACGTTCACAGCAGGGCAATGAGTTTCTGCGTCCAGCCATGACAAGGTTGGCCAACCGATACAAAAACCGAACTGCCGACGTCATGCCCAACCTGATTCCTGAGGGTTATTTTGAGTACGAACGCGAAGTGGTTGTGCTTCAGGAAATCAGCAGGCTGGCCTCAGGGCTGGCCAAAGCATGTCGTGAAAGGTCTCGTGGAGAAAATTCTCTTGCACCAACGCTTGAAGCGCTCAGGACTGAGCTGCTACATGAAACTCAGGATATTACCTTTACCCTGAGTTTTTTCCTGGCGATTGCTGGAAAGCTGTTCCACTACTACCTCCTGTTATGGGAAATTTATTTTGAATCAAGGGATCAATGATGTCTGAAGCAAACCCTCTTGTTCTTGCTGAGAACCTTGAAGCCACTCTGAAACGTTATATAGCGACAACCGTTCCTGTTCATTCCCGATATCCGGAACTGCAGGAAGGTTTTTGGAAATCCCTCAAGCAAGAGAATCTTGTTAAAGGGCCTTATATAGAAACCATTCCGGATTTTGAAAAGGGTCGCCCGCTGCGTGCGCTACTCAAAAAGCAAGGCGGCTTTATGCATGATGCCTTTGAAGCGCTGGATAGCTCCATCCTTGACCGTAAATTGCATCTGCACCAGGAAACAGCCCTGACTGAAGCCTGTCGAAACAATAGAAACCTTGTAGTAGCAACAGGTACAGGCTCTGGTAAGACCGAAACCTTCCTGTATCCATTAGTCGATAGGCTGCTTAAGGATGAAAATTTTGATCGACCAGGTGTTCGGGCCATTCTTGTCTATCCTATGAACGCTCTGGCAAACGACCAGTTGTATTACCGGATCGCCCCCCTGCTGGGTAAAACTCTGCGAGAGCACGGTATCACTTTTGGCCGTTATACTGGCCAGACCAAAAAAAACATTTCCCGTCGTGATGTGATTCAGGAAATGTTTGACAACAGTAAGGTTGAAGATGAGTTCGGTGATTCCGGTATTCCTGATAACTGGCTGGTCACACGGGAAGAAATGCTCGATAACCCGCCCAAAGTCCTGGTGACCAACTATTCCATGCTTGAGCATCTGCTCCTTTTGCCTGCCAATGCCCGGCTGTTTAGCACAACAGCTTTAAAAACTCTGGTATTGGACGAGGTGCATACTTACACCGGCGCACAGGCAACAGAAGTCGCGTTTTTGCTGAGAAAGCTGAAGAACCGTTTAGGTGTTGATTACCCATTACAGTTCTTCGCGACCAGTGCCAGCCTTGGTGACAGTGAGGAGTCTGATCAGAAACTCGAAACCTTTGCTTCTAACCTGTTTGGTGAAGACACACCGGAAATCATAAGGGGCAAAAGGGAACCCCATGCAGAACTGGCAGAATCAAGCCATTCCGAATTCAGTTTTTCCGCCGATGACTGGCAACGCATTGGCCAATGCTTATCCGAATTTCTTGAACAAAACTCTCAGGAAGAAGATCAAACCTTCTGGAATCTTGAAGAATGCCTGGAGCATCACTCTATTGATACCAGTCATTTCGAAGCTGCCGACGCTGCTGACAAGCAACTGACTCTGGGACTGTTTAAGGTTTTCAGTAACAATCTGGAGATATGCCAGACTGCAGAAATTCTCCAGCAGGGCCTGATCGACTTTGTACAACTGAGTCAGGAAGTGTTTCCAGACACTGATCAGGATAAGGCTGTATCAGCCCTGACCGGCGTTATCCAGCTGGGTATGCTTGCCAAATCACCGGTAAACGGTTTCCCGCTACTGCCCTGCCGTCACCATATTATTGCTGGCTCGATAGAAGGTCTTTGCGTATTGCCTTCGAATTCTGATGAGGGCTTTGAAGAGCTGAAACTGGCAAAGCATTTCAGCACTAACAGGGGTATGCATTACCCACTCCTGACTTGCCGCCAGTGTGGCCAACCCTATTTTGAAGCTTTTGAATACAAATCAAAGCTATTGAATCACCGCCCTGTCACCCAGCACAAGGTCACCCGTCGACTATTCTGGCTCGGCAAACCTGCTGATGTTGTTACCTTTGATGAGGAAGATGATGCAGAAACCTCATTAGAACAACAAAAACCTATGACTCACTTCGACCCGGTAACCGGACAGACCGGCGATCAGCACAACCCGGTCACAGCTTATGAGGTTAATACCCAGAAAGATGACCAGGAAAAAACGCACTACCTGACTCATTGTGTTGCATGTAATGCCAAAGCCTCTGGCGCTTATGCTGAAATTATCACCCGTTTTTATCCAGGCAATGAATCACTGTCCAGCGTTGTCACCCAAAAGGTATTGGAAGCCCTGCCAGCAAAAGCTACGGTAGATTTGCCGATGGCGGGCCGTAAGTTGCTGACTTTCTCGGATAACCGGCAGGATGCGGCTTTCTTTGCTCCCTACTTTGAAAGAACTGCTAATGATATTGCTCACCGGGCAGCGATTGTCCATGTACTGGATGAAGCAGAAGAATCTCTTCCATTCGATACACTGGCACGTAATATACGGGCTTACTGGCAAAAGACGAAGAGTTTTGCATACCCGAACCGGGACGGTAAACTGCAAACGTCCTATGAAAGTGTAAAAGACTTGTTGACCGGCAAGTTGGTTGCAGAGTTCTGTACCCCGCCGGGACGACGGATTTCTCTTGAATCTCTGGGACTGGTTAGAGTCGAGTATGATCCAAACAAGCTTAAACGAGTAATCCAAAAACTCGCAAAAGAGTTCGAGCATTTAGCCAGCCGCGAGGAAATCGAAGAGCTGGTGTACCTGTTCCTTGAACACATCCGTCGAGTAAAATCCATTGCCGAAATTCCAAATAGTCCTGATCCCACCGATGGTTATATTTGGGGTGAGCGATATAAAGGAATTCGTAGCTTTGAGCTGGAGCGAACAGACAAAAAAGCATCTCATACCTGGATGCCTAAATCCGGAACAAACCGACATAATCGCCGCACCTGGTACCTGATCAAACAGCTGGGTTGGGAAAAAGAAGCTGCCCTGGATTTTCTGGCGACACTCTGGGGGTATCTTGAAAAGTCGAAGCTGCTTGTAAGATCAGGATCAGGCAAGGCACTTGATGCTTCCTTGATTCTTCTGAAAAAAGCTGATCATAACAGCCTTTTTGAATGTAAGAAGTGCGGGTTAAAGCAACACCATTTCATTAAAAACCGCTGTTCCGCTTTTGGCTGTGACGGTGAAGTAGAGCCTTGCTCCAAAGACAGTCTTTCCACAGAGCGGAATCATTACCTTCACTCTTATCTGGAAAGTCAGCCTCTGATTACCAGAACCCGTGAGCACACAGCGTCACTTTCAACCGAACTAAGGGAAAGTATTGAATCCCAGTTCCATGAAAAAAAAGTGAACATCCTGAGCTGTACGACAACCATGGAAGTGGGAGTCGACCTTGGTGAGCTGGAGGCGGTTGTTAACCTTAACGTGCCACCCGGTATTGCCAACTATCAGCAGAGAACAGGTCGTGCCGGTCGAAGGGCTCAGGCTGCGCCATTCTGCGTTACCATTGCCAGAAACTCCCATTATGATCGTGTGGTATTTGAGGATTTTGAAAGCTATTTGAAAAAGTCGCCCGCTGACCCAATGGTTCATTTGACGAACCCGGCGATATTCCAGCGACACCAGATGTCCATTCTGCTGTCGCATTTTTTATCGAAGGTAATAGACTCTCAGCAACTGAAAGCTCCCCGGCTGGTTGATTTCTTTGGTGAAAAACTGACTAAAGATTTCCACAAGACCTTCAGAAAACAGCTGATGAGCTGGCTTGAAACAGATGAGGGCCTTCAGGCGCAGCAGGAAGCGCAAGAGCTGTTATCCAGACTACCAGAAACGGATAGACAGGTATTATCCCGTCAACTGGTTCCCGTCACAGAACTGTTGCCAGATGAACTTGAGCGATTTGCCGCTATAGTTAATGATCGCTGGCAACGTTACGAAGAAAGGGTTGCTCAGGCAAAAAGTCTGATTAATGAAGATGGTGAATCAAGTGCCAAGGCGATTACTCGTTGGGGTAACCAGAGAAAGGCATTTATGGATCAGTTTCTGGTCAATCAGTTTTCTGAAAAAGGCCTGATTCCCACCTATAGCTTCCCGGTCCATTCCCTGTCTCTTGAGGTAACCTGGGAAGCCCGAAATTATAAACAACAGCAGTTAAGGTCTGACATAGCACTATCCCGTGATGCATCCATGGGAATTTCAGAATATGCTCCTGGTGCGGAAGTCATTGCTAACGGCAGGATCTGGCGCAGTGCCGGCCTTGCGTATTCGCCTAAAGATTTTATGCCTACGGAATATGTTGTTGTTTGTCGTAGCTGTTCGCACTCCAATATTGCTGATGACTATGCTGACATTGAAAAAAATTGCTCTAACTGTCAGCAGCCACTGAAAGATAAGGCAATACCCTTTATCAGGCCAAAAGGGTTTATTACAGCACTTAGGGAGTCAAAAGGAAAAGACCCTTCTACTGTTCGCAAAAGAGCCATATCTGCCGATGAGGCCAGGCTTATCGTTATTCCTCCAAAAGATGCTTATGAAGATACTGATCATGGATCGATTAAAAAAGTCTTTATGGCAAGTCAGGGGGATGGCGAGTTAAGCGGTCGCTTATTTATCCTCAATCGTGGAGCAGGTAAGCAAGGCTATTACCGGTGTGAGTATTGCAACTATATGCAGGTAGCCAGTGGAGAAAAACCACCAAAAACTCATGAAAATCCTGAAACAGGATTAGTCTGCAGTAACAAAAAAATCAATCCCAAGAAAAAAATCGGGCTGGCTCATGAGTTCTGGACTGATGTCGTTATCTTCAAGATTGGTAAAACCATTGAGGTACCTTCCTGCATCCCAGTGGATGATCAGGCTGATTACCTGAATAATGTTGGTATCACTCTATCTGAAGCATTCCGGATGGCTATTGTAAAGATGCTGGAAATTCCTGCTTCTGAAGTGCGCTGTACATTCCGCTTTGACCGATCAGCTCTGGAGATTATTGCATACGATGGCGTTCCCGGTGGTGCGGGCTATGTACAGAAGATTTACCACGAGCGTTCTGTCAAAGAACTGATTAGTGTCGTTCTTGGTAATCTTGACTGCAAAAAAAATTGTTCTCATGCCTGCACTCACTGTCTTTGCGATTACTCAAATCAAAGATACTGGGATGCGTTTGATCGCCAGGCAGCAGGAGAGTTTATTGCACAACTATCAGAAGATTTTGAAACCCGTCACAAAATCCAAAAATTCGGTGGCATACTGGATGCTCATGCCAGCGTGCAATCCTTGTGTGAAGAGTGGAGCCGCAGTAAGACACTTATGCTGATTGTTCCGAAACTGGCTGATGAGCATTTTACAGACCTTGACGATATATCCTGGTTACTGGATACCCTGAATCGGGGCACTTCGGTATCCGTGTTGGTCACTGCCGAACTGCCTGATAAGTTTCACCAGAGCTCCACCGGGTTCAGGAATATTATTCAATACCTGAAACCCTATATAGATGATGGCCGGTTCACTATTGCTCATCTCAAGGGCTTGCAAAATCGTGATCGCCCAATGGTTCCATTTGCCGTTGCTAACCAGGGTGAATCAGGCAAACTGTGGTACAGCAATACGCCATTTGACTCTCTGACAAGCTTGTCGATCAGCGATGATGTATACACGCTGCCAGAATCTTCAAATAACGCCATGACTGATTTCCTCTCTGAACAGATGAAGACCAATTGCTACCCTAAAACCTACTTTGAAAAACGGCAACCAGTTTTGCTGCATCGCTACAAACCCGGAGAGGCAAGAAGCCTGGGGGATATTTTTCAAGAGCTTAATGGCGCATACATTGACAAACTGCATATCAGAGATCCGTATTCAGGTGCAAGTACCAGCAGATCGAGCCTGGAAAGCCTTGTCGAACATTTGCATAGCTATGCAAGCTGTATTGACCAAATCCAGTTAGATTGCAGATTAGTAAACTGGGAAGATGACTACAGAGAATATGAACATGCTCTCAAACAGCTTCTAAACCCTTATGCGAACTCAACTTTCATAAATATTTATCAGCCCAATAAGAAAAAAGGCTTCCATGATCGCAGGATAACTGCCTCAACTGTTGACAACTCTGGTTGTGAGGAATCTTTCTGCTACGAGTTATCTGGGGGAGTATCACTCTTAATGAACAATGAATCTGAAACCTCTGTAACTGTCTATAATCCTGAAGAATTCGGAAAATAGTATTTTAAGATACAGTTTCCGGAGAAGTACTTCGCTTCGGAAACTTCTCCTAATCTCTACCAGCTTTTAATCAACCCTTTCCCTCAATGGACGCTTTATGAAGTTAATTATGTTAGTAACTCGTCGTAAGCGCCGGGTAATATGACACAGAATAGTGTGTGTTAAATTAATTTATGTATGGAATAACTATGGACAGTAAGGATATTTTTCATCATCTAACTTCTTCAACACCAATGCCACTTACAGAACTTCCAAACTCATTTGGCATCTATGCACTTTGGGATCATGAGCATCAAATTCGCTATATTGGGTGTACTCCTAAAGCAACTGAAGGCTTCAAAATTCGAGTCGGAAGCAAACATGTGACAGGAAGCGAGGGGCGGAGCCACAAATTCTCACAAGCATATTGCACAGGCAGAATGTGGCGATACTGTCATAAGCTTGATCCAGAAGCTGCAGCACATGAACAAAACCCAAACAATGCGAAATTAGCTAAAAAGCTAAGAACTCTTTTTATCCGAAAATACTGCGCCATAACTTTTATCGAAATCCCCAAAATCAATTCAGATATGGACTATTTCAAATATTTAATAGCACTTGAATCTCAGGTACAAGAAATGGCACCTAAATGTATGCGAGCCTGGGAAGGTGTTAAATTTAAACCAAACAATGAACCTTCAGAGCTTGTTGATGCCTTAATTTTAGAAAACCCTGACCTGCGTAAAGCTGCTGAGAGACAGCTCGCTATATATAAGAAATATGTAAAAGAGTACCAAGAAGCTTTTTAATTTCAGTAGATAACAAATCAAATATCAGGCACTACAACTAACCTGATAGTGCCTGCCCTTCTCTCTTCCTCCCCTGAGCAAAAACAATACCTTCGTCCCACCCTAATGGCATCCTGCGGAGCATTCCACCGAGTAATGGAGAACACTTCTTTATGAGCAGAAGTCATCTGCTAATGGGCTCTTGCTTCAGCCTGATTTGGTATAAGAGCCCGCAGGGCTCAAAGCTGAACGGTGATGCCTTTGCCAATAATAAAGTCAACAATTAGCCAAGCCGTTTAAGATATGTAGAGTGGTACAGGTAACAAATGTATCCCTCATAGTTTGGAATTTTTCTGCATACTGCCATGTAACCATTTTCATCGGCCTCATTTGGAGAGTACGTAGCATCAGTCAAGAACACCAGCGCGCTCTGCCCATCTTCAGACATAATGCAATGATTTATTGTAATATTGCTGTGATTGGCTTTTGGGACAGGCAACAAAACGCTCAAGTCACTTATGTCCAGAAACTCAACATCAATGCCAATAGTTACCGAAATGGGCTTCCCATCAGAATCGATGTTGTTAAACGTTTGCTCAGTCAGATAATAATGCCAAGTTGTACATTCGTGCCTTTCCACTGCATATTCCGGCTCACCGTGAACACCCACTCCGGTTTATCGTGAACACCTATTCCGGAAAAGCGTGAACACCCATGCCGGCCAATCGTGAACACTTTTCGGTCATTTCCGGAATCACTGTTCACGATGCCGGAATCAGCGTTCACGACACCGGAATCATTTCCAAAATCAACGGATTTCCCCTCCTTAAGCATTGATTTCATTTAACTTCTGCCGCTTGCCCTGACTCAATCACAACAAGGAAAGCGGCTATGCCAAAGGAAAAGAGGCTATCAATGCGAAAAATTCGGGAAATTCTTCGGCTTCGTTACGAATGTCGTCTGTCTATCCGGCAGATATCTGCCAGCATCAGAGTGAGCACTGGCGCAGTCACCAAGTACTTGAGACTGTTTGAAAAGTCAGATTTATCCTGGCCTTTGCCTGAAGAACTGGACGACTCTGCTCTGATCAACCGGCTATCCCCTGAGGCAGCTGACCGCCAACATAAGGGGCTGATTGATCCCGATTGGGCTGAGGTTCACAGCACCCTCAAGCGCAAGGGCATGACTAAGCAGCTGATCTGGGAGGAGTACTGTGACGTTTACCCTCACAATGCCTACAGCCATTCCCAGTTTTGTCACCGTTACAGTGAATGGCGTAAAAAGCAGAAACGCTCTATGCGCCAGCTGCACCAGGCCGGGGAAAAGCTGTTTGTAGATTATGCGGGCCTGACGGTACCTATCGCCAGCAAGGAAACTGGAGAGACAGCACCTGCCCAGATTTTTGTGGCTGTGCTGGGAGCTTCCAGTTACACCTATGCTGAAGCCAGCTGGACCCAGAGCTCGGTGGACTTTATTGGTTCCCAGGTTCGCGCCCTCCAGTTCTTTGGCGGCGTACCGGAGATGCTGGTACCTGATAACCTGCGCAGCGCCGTCACCCGCGCCTGTCGCTATGACCCAGACATCAACCGCAGTTACCAGCACATGGCTGAGCATTTTGGCTGTTCCATCCTGCCTGCCCGACCTTACAAGCCAAAAGACAAGGCCAAAGTAGAAGTCGGTGTGCAACTGGTGGAGCGCTGGATTTTAATGCGCCTGCGTCATACCAGGTTCTTCTCCCTGGCGGAGCTGAACTGGGAAATACGACGCTTGCTGGAAGACCTGAACAACCGGCTATTCAAACAGCAACCGGGCTGCCGTCGCAGTCTGTTTGAGCAGCTGGACAAGCCCGCCCTGATGCCTTTGCCCAGGCAGCCTTTCGAATACCTGGAGTTCAAGATGGCCAAGGTCAGTATTGACTACCATGTGCAGTTCAGCAGTCACTTTTACTCCGTGCCTCACCAGCTGGTGCGCGAGCAGGTGGAAATCCGCGCCAGCCACCATACGATACAGGTTCTCTATAAAGGCAAGCCGGTCACCAGCCATGTTCGTCAATACGCAGCCGGAGGCTTTACCACCAAACCGGAGCACATGCCGAAGCGACACCAGAAACAACAGCAGTGGACACCGGGGCGCCTGTTGAGTTGGGCGCAGAAACTGGGGCCTGGTGTACTGGCATTTACCCGGAAACTTCTGGATCGAAAAACACACCAGGAACAGGCTTACCGAGCCTGCCTCGGGTTGCTGAACCTCGAGCGGGAATACGGTCACCAGCGACTTGATGCCGCCTGCCACCGGGCACTCAAAACCGGTGGGCAACGAGTCGCCAATGTACGTTCCATCCTGCAATCCGGTCTGGACAAAATCCCCCTGGAACAACCGAAAGAAAGCGGTACCGAACGTGTCACCATCAGCCATGAGAACATTCGTGGCGCAGACTTCTTCCATTGAGGAGTACGACAATGATAAACCAAACGGCAACCCGTCTGCGCGGCCTGAGACTCAACGGCATGGCCGATGCCCTCAACCTTCAGCACGAGCAGCCCGGCACCTACGAAGGGCTCAGCTTCGAAGAGCGTCTTGCCCTGCTGGTTGATCAGGAGGACGCAGACCGCAGCAACAAACGGTTAGCCCGGCTTCTCAGGGCAGCCCGGTTCAAACTGGCGGCAACACTGGAAGACATTGACTATGAGCAACCCCGAGGCATAACCAAGGCGCAAATGGCGACACTGGTCACCTGTGACTGGCTAAGGCGAAAGCAGAACCTGTTGATTACCGGGCCCTGTGGCACAGGCAAAAGCTGGCTGAGCTGTGCCTTCGGACACGGGGCTTGTCTGCGCGGGTACAGCGTTCGCTACTTCCGTACATCAAGGTTACTGGAAGCCATGACTATCGCCCACGGTGATGGCAGTTACAGCAAGCAGCTCAAACAGCTGGCCAAAGTAGACCTGCTGATCCTTGATGACTGGGGACTTGAGCCACTCAGCCAGAGCCAGCGCAATGATCTGCTGGAAGTTATGGATGATCGGCACAACCAGAGTTCCACCATCGTCACCAGTCAGCTGCCGGTCTCAAAATGGCATGGCAGCATTGGTGACGCCACCCTGGCGGACGCCATTCTGGATCGGCTGGCTCATAATGCCCACCGGATCAAACTCAAGGGAGAATCGATGAGAAAAACGAAGGCAAAACTGGAAGGTCGTGAACACCCAAGCTAAAAATTAAGAGAGGCAATGCTTAGGGAAGCGGAGGTGTTCACGCTTTCCGGAGAAAGCGTTCATTTTGACCGGAATATGCATCCACCAGATAATCTAAGGGCAGCTTCTGGAGATTCTTAATTGCTGTAGGGTTTAAATCGGATATTTTCACTGTAGTTCCTTGAACGGTTAGGGAATTACAACCTTGACTCCTGATCCAGGACCCAAGATCACAGAGCTTAGCTATTTTTCCAATATTTTCTTATTTAAGCTGGATGAGCCTGAATATAAAGGCAGCATCTACCTCCCATCACCGATCTCACCAGTCATGGAATATTGCAGTGTTCATACCGTAAGTTCGGAAGCTACAGCTCCGGTTTTTACTTGTTTGAGGATAGCGAGATAGAGTTTGTCTGTGAATTTTGATTTTTTATGAAAGATTTCATGGGTAGCGGTTATAAGAAAATGCTATTTTTGGGGCTTTGTTCAAGTAATAGAACCGCAAGCAGGAGAGCCATAACATGAGAAAGCTATTAAACCTTGGTTCTCCTTTTTTGCATAGAATTTCCAGTCTCGAAGAACGATTCGACAGAAGCCGTTTTCCCTTCAATATCCCTGCTTTTGGGGATGGAATTAATATTGCCCTTGATTCAAAAGTAACAATGCTGGTTGGTGAGAATGGCAGTGGAAAGTCAACGTTACTGGAAGCCATAGCAGAGTGTTGTGGCTTTAATCCCGAAGGTGGAAATCGAGATCATTACAGAGAACAGTTCGAAGATCGTTCCGATTTAGCCAGGGCACTTCGCTTGTCGTGGATGCCCAGAACGACAGAGGGATTCTTTCTCAGAGCTGAAAGCTTTTTCAACTTCGCAACCTACATTGAGGCTGTATCAGATCTGCGTGCTTACGGGGGGAAATCATTACATAAGCAATCACACGGCGAATCTTTCCTGGCATTATTTGAAAACAGATTCGAACAGGGGTTCTATATTCTCGATGAGCCCGAAGCCGCTCTTTCCCCACAAAGACAGCTCACTTTCATGAGTATTATCAACCAGCTGGAGGTTCCCGGCCACGCGCAGTTTCTGATTGCAACTCATTCTCCTATCTTATTGAGTTATCCGGGTGCAAAGGTTATTAGTTTTGATGATGGCCGCATAAAAGAAATAAACTATCAGGACAGCAGTCACTATCAGCTGACAAAATCGTTCCTGGAAGCCCCGGAAAGATATTTTCGCTGGTTATTCGAACAAACCGATGATGACTGAGTTACCAGGACATCTGTGATATAGGAGGCGTATACTACAGCACTGCTATATCTAATCAGTATTCCATAGATCACTTCTTTCCTTCTCTACCGCCCTTTCCTTCAGAAACTCTTTCAGTGCTGTATTAATCACCGCAGAGATCATAACGTCAGCAGGAGTATCAGTTTCCCACTCGTAAAGGTTTAATAATTTCATCTGGAGCGAACCACTAAGTACCATGGAGACAGTTGTTGACCTGTCAGTATTTTTACAACTGGAGAGAATATACAGATCCCCCACCTCACCGCTTTTTAGCTCACTGGCAATGATTTGCAGGAACTCCATACAAAGTCTCTCGTTTTCAAAGACACCATAGCCCTTTGGCAAGTGCTGTTCCATTTCGCCTGATATTGCATCCAATATCTCGCAAAAAAAGCCAAGATCAATAGCACTATGCGTCTTTTTGATTTCTGACAATAGATCAGAAATGTACCGAACATACTTAGCTATCGATTCTGATGCGTGGTGATCCCCCATTGACTGATTTTTAAGGAATAACTCCGCCAAAGACAGCATCTCTTCAAGGTCGTCAACCCCATAGGGGATGTCCGTTACAGTCCCTTCAAATAGTAATGACAGACTTCTGTTATCAACGTTGATAGCATTCATAAGGGTTCAGAACTCATATTTTTGGTTTTGAAATGGCTGACGCAGCATGGTCAGTAAATCAGCCATTTGTCCCAATAAAGGCCAGCTTTATAGTCATTTAGTCCCGGATACCACATGATTTTCGGGAATCTTTGAATTAATTTGTCAGAGAATAGTATAAAAAAAGGTCGTCGACATCTTGTCATTGGCTGCTATGATTATCTGTCCCATTTCACAGGATGTGTAACATGAATCCATCAATTCCTTTTGAGGGCTATTACAGCAAAGACATCTTCTAGCTTTATTAAGTTGGAGATGTGGCATGAGTATTAAAAATAAGACCAGAGATCGCGATGTTAATGGTCGCATCAAACGTAAGTACACAGGTCCCGAGAGTGGTTATTGGTTAAGGCAGACACCGTCTTGGTATGTCACGCAGTTTATGACTCGACCAGATAGACGGAGAGCCAAAAGACTCTGTGCTCAAATCCTAAAGGGTCTTGATTGTGATGGGGCCACTTTCCCTCTGGGTAATCATAAACCCCATATTTACTACTGGTGATATTTGCACCCTTTAGAAAACCATTCCCATAGGAATGGTTTGTACCCTTATACAAGGTTTGTAGCAGCAATGAGCACGATCGCTTTCTCCCGCTTTCGCAGAAATATGACAGGCGTTACAAAAAAACTGGCTGACAACCGGATTCAAAAACTGGTCATCTGTCGACGGGGGAAGCCATGGGTAGTCGCTATGAGTCCTAAATATTACGAAGGCCAAGAAAGCCTGATCAAGCAGCATATAGAGCACATACAGGAAACCCGTAGCAGTGAGAAAACACCCAAATAGAGGCGCATCTTGATCAAAACCGAACAAAAACAGGTTCAACAGGATATCGAAGTGGCTATCGAGTGTGATCGCTGTAAGAAAGTATACAGCAAAGACAATTACGGCTACCACGAAATATTGCGACTCGATTTTACGGCAGGGTATGACTCCGCCTTTGGAGATGGTTATCGGGTTCAGTGCGAACTGTGCTCAGAATGCCTTCATGAATTGATCTCAGGTTTCTGTCGTAAGAGCGAATATTGAGCGTTGCTTGCTTCTCTTGAAAAGATCGATCTGAAGATGGTTATATCTTTACCATCGGTTGGCTGCAATGATTGGTATTCTGGACAGTTATCATATCCCCCTAACATGTTATCTGGCTTTTTCATCCAACCGCCACACACACCATAAAACGCCTCCCAAAGCAGCAATCGTCAGCATCACTCCACTCATCCAGAGCCAGAGTAGATGCCGGTCATACCAGTACCAAACTCCAACTAAAAGGGAGGCAAGAGCGGCAGGCAGGCCAACCAGAATGAAGAAGCGCATATTCCCCTCAGTCGTTTAAATGTTCTCCCAAAGCGTATCAAAACCAGCAAAAGGAAGCTTTGGGTATCCCATAGGATGGGTTCAATTTTCAGCCATCAGTTGATCCAGCTTCTTTTTCATTAATCGCTGCCGATCCTGCTCTTCAAGGTAGTACTCCAACCGTTTTTTGATTTGTTGATCCCTTGGCTCATCAGGCTTCCCAAAACTCAGAAAGCCTGACACATAGGCATACTTATTTCCTCTAGTATAATGTTCCTCGATACGCTCATCGACTTCCTTTATGACACGGGCCATCAGCATCTCACTGTCCAAATCAACAAGATCAAACCGGGCATTGGAGAATTGTCTGATACATTCCCAGACCGGCAGTGGGATGCGCACCATGACACTGTTCTGGCTGGCTTCGAATTCAACATTATCCAGTGACAGGTAGATAAAATCATCATCAAGGATTTCTTCATAGAGGTGAAAACCATCCCCGTAAGCCAAGCTGCATTTGGTCGACATATTCGCTCCTTTGCATGTGATTGATTATTATTCCCGCTTTCCTGCTTCCAGAATGGGTATATTGGCTTCTGTTGGTATGTAGACGGTGGTTTTACCCGACTCATTCTGGGCGACTTCGGTAATCCAGAGATAGCGCAGGTATGACTCATTTTCCTTCAGGCTTTCACCAATAATCCTGTTGGCCTCTGCTACCCCTTTGGCCCGTTCAATCTCAGCAGCAGCCAGCAAAGAAGCCGCTTCCTTCTTTGCTTCGGCTTCCTGAATAGCAATTTGCCGGTTGTATTCTGCCCGTTTCAACTCAGCCTGTCCCGCCAGGCCTTGCTGCCAAACATTATAAGACGGGCAACCAGCCATACTGGCAAGAATAATGATCGCCAGGGCAACTCCAAGGTCACGCAGCAACACGCCCCACTTGGTATCGTGTTCATCCTCATCCCAATACCTACTCATGTTTTCTCCGGAAACCACTGCCATATAAATACCAAAAACGGGCTCCAATAACCTACGCTGACAAAAGGCTCTTTCATTTATAGATTGTTATTCAAGAGAAAAAGTCTAGACAAAAAGCCAACATTCACCAATGCTTGCCTTCATCACTGCGCCAACCTTGAACGCAGCCGTTATGGGATAACCTGTGTCAGGTGACATCCGGAAGATCCTTTATGAAACTACCAGAAACAAATCACACCACCCTTACCGATGACGGTAAGCAGTCCACCAATGATCCAAAATCAACCGAATTATTCCTGCAGGCTGTCAACCTGTTTACCGAAGGCTCCATACCCATCACAACAGCAGCCAGGCTCGCCCAATGCTCGCTAGAGGAGTTTATAAAAGCAACAGCGCCCTGCGACATCGATATCGTCGATTACCCACCCGAAGACCTGGTGGAAGAGTTGCGCCATTTGGAATAGACACGGTGCAAAACCAAAAGCACTTGCATGGCCACATCGATAAGTCGCCTGCTCCACAGCCATACCACCAAACCATTACCTGCCACCGCTACTGCTAAACAATTGCACCCACACCGAACCTGGACACACTGAAAGTAGAGCAAACGTACCTGTCAAATGGGGGAAAGCGGTGGGTTCCAATAAATATTTTTAACTGAATTTTTTGTCCTACTATTAATGGCCACTTTACAAGCAACAAGAATTGTAACGAATGCCAGTAAATAAATTTTTCACAGAAATAGAAATTAAAGAATTAATTTTCAAAAACTCTACACTGCCATTTGGTTATAGAAATGCTGCTTTAATTCTCGGTGCAGTTTATTGGGGACTTACTCCATCTGAGTTATCCTTGTTAAGATTAAAAGATGTTATGCATGAAGAAGGCGTTTTTTATAAAGCTTGGATAGTACCAGAAAGTATCGCTTACAACGGTTTTGCTAGAGAACTGCAAACATCAGACAAGATACTCCCATTTTTTGAGAAGTATATGAAATGGAGGTCAAGTTTTAACATTTTCCCAAGTTCAAGTCATCTATTTAGACATTCTCAGGGGCAAAGCCCATTCTTCATAAATGATATATATAGAGCATACAAATTATCACCCAGCAAAACTGGCAACCCGGATTCTCAAGCAAAATCTATGAGCAATAAGCTAATGCAGCTCATCGGTAATGCAAATATCAATGGTGCGACTCCATCAACATTTAGAGATACATTCGTAAGAGAAATGTACAAAAAGGGATGCCAATATAATGAATTGAAATTAGTATCAGGTATTAGAAAAAAAGAGACCATCGATAGAAAAATATCACCTAATGAAATAGAGTTGTGCAACATTTACCAGTCGATTTTTACTTAATAAAACAATTATTATATCTCAAAGCTGCAACTAATAATTCCACAACCTATTCCTTTTACCCAGTCAACTACTACCGTGGAACTAAGCTACTATTGATCCTGTCAGTCAGGCTCAGGGGTTACATGACAGATACGGATACACCGCATTATTCTTTGTGCTGAAAGCAGCCATTTTTATAAATAATTCATGCTTTTTTCCAGCCTGTCAGCTACTATCAAAATTTATGATCGCTGCATAATCAGGTATCGAAATGACTGAACAATTCTTGCTTGATATACGCCAACATGACGGTGTTTTTTATCAAGATCTTGCAGGCCAATTTGATCGGTATGAATGCCCAGACTTCCTCCTCAACCTGAGAACAGTAGTACGTATCCGATACGATAATGCAGATGACAGCTTTCTGAGGCTGGAGGCTATTCGTGGCAGCATCCAGTTCATAGAGATTAGTGGCCAGGAGCTTTTCCTACTCTTCAGCGATGCAGGCATGGGCGAGTATAACCGCTACAAGCGGCAGATAAGCGAGTTTGTTATTGGTTCATGCGGTCAGAAACCAGAGCTGGAAGTCGTTTAATCTACAGATGCCATAGAGGCAGTTTTACAAGCTGTCCTGACATCTTCGCCTGCTCCCAATTCCCCAGTATGACACTGAAGAAGCTATGAATCTTCAATCCAACAAGCAGCAAACCAGCCCCAAAAGAGAATGCTTTTGCGACATCCTCTTCGGTGCATGGTTGCTTGAGCGAAAGTTCGATATTCTCAGTCTCTTTTATAGCCGTCTACATAATGTTCGTAATGATATTCACACAAATAAAAATCAGAAACCTCATATTCTGCTGGTGTAGGGTCTGCGCAGTGATCACAGGTTTCTTTTGAAATCCTTGATTGCTCCTGACACTTCGGGCAGGTAGGATTGATTTCATCAAACTCATCATCAATAAAGTCAAAGTCAGACCTATCAAAATCGCAGCCACACACAGAGCATTCCTCACGCTGACACATTTGCTATCTCCCATACTGAGCTTTCATCAATATTAAAATAAAGACTGAAGCTGTTCCGGTTACACCTTTCAGGCAAAAAACCCTGATATAAGGCAGCAATGATTAAAGATCCATGTGATATATAACAACCCTCAGCATATTTTTTATTCAAATAACGTTCAGCCATATGCTTAAGTTCGTAACTGTTAGTTTCGCTATTGAGTGTGAAACCTGGTCTAAGTTTTGTCACAAACTCAAGAGCCAAATTTATTTCTCTAAGACAGGAAGGGTGAAAGAGAACATTATGTTCACTAGAAATTAACTCTTTACGTAGCTGATCAGTTTTAATTTCAGGTTTTTCTTTAGCTATCACATCTAAATATAATGGGTTATAGCCATCAACTCCAAACTGGGTCAGCCTTGGATTTTCAGAAGATATAATATCCAGTTCTTTTTCAGTTATTTCCTTAGAATTACTTCTGTTTTTTTCAATCCGCAATTTTAGCAGCTTCTTTATTGCTCGCTCCCAAGGAATTTGATTTTTTGAACCAAAGTTCCGACCAGCGATAATTGCCAAAGCTACTGATCTTTTTACTAAATTTTTCTTGCTTAACTCCCTAGCGTTCTTCTTACTTTCCCTTACACTCATTCCATTTGGGAAAATCAGGCCATCTTGAAATGATCTATATTTCGACACAATAGCATCCTGATCAGCAGGATTGAAGCCGTCGACACACTACAATTACCTACTTTATCAGAATCGTTAATAAAAGGTTCTGTAATGCCTTTGCAGGCTTCGCCAGTAGTGTCAGCTGGGCTGGCTCTTATGGAGCACCAACCAAGTTTAATCACAAGTGCTGGAAAGTTCCAGTTTTAGTCTTCTCCAAAATGAAATGAGCCTGAAGGAGAGCTCATTTCATTTTGGGAGAGATTTCATTAAGAAGTTACGATTTCTAGGATTAAAATTGATATTTTGAACTTTTTTAAATATTGCTGTTCAAAACCCCTGTGTTTCTAATTTCGAAACATGAGGGTAGAAAGAAAAAAGAAGGAGTTTAACCATGATAACTAGGATAGATATCAAGGACATACGGAAGAAAAAACACAATATGGATTGGGTTCCGTACCCGATAGCTGCTGAAATTTTGCAGGTATCAGTAACAACTATCAGAAAGATGATTGAGGGTGGTTCCTTGAAAGCCCAAATCATCTGCTCAGAGTTGACTGGAAAATCATGGAAGGGAGTTCTTTGGCGTTCAATTAAAAACGAATTGATTAAATCTGATAATCGAGAAAATGAGGAATTAATAATGATAAATGATATTGATAAAATGCTTGAAGAAACAGGAAGGCTGAAAACCACTATTACATATAGTGAAATTATGCATCCATTAAATCTAGATCACAGCCTTTCTAATGATCGCTACAAGCTTGGGTGTAGCTTGTTAGTTCTTGCCAAGGAAAGCCTAAATGACCCGGAGCGTGGATTCATGATAACAGCTCTAGCAGTGTTAAAAAAAACGGGAAAGCCAAATGATAAATTTTTTGAGATAGCGCAAATGCTAGATGCAATGAAGCCCAATGAGTCTCGTGAAGATTTCTTCAAGCGACAAATTAAAAGCATCTATGATTTTTATAGCAAGAAAAACTAAAATGATTGGCTCCGGAAATGAAATACTTGGGTATTCCGGAGCCATCAGTCTACTGCCCCCCTATTCCCCTGCAACACTGTGCCCAAAAATCTACGCTTCTGGACATATCGAGACTTTCATGTATGCTTTGCTTCAACGTAACTCTATAGAGCTGTTGCGTGGGCCATATGAAGCCTGAGTCCTCACTCCAGTCATACATCACAGCAAGCAAATGTGTTTCATGATAGCTACGCTGATCGCGTGTTTATCCGATGTTACTTATGTTCGTTAAACGAGGCTGCACATAAGCAATACCAATAATTGGACAAATACATGAAAATCAGTACAAAGCGTGAGGCTCATTCTTTAGTGGCCAGCCTGAAATCATACCTACTTGATCACGAGTGCAAAGTAACAACCTGCCGCTTGAAAGAGCATTTTTCTCACGCACTTGGATACAAATCTTTTAATGGCCTACTTGCTGTAATCCCTGTAGAAATCAACCTCGATGAAGATACTGATCGGAAATTCGATGATTTGATTGCTGCGACTCACGGTTATTGCGAATTGGCGCCAGATGGTTTTAGAGCACTCCGCAACTTGGAGGTTACAGATCAGGGCGCATACTCAGATATGTGGCCGATTGATCCAAGGTCACTCTTTCCAGAGAAAATCAAAGACAATGAGATGCTCTGGTATCTGACTCAACAGGGATGGCTACGCTGGGATGAGATCAAGGACATTAGAAAAATGAAAACCGGACTGAATGTTTATGAAGTGATGCATTCTCACAGAAGTCACTTTTTCGGTGCCGTTACCGGTATGACGAGAAGTATTTGGGATGCCGTCACTGAGCGATATGGGTTTGAATTAGAGGCCGACAAACTTGCTGATAAATACGGTGATAGACCTGATACCGGTGAGTGGTTTAGTGAATTAGAGCCCTATGAGTATACTCCATCGCCCATGCTTAACAGTTGACTATAAATGTACTCAGCAAGTGCCGTGTAACACGGCATTTGCTCAGCTTGACCCCTACCTTCCTTTTCCCATGGAAAGCCAAGGCCAATCGAAAGGTAATCTCAAACCGGTGATTTTGGGGCATTTAAGAGCGACGGTAACAGAGCTGGAGATAAGCCAGCTCTTACCCGATTTAAATTTCTATTCGACTGGTGTAAGAGTTTTAGTGTTTCTTCCGACTGATGTTACATTTGATGCTAGCCTTGTACTTTCAATAACTTTTATTTCACTACCAGACTGATTACTGCCCTCATTAACAAAGCCTGACGAACTAGTTGAAAATATTGATTTTGTAGTTTCAAGTAATACAGCATTTCTAGTTGCTTCATCATTATCAGCCGCATCACGAAATAGCAGAAATGATTTAAGTCCATTAGCCTTCTGTAAATTTATTGTTTGCTGATGACGTAAAATTCTGTATATACTTCCGCACCAGATACCACCTGAAATTAAGACTGCAATAAGTGTTGCTCGAGATGCCCATTCATACCATGCGGATACACCAATTAACTGATACATGAAAATAACGATCATTGAAATTGTTACTGCAAATATTCCAGCTGTTATTTTCAACCATGTTTTTGCCTCAGCAGCATTTTCATTAGCAGCATTATTAAATTGTTCAGTAAAAATTGTAACACCTTTATCTCCAGCAAAATCTTGTGCCTGCTGAATTATTTTTTTCATCAGGCCTTCTTGCGTTTCAATTCTTCCTTTTGCGGCTTTTATGATTCCCTCTCCAGTTTCAATAGCTTCTTCTAGGTTTTTAATATTCCGAGAGACATCACCTTTTTGGTAAGCAAGATATGAAATCCATTGAGCCATTTGTACAGTTATTGTGTCGGCATGTTTTTTTACTTGTTCGCCTAATGTGCGAACTGTCTGTTGAGGGTTGTTAGCTGTAGAACTATCAAAATCGTCAATTTGTTCAAAATGGCTAGATGCTTGTTGAATAACATTCCCAATTTGATTTAATTCTTGATCAGGAAGAAGGTAAAAGGGTAAATCAATAAATATTCTTGCAAGTCCAAAAGATCTTTCAAAATCGCCTCTATACGATTCAAATGATAATACTGAACCCCACTCTGGGCGACTGTATATCCTATCAGAATCAAATTTAATTAACTTCTTTAGCTTTTCATCTAAATCCATTACAGCTTGTCTTTGTAGCTCGTTCATTCTCTTTCCTTGAATTTTCTATCAAAATTAAACTAAAAATTAAATCTTAGTTAAGTGGCACCTTCGCTCGCAGGACCAACCAGCAGGATTCTCACACTCAATAATTTTATCCCTGATGTTAGTGCCAATCGTAGCCATTATTTTCTGCTCATTAAATTCTATAGTTTCAGGCTTTAACATTATTTGACCTCTTTATTTTCAGATAAATTATAATCACTGGCAGACCAGTAATGGATTGAGGATAAAGCTTTTTTGATAGAAGAGTACTCCGGATCAACGTATTCATAGGGCATATCCTCTGTGTGGTGACGTAACAACATGCAAAGATGTTTTTCAGAAGCGCCCTGACGAGCTAGTCGTGTTGCAAACGTCCTCCGCCCTGAATGTGTAACGAACCCTTCAATTCCAGCCTCTCGCCCCCAGGTTGTAACCATTGCTTGCAGAGTGTCACATGCCCAATGATCAACAACGCTTCCAGGCTATATTCCGTTTAAAGGTTGAAACGCATTAAACTCACCACTTTATTGATCATGCGGACAATATTCAGAGGCTCACTTTCAGTCAAAGCCCTACGCCAGCCCAAATAATGACCCATGTATTTTGTTGCTATACCGTGGAATATGCCAAATATCCACTTCTTCAAATTACTGTGGTAAGCATTTACATGCTGCAAGTGAAAAACGCCGTCTATTACCCTTTGTCCAGAAGATGTCACCAGTTCCTTGAAAACGAAGCCCAGCTTTCTTGCCAATTTTTCATGTGCAAGGCTGGCATCAGCGCAGACAATAGCCTCAATATTTATACGACCATTAACATGACGGCAAAGCTCATCTGCACTTTCATTTTCCAGAACGCCATCAACAGTGTGGTTTGATCGATCTCTGGCCACCATGACTGGAATTTTCCTGGGCTTTGTCTTTTTGTCATTGCCTCTTTTCCGAGCAGCTCTTGGCAGGTTTTTCTTTTGCCCTTTAAAAGATTCACGGAATATAGTTTCATCCAATTCCAATATGCCATTAAGTTCTTCAGCCTGATCACTCTCAATAGCTTGTAAAAAACGATGCCGCCATAGGAATGCGGTTTTCAGATTTACCCTACATTGCTTGGCGGACGGGCGAAGCGTTAGGGAGTGAGTCATTCCTTCAAGATATTGATGCCATTTTTCAGGATTCCGTAACCGAGCAAGCGATGTCTTTGAAAAAGAGTTCAGGGTTTTTCGGCAATCCTTACAGCGATAACGCTGCCTCTTGTTTCGAATTCCCCATCGGTGTAAGTCTTCAGAGCCACAGTGAGGACATTTGGGGGCTTTTCCGAAGCTCTCTTCAATACATCGCTCAATATTATAAGGTGAATCTTTCTCTGACAGGGCGTTAGTCAGAATTTCCTGCTGTTGTACTGTCAATAGCGGTAAGGCATTAAGAATGCTTTGAAATTGCTGGGGTTGCATAACAAACCTCCCAGAACACGACAAGTTGTATGAGTTTAGATCATCAACCTTTTAATGGAACATAGCCACGCTTCCATCTTTTTTTGTCCGAGTTTTACGCTTCAGATAATACGGCCTCTTATTTTCTGAAAGTATCAATTTGGAGCATTTTCTCAAGCCGAGGTATTTATTACTCCCTCTGATATCCAGCATAAGTTTGTTGCTGACTCGATAATTTAGATAGCGATCCAACGCCTTGGTTAATTTCGGATGGTAGAAGTACACACGACCAGCACGACCACTTTTGCTGTATTTTGCAGGAATAATTACCTCAGCCTTTATATCACCACAAACTGAAATAACGTCCTGTACTTCGATCTGCGCTACCTCCGTAATCCGGAATCCAGCTGCAAATAGCATCCAGACAATCAACTGGTTCCGTTCAGGATTGCGGGTTTCTCCAGCAACATAAAGAAGCCTTTTCAGCTCTTTTGGTGAAAGTGCAGGTGCTTTCTTCGTACCAGTTTCTTTAAATCGCCTGATCGTTCTGCTTTTTGGCATGGTTATATTTATCGGTCATTTTCCCCTAAGTTACTCTCGAATCAGGCTGTAAGCAAGAAACCTGCATGAATACTGAACTTAGGGGAATCACCCTTGAAGAACTTGAGGCAAGAGCTACCAGCATGAGCGATAATGAAGCAGCAGAGCAGCTACAGGCTGCCAGAGAGTCACTGTTTCAATCGATTTTTGAACGAAAGGCCTGAAAGTGCTGGCTTGACACCTCTTTCAGGCTCATTTTTGGATTAGAAAATACTGCGCCTCACCTGTAGTTTCAAGCTACGGCTCTAAACTCGAGATTTTAATAGACAAAATGTATTTTTGCCCATATAAGCCAGTCTCAACAGCCATACCTGTTAAGACTGGTTGTTTCATTTATTACTCATCTGATGATCGAATAAATGCTAATGGTTTTATATCAGGCAAAGTAAAAGGAAGACCTAACGTTTGAATATTTTGTTCTAAATACCTGGTTGCCAACTCAAGCTGCTTCAAAGCGCTCTTACTACCATAGTCCGGGCATTTGGACTCACTGGCTTGCCCGCATCAAGATATTCTTTTCGCAAGTGGGCAATTTTTTCAAATTGAGTATTGCGATCAACATTCTCCCCCATGGTTCGCTTTTTCTGTGGTTTACGACGGCGGTAACCACTTTCATACAGAAGACGGGAAACGATGTATTTACTGGCGGGTGTGCCAAGCTCCTTGAGTTTTCTGGAAATCTTGCGACGGGAAAGATTTGTCCATTTCACCCCCAGTCGCATTGGGTCTCCAGCTGTATGGTTATGCAAAATCAAGTGAAGGTTATCAGCGACCTTCGGGGTTTTCTCAATCAGAGGTTTTCGTCCGCCCCCTTTTTTCTCTGTCGGACAGAAACGGAGTTCAGTTGTTCTTCTGATTCCAGCTCAGAAATGCCACGGCTGATGGTTTTTGGGTCACAGTTCAACAACTTTGATATGAATGCAGTACCAGCATGCCCAAGCTTAACAGCCTCAACAGCAGCGTAGCGCCGGCGATCACGCTCGTTGAGGGTGTTATAGAAACGAATCATCTGAATGGCGACTGCTGGAGAATAATGGCTCAAGGGAATTTCCTGCACTTCATACTGCTGAGGCTATTATCTCTGATCTGAAACTCCAAGTGAAATCAGGAAGTTATTTCGGGACTGTTCCTAAGGGGTTGTCACTGGCGGATGTGGCGACGAAATCTAAAGCGATACCGGTGGTGACCAGTTCCATTACAGGTTCTGGAAAAGGCAATACCACCAACCAATCGTTTAGCAGTGCCAAACGCATGCTGGAAAGGGAAGTGTATTTTGATCATCGGGAAACGCTATATTGCGGGGCTGGCTTTGATGAACGGAAAAATGTGATTCCGCCGGCGGGTTTTGTCACGGACCGTTACCAGAAACGAGCCAGACGGATTGAGTGGGAGCATGTGGTTCCGGCGGAGAACTTTGGTCGTGCTTTTGTTGAGTGGCGGGATGGACACGCTGAGTGTGTGGATAGCAAAGGGAAAAGTTTCCGGGGGCGTCGCTGTGCTGAGAAGATGAATGTAGAGTATCGGTATATGCAATCGGATATGCATAACCTGTTCCCAGCCATCGGTGCGGTAAATGCTTTGCGCAGTAATTATAATTTTGTGATGATGCCCAGCTCGACACCTTCATCTTTTGGCAGTTGCACCATGAAAATCGAAGGCTCCAAAGCCGAACCACCCGAAGCGGCTCGAGGACGTATAGCCAGAAGTTATCTCTATATGGACCTCACCTATCCCCGCTACCAGATGAGCCGACAACAACGCCAGCTGATGGAGTCCTGGGATCGACAGTATCCTGTCTCAAACTGGGAGTGCAAACGAGCCGAACGGATAACACAACTCCAGCAAAACCCGAACCCGGTACTGGCTGAACGCTGTAAGTAATCACTGGATTCTTAGATCACCGAATGGGGTCTCTTTAGGCTCATTTCATATTAGAGAAGACTTGGATTTGAACCATGCCCGGATCTAGGCTATTTTGGTTTGGACTTAGCGCTGATTTATTCTACGGAGTAATCTGGGCAGCGGATCGTTCACATCCTTTGATGTAGTGACAACAAAAAACCAGACCTCAATACTTTTTCTTATGCCATTTGCTATTACGCTTATGCTGTGGTTTGCGAGGTTTATATTATGTTGACTCACTTTTCTCATAAAGCACTATGCTCATATCTTCGCTTCGATATTCTCAAGGACTGCGCAGGCTCTTCTGGTGTTACACATACAGATATACGTAACGCTGTTGCGCATGCCTTTGGTTTTAAAAACGATAAAACAATTAAAAAACATCTGAAGTCAACACCAATATTAGTAAAACCGGAAGTATGTCAGCATTTTGCAACAATAATGCATGACGACTTCAACATCGATTATAATCGCACACCTTTCACTTTTTGCTGGCCTGATAATATTGTTTTTTGTACCGAGGAAATTGGTCTTTTTTGGCGTCATTGCTTCAATAACTTAGATGTTAGGATTGGAAGTGATGCTTATATGATGATGACCCCTATTATGCAGTATAAAAAGGGTCGCTGGGTTGTTGCGCCAGATTCTCCTATAACTGTGGCTCAAATCAATAGTGTCATTGGAAATGGTATTGCTATTTTAGATAATTCGCATACGGATATTGTTCGTAAACGCAATGAGAGTGCAGATAATGGTGATGTTGAAGCACTTTATAGTATTGCACAGTGTTATTTAAAAGATCGAGATAATGCCTCTGCATTTAAGGTACTGGAGAAACTTTTATCGTTAAACGATCAACATGAAGGTGCACTTACTGATTTAGCCATGATCTACCTTGAAGGAGCTAAAGATTGCGTTGAGATTGATCTTGAAAAATCGGAGCGATTGTATCTTCAAGCAGCTGAACTTGGCAGTGCTCAAGCTGCTCATGTGCTGGGTTTCAGTTATGATTTAAATGGCCAATTTAGAAGGGATTTTGATCAGGCATTCGTATTTCATAAGCTAGCGGTTGAACGTGGTAATCACGCTTCAATAAATTGCTTAGTTGCTATGATTTTATATGATCGCGGCGTACCTAAAGATCTAGAGCCAGACTACTTAAAAAATCTATTTTCTTTGGGCTTAGAATTACAGGATCCAGATACAATTCAGCGTATCGCTGACTACTATGAGCGTAATGATAAGTTTGATTATGATTTTCTGCTGAACTTACGGGAGCTTTGCGTTGAACTTGAGCCAGTAACTAAGCGAACTAATTTTGAGTTAGCTCGATACTATCAGGCTGGCTTTGGTTGCAAAAAAAACATTCCCCTAGCCATTAAGCACTATGAGATTGAAGTTGAGAAATTCAAATGTGCAGATTCGATGTTTAATCTGGCGATCATATATAGGGATGAGCTTAAGGACACTGATTCCTATAGGGACTGCCTTAACAAAGCCTACGATGCGATTGATAATAATACAATGTATGCCATAAGCATCATCTACTTATTGGGGCTGCACGCTCGCTTAGATAGAAACTTTGATTTGGCTGTAAGCCGTTTTTTGCAAGCAATTAATTTCAATAGTATTGCTATCGAATATCATCATCCTGATTTTCAGGATGTAACTGCCAATATTCGCAACATGGCCAAGCTTCATTTGGGGCTGATTGGGTACTATCACTTAAACCAAACCGAAAGTGCTGACCTAATTTGTAATGCCGCTGTAGCTGGTTGTACTCCCGCAAAGTTTGAGTGGGCAATGATACTAATTGAGGACCATGGCAACTTAGTGCTCGGAGAGATGTGGTTGCGACAGGCTAAAGATGAAGGCTATGAAGAAGCGACTAGACAATATGATTCTCTATTCACTTCACTGCTTAATAACTGAGGATCGCGCATATGAAATGTATTTATAGCTTTTGTCATGTCGTGGATCGAAGGCCGAGATAACCTGCAGCAATTGCGGTGGATCAGGATATGATCCTGAAGAAAACAATGTGTGGACTCAATGTCACACTTGTTACGGTGTGGTACTGAGGAATTGGATGAATGCCCAAAATGTGTGAGCGCTCAGCCAACAACACCTACCCCTGAAGCCTCAATGCGAGTATCTTAACGACTGCGGCTCAATATTCATTGGCAGCAACCCTGTTACATCGCTGCCTTTGGGCATGGACGGTAAAATCGCCAGAACATGGCGCAGCCACGCATAAGGCTCATGCCCATTCTGTTTAGCGGTCTCCACCAGACTGTATAGTATGGCGCTGCTTCTTGCTCCCGCTGCGGTATCCGAGAACAGCCAGCCTTTGCGTCCCATTACGAAGGGTTTGATCGCTCGCTCCGAGGCATTGTTGTCGATATCGACCAGCCCGCTGTCCAGATAGCGTTCCAGATAGACCCACTGGTTTTGCATGTACCGGATAGCCTCACCCAGCTTGCTTTTCGGGGTGATTTTCGGAGCCTGCTTTTCCAGCCAGGCTTTCATCTTGTCCATCACCGGACGGGCGTCGTTTTGCCTCGACAGGCACTTCTCTGTGGGGGGCTTGTCTCTGACCCGTTGCTCAATGGCGTAGAGCTTTCTGATCAGGGTCAGTATTTGTCCGGGCTTTGATGTCGCCAGTTGTTTGTTTTCAGGCAGTGAGTCGTAGGCTTCTTTGAATTTGCGACGGGCATGCGCCATGCAGCCAACCAGTGTGATGCCGGGCTGGAGTTTGGCCAGCTTTTTATAAGCACTGTAACCATCGCATTGCAGATAGCCCCGGTAGTCTTGCAGGAATGTCAGCGGATGTTCTGATCCCCGTCCCTTCTGGTATTCATAAATGATGACAGGCTGGCTATGGGAGGCATTACGATAGAGCCACATATAAGAGGTGGCTGTGGCTTCACGGTCTTCCTCTTTCAGAACCTGAACGGTTGTTTCGTCCGCCATGATCGCTGGTTGTTTCAATAGCTGCTCTTTAAGTGCTTCATAAAGCGGTTCAAGGAGCTGGGCTGTACGCAACATCCAGTTAGCCAGTGTCGCACGACTGATTTCAACGTCCATTCGCTTGAGAATCGATACCTGGCGGTACAATGGCAGGGCATCGCCGTATTTGCTGACGGTTATCCAGGCCAGCAAGCCCGGTGTGGCAATACTCTTGGGAATCGGGGACGCAGGCACCGGAGCCGTTTTAACTCCGGTTTCGCAACCACGGCAGCCGTATTTCAGGCGCACATGCTCAATAACGGTGGCCCTGGCTGGAACGATGTCCAGCTTTTCACTGATGTCTTCACCAATGACGTGCAGTTCGCCTCCACAGCAATCGCACTGCTTCTCTTCTTCGGGGATATCATGAACTTCCCGCTGTCTTGGCAAGTCTTTGGACAGGGGGCGGCGAACCGGTTTTTTCCGCTGGTAGGTAATTTGTTCAGTGTCCGGGGTTTCTTCCTGTGCCTCAGCGTCAGCCTCAAGCGCTTCTTCCACTTCATTAAACATCGCCTGCTGCCCTTCAAAGCGTTCGCTGGAAGGGCCGTATTGCTTGTGGCGAAGCAGGCGGAACTGCTCCTCGAACCAGTTGACCTTTTTTTGCAGGTCGTGTTTCTGTCGTTCGAGGCGGGCAATTTGTTTTTGCAGGCTTTTCAGCTCATGGGCATCAGGTGTCATCATGTCCGCAAGGGTAGCGCAACTGACCGCTTTTTGTACCGACGCACGTCATTGAATGTCTGATTCAGGCAACACTGTGGAATGATAAGAGTTTATGGGCTTGCTTTTGTTCAAGGTTCAGACCATCCAGCAACCAGTTCAGCTGTTGCCGGGTCAACGACAGGTGACCAGAGTGGAGATCGGCTGGCCACTGGAAGCGACTTTTTTCCAAACGCTTATAGTAGAGCCAGAACCCGGTGCCGTCCCAGCGGAGAATCTTGATTTTATCTCGCTGCCGGTTGCAAAAGACAAACAGGCTGCTGGATAGAGGATCGAGTTCCAAACACTCGCTGACAATCATGGCAAGGCCGTCAATGGACTTGCGCATGTCTGTCGCTCCGGTAACCAAATAGACAGGGCAGTTTAGTTCACTGGACGACAGCATTATACCAATACCTCAAGCAGACGCTTCAGGCAGTCAGTGTCGAAGCCCGACTCCAGTTCCACTTTTATTCCCTGCGGCATTGACAGGGTGATGCCTGACGTATTTGGCACATCGCTGACTTCAGAAGTTTCTACGACCACGGGAACAACAGATTGTACGGGCCTGGTTTCGACGGTCGTCTTGCAGTGACGACGCTTGTGGTAATTGAATGTTTTAGCCGACAGATTGTGACGGCGTGCGTACTCAGTCTGACTTAAGTCGCTGGCTTGCCAGGCTTCTATATGATTAAGCCAGTACTGGTGCTTTTGTTCTCGGGTCATGGAAACCTCCTGGGTAAAGGAGGCATCAGTATTCAGGCAAATGACGGGGTTTTGAAGGTGAAGTTTGCTGAGCGCTCACCAAAATGTAACGGAGATGGCTTCATTGAATGTGATCGGCGATTTTCAAGAGCCATGAAATGTGAGGAGCTCAACCTCGGCTGACACTCCATTTTAAGCAGCCATTCTTTCTCGCAGGATCTCATATGGCGGATCCCCCTATGATCCGCCTCAGTCGGAAACATTGCAAGAAAACCTCTTGCCTGGAATATTGAATACAGTCACAATTCAAAAAAATCACTGATACTGGATTCTGAAATATGCCAAGGGCGATCCTTGTAGCAACGATATTGGCAACATTTCATCTGAGTGACCTTCAAGCAGACACGGTCAAACTCTCCACCACCGGAATCTGTCACCCTCCCCAATCCTCCTACTACGCCCGCACTAAAAACTTCACGCCTTTTGAGACGGTGGAGGACTGTCTGGAAAGTGGTGGGCGGCTGCCTAAAGGGTTGTCACTGGCGGATGTCACGGTAAAAAACCAGTCTGCGCCTGTCAAGGCCAGATCCAGCCAGGGTCAAGGTGGAAATACAACCAACCAATCCTTCAACAGTGCCAAGCGAATGCTGGAACGGGATGTGTATTTTGATCATCGGGAAACGCTGTATTGCGGGGCTGCCTTTGATGCAGGAAAAAATGTGACTCCACCTGTCGGGTTTAAATCGGATCGCTACCAGAGTCGTGCCAGGCGGATTGAATGGGAACATGTGGTTCCAGCGGAAAATTTTGGTCGTGCTTTTTCAGAGTGGCGGGATGGACACCCTGAGTGTGTCGATAGCAAAGGGAAACATTTTCGGGGGCGGCGCTGTGCCGAGAAGATGAACATTGAGTACCGGTACATGCAGTCAGACATGTATAACCTGTTTCCGGTCATCGGTGCGGTTAATGCTTTGCGCAGTAATTACAATTTTGTGATGATGCCCGGCTCTACCCCTTCCGCTTTTGGCAGTTGCGCCATGAAAATTGAGGGTTCCAAGGCCGAGCCGCCGGAAGCCTCTCGCGGACGTATTGCCCGAAGCTATTTGTATATGGATCTCACTTATCCGCGATATCAGATGAGCAGGCAGCAACGTCAGCTGATGGAAGCCTGGGACAGGCAATTCCCTGTTTCAGCATGGGAATGTAAAAGAACCGAAAGGATAAACCGGTTGCAGGGTAATTTAAACCCAATACTCGCTGGACGCTGTCATTAACGTTGCACTGATTAGTTAACTGATCTCTGGCATAGCCGGCGGCTATCATATGACGTCCTCAAAGGGCTTTGCGCCACACAAAGACATCGTTCCAATTCGCTGAGAACAGGCCGAGACAACTTTTTATAATCGGTATATTGAAGAGCTATACCGTAGCCTCGGCCAGAACTCTGCGAGTCACCCCGGCATAGCCGTGGGGGTACCTGTATTAATCAGCTGACCTCTGGTTGCCCCGATAAACATCTGAGGACAAACAGAAGACCAAACGCCACCATGATAGCTCCAAGGGTAAACAGGGCTATGTTCCGTTTACAGGTTGAAAGCGAAATACGCTCATAATTTTATTGGTCAGCCGATCAAGAGATAGAGGTTTACTCTCAGTCAATGCCCTACGCCAGCCCAGATAACGAGACATATTTTTTGTCGCAATACCGTGAAATACGCCAAATATCCACTTCTTCAAATTACTGTGATAAGCATTAACATGTTGTACGTGAAAAACGCCGTCAATAACCCGTTGACCAGCTGATACCACTAATTCTTTAAAAATGAATCCAAGTTTTCTTGCAAGCTTCTCGTGTGCAAGGCTTGCATCCGCACAAACGACAGTTTCAATATTTATGCGCCCGTTTAAATGTTTGCACAACTCATCTCCACTTTCGTTGTCCAGTACACCGTCAACAGTTGAACCGGTTCTATCTCTCGCAATCATGACCGGAATTTTTCTGCATTCAGTTTTCTTATCATTACCTCGCTTTCTGGCAGGCCTTGGTAAGTTTTTCCTCTGCCCTTTGAATGATTCGCGGAATAACGTTTCGTCTATTTCGGCGATACCACTGAGTTCATCGGCTTGATCATTTTCAATGGCTTGCAAAAAACGGTGTCTCCAGCGAAATGAAGTATCCAAGTTTATGTTGCATTCCTTGGCAGCCGGGCGAAGTGTCAGTGAGTGCGTCATTCCCTGAAGGTACTGCGGCCACTTTTCAGGGTGACGTAAACGAGCCAGAGATGTTTTAGAAAATGCGTTAAAGGTTTTATGGCAATCTTTGCATTGATAACGTTGCCTATTGTTTCGAAATCCCCATTTATAAGGCTCTTCAGCATCACAATGAGGGCATTTTGGTGCCTTGGAAAAGTTAGCCTCAATCGACGCTGCTATGTCTATAGGTGAATCTTTTTCTGACAAGGCAGAAAGCAGGGTATTGCGTTGCTGGTTAGTTAATAGCGGTATTGAATTAAGAATTTGTTCAAACTGCTGGGATTGCATAACAAAGCCCCCTGAGATTAGGAGTTGATGAGAGTTTAGACTAATCAACCCCTATACGGAACATAGCCGGTAAACAGCATGTATGTATAGCTGTAAAACTCCTGCAGTCTTGGGAGACAGAGCGCCGCCATAAACAAGGCTGAAGAGCACATAAGATGGATCTGCTGCTTTAAAGGCGTATCCCGTAACATGCTCCATAGCGCTGCTATAACGAAAAGAACCACGGCAAAACCAATTTGATAAAGCTGCATATCAGAAGAAAAAGTTCCGGCAAGATGTTCTGCCTTGTGATAATAAAGATGCCTCATCACGCCCGCTTTAAACTGTGCCAGATACTCCAGCACAACGCAGGTTAGCAAAGCCAGAGTGCCGGTCACCCAGATCATCAGATCCAGATGCCAGCTGTTTAAACGTTGCAAACTCATCTTAACTTTCAGGTCCGGTTTCAGTAGGTAGACCGGCATTACTCCAGCCAATCCAGCCATCACTGAACACAGAGATATTATTCAAACCAGCAATGCCTGCGTAGTAGTAAATCTCCGCTGCTCGCCAGCCACTGCCGCACATAAACGCCAGATGTTTATTGGTATCAATGCTCTGCTCTTCCCATAGAGACAGAAACTCTTTCGGGTTACGCATGGTCAGGTCAGGGTTACGGTAATGCTCTAGCCCATAGGAGCCACTGGTGCCGGCATAACCGAAAATAGAACCGGGAATGCGACCTTTTTTGTTATGGTAGGAATATCCAGAGATTTTACCTTCACGCTCATCCATGGTGCGGTTATCAACCAGTAGAAAGTTGTCTTTTTTACTGAGATTCTCTTTGACAAAATCCAAAGTTGCGAACACATCAGGACGACCTGGAACATCTGCTCCAAAGTCATTTACCGGAGCAGGTTTGTGACTTTCTTTTTCCAGTTTATAGCCCGCCATAGTCCAGGCCGTATTTACGCCGTTAAGAATACGAACGTCTTTTACACCAATATATTTCAGGACTGTCGCCATACGATAAGCCGCCAGACTCTCTTCACTGCTGACAATCACTGTGTCGTCTTTAGTGAAGCCATAATCAAGTGCAAACTGCTGCAGAGCGGCATCGTCAGCCAGCATCCACATAATTGGTTTGGACTTGGTTGGCGGCTCAATAATATCAGTGTTGATATGGAAAGCAGTTGGGATGTGCCCTTTGCTATAGGAAGTCTTTTCAGATCCCCAGCTGGCTTCAATGATTTTGATGGTGCCTGCGTTTTCAAAGGTTTCCGGCTTTTTGCCGTCCAGAATGTCTTTTACAACCACAGCTGGAACGATGTCGTAATATCTTGGGAACTGAACCAGAGGGTGCTGCTTATCGTTGACCCACTCGTTAATGTCAAAGCGGTAGAGTTGCCTGAAACCTTTATCGTGCAGATAGTTTGCAACGGCTACAGAATCTTTGCCGTTAGCATCGTATAAAATGATGTTTTTATCTTTGGACAAACCCTTTCGTGTTAAAGCCTCTGCAAGTTCATCCTGAACCGTATCGGATTCAACACGCAGCCAGTTTGCTGAAAAATCTTCAGCTCCGGGAATATGACCGCCCCGTTTAACACCATCTAACTTCCAACCATTGAAAGCATCATTGAGTCGTGTATCCACCACAACCCAGTCTTTCCTTTCAAGGTGAGAAACAACATCAGCTGCACTGAGCTCCTTAACAAAAACTGTTTGATCAGCTGCTTGAGAGGTAGCGGTAAACACCAGAAATAGGGCCGCAGAAAAACTGAAGACAGAACGCAACATAAAAGAATCCACCCAGCTTTAAACAAAAGCTGTTTAATCAAAAATTGAGGGGTTTGACTTGGCTGACAACTACTTACATGATAATAGCTGTAAGAAAGGCAGACGAGGACACTGTATTGCTGTTTCTAATAGAGAAAAATAACGGGAATGCATAGGTAGCTCCGGAGTATGTGAGTTCAATAGTCACACTTGCTATTTATGCTAATTTTTATCAGAAAGAATTACTTTGCTTTAGATCAAGTATTGCAATAAATAGCTGTCAGCTTTTTCATTAATCTCATAAAAGAAACAGCCTGACATGTAAGTGACCATACTTATACACGTTTTCTGACTACTCTCTTTTTTGGGCTTGCCGCTGTTGTTTTCTCCGGGAATTAGGGGTTCTGCATAGGGCTTTAGTGACTGCCATAAGAGAAAATGGGGAGAATACCAGCAAAGTACGCTCATCCGGTATATGAAATCAACGCACCTGATTCATGACCACTTTCATGTGACAAATGCGATTTTACTGACTTGCTACTTATTTTGTAAAGTACAGTTCTCATCCAAAATGTACGTGAAAGATTAACACGATCTTTTACTCTGTTATTATTTTTATGACCATTTATAAAACTCTTATTTACGCCATTACCCTTACACTACTCAGTTTTTCAGCCATAGCTACTCAGGCACAACAACCTTATGCTCTACTGATAGGTGTCAGCAACTACCGGTTTGACCCATTAGCTAATCCTGCTAAGGATGCCACCGCTATTGAAAAAAAACTTAAAGCCTATAACTGGGAGACATCACTAATCACAAACCCAACTGCCAGGAAGATCAAAAACGAATTGGCCAAAATAAATCGGTTACGCAGACAAAACAAACACCGCCCAGTCTTAATTTATTACTCAGGCCATGGTGCTGAGTTTAACGGTGAAAACCTATTGTTTGGCAAGGACTTTATTGGAGATTTCAAGCGGGGTAGCGGGGTTGTCACTCTAAGTGACATTATGACGACCGTCACCACAGGCAACGGCATCAATTTTCTTATGCTAGATGCTTGTAGAAGCAACCCTTTCGCCAACTATACGGCAGGTGTACGGCTTGGTTTGGGGAAAGTCGATGCTCCACAGAACACGTTTATCTCCTACGCAACAGCACCAGGCAAGTATGCCTACGATGGAGATAGCAATGATGGTAGCCCTTATCGGAAAGCTTTTCTGAACAGACTGACAGAAACCCAAGACATCAGTAGCATGTTTATAAAAATAAGAGCCGATGTTATTGCAACCACAAATGGATCGCAAGTACCATGGGAGTCAACCTCTTTGCTTGAAACATTTTCTTTTAAACCAACAACCAGCCTTGAAGAAGAGCTCGAAATATCAGAGTCATTTATCCCCATTATACCCGCAGCTACTCCCATTGATTATGAACGCCAGCAAAAAATAGAGCTGGTTGATTTTTATCAAGAGAAGCTTCTTGCAACTATTGAGCAGGCGCCACTTTCGGCATTCCACCAGACTGAGTACGGAACACACTTAGATAACCACCTACTGAAAGAATACTACCGACAATCATTACAAGGTGATTTTAAACAACGAACGGAGGTAAACAAAGCTTGGATGCTGGCAAGAATTTTTATAGATGGTTATCTAAACCCTTCATGCAGAGCTAATTCATCCAAACTTACCAAGTTAGACTTCGATTGTAGGAACTCTGATGAATGGTTGACATTCACACCAGTTTACGTAGGGGCATTTGATTTAGCTACCTATGCCTTTGACAATGGTGAACGTTCTGATTTGCTTGGAGAGATGTATCAAAACGGATACTACGTAGATGTTGACTTGATCAAGGCTTATGACCTCTTTTATGCGGGTAAAAGTGTTGATCCTTATTACGAAGTGAATATTAATCAGATGGCTCAAGAGCTCATCAACGGAAAAGGGCATAACCTGAGAGTTGATGGAGACTTTGGCCCTTCAAGTTGCAATGCCATGATGTCACTAATTGGAGATAACCAAATTTGCGGACGAATTCCAACACGCGAGCAGTTTGAAGCCCTTGTAAAAGTTAGCTCCAACCAGCTTAACTGAAAGATGAAAACTGGTGCTCATAGGGGCGAATAGTCTTTCTACGGGCTGCATTACATGGTTTAACAGTAGGCCACTAGCTTATCTCATTCATGGATGCAGCCCTTCAATAGTAGTAGCTTTCACTTCAGCCTCCACCCCGCCCGACAAATCAATGGGCTGATTCCCCGGAATTGGAAAGAGCGTTTTGGGAAAAATCCGTTAAAAGCGCCTCTGGACAAGAAGGGGGAGCGGAGCCTCGGCGCTGTTTGAACGCTTTCTTAGAAGCTACATACCACTACATCAAGACGAAATGCACCTATAGATTCTAAGCGTGAAATAGTGATCTAATTATCATTGGTGTATTAATTTAACTTTCAGAGATATGACTGACCAATTTGATATAAAAAGGCAACAGCGTGTTACTTTTAATGAAGAGCAAGCTGGAAAAATCAATTATGCCTTGGATTCCATGAAAAACTTACTGGTAAAGACGTTTCAGTGAACAAGTTTGTTATATCCTCATAATTATTAAACATGCTTTTAACAGGAAGATATTATGAACGAACCCATTGCAGAAAACTCGCCATACCGCACCCCTTACTCAGATCTAAATATAGAAACGAGTAGTAATAAAATCTTATATTTTAAGCGATTTTCCGCTTGGGGAGTGTTTGGGTTATCCTTAATTACTTTTGGAATTTATCCTTTATATTGGCTTTACAGTCGCACAAAAGTTCTTAATTCAATTGTCGACAATCGCATATCAGATATTCTCTTAAATACACTTATTGTTTTATTTATTATGTCATTCGTCATAGGTGTGTCATTTGAAGAAATACCTGAAAACACGATAATCGCTGCATTAGATCACATTAATTATCTTTCATATATGGTTATATACTTAACAGTATTATTCAAATTTAGAAATAGATTGAGAGATATGATAGGGACAAACATAGGATCGACATTAACTTTTTTTGGGTCGGCTATATATTTACAATACAAAATAAACAAAGAGATAGACAATCAGTAAAAATATAACGAATAAGGATAGATTGCGCGCAGCCGCAATCTTATCCAGTTGATGAACAAGTCCGGACTTGACAACTACTCGGTGCAATTTGTGGAAAATAGCTTTTTCTTCTAAAGCCCAAAGTGTTCACGATTAAGCAGAATAAGTGTTCACGTTTTTTCGGAATAGGCGTTCACGATAAACCGGAGTGGGTGTTCACCTGAGGCCAGAATATGCAGCTGACCTTCTTCTTTTAGACGACTGTAGTCTATCACCTCTGATAGAAAGCCAGCGGCGTGACCTGTTGGAAATAGTAGAAGACCGGCACAATGTAAAAAGCACCATGGTCACCAGTCAGATGCCGGTGGATCACTGGCATGAATTGATCGGCGATCCAACTCTGGCAGATGCCATTCTGGACAGGTTGATTCATAACGCTCACCGGGTGACACTGAAGGGTGACTCCCTGCGCAAGAAACAGTCAAAACTGGCAAAGTCAGAACTTACGTCCTAAGCTGCTATCCGATGCGTCGCTGCGCTCCGAAGAGGGGTGGCCGGATGTTACCGGAATGGGTGGCCGAATGCGCTGGAATACCCAGTCACTGAATGCTCACTGACCATCCCCTGTCTTTAGAAGATAAATCAGAAGAGGCGACAACTATGCTGACACAGGGGGAAAGTAAATCAGCAAAGGATTAAACTGGCCTGCAACAATACTACGCCCCCATCCTTCTGAGCTCTATTTTATGGCTTTTTTGTGTGAGTTATCACCAGTTTGCTCAGAAAATACCCTACCCTCTCTGTGGCTTGATTCTCTTTCTATGTTCAGAAGCGTAAAGCCGCTAAACTGAACCAGTTAAAGGCAAAATAACAATAATACGAGCTGCCATGGATAAACTGATTAAGTTCTGTGACGCTACATCAAGGGGTGATCCAACACTGTCCAGGGGGTATATTAAGCGCCTGATCCGCTCTGACCAGTCTGTCCTCAATGATTATGGTTGCCGGAAAATCTTCGAATACCTGCACTCTATCAACAGAAAAAACTACATGCGGAAAATACCTAAATTATTGGAAAGGGTAGAAAATAACCATTTAATGCAGCTCAAAGACGCCTCTGTTTCTTTTCATAGTCAGAGCATCCAGCTCTATTTTAATGAATATATATACCATACATCTGATGCCACCTTTGAAATTGAAGTACGTATTGCTCAACATGACGCCTTCTCAAAAAAATACAGTAATGGTTTTGATATATACACTGGTTCCGCATTATCGTCTGGGGTCGATGAAGATGTTGACTCAGGGGTATATTTTTCACGCCACTCCTTCGAGCGCTTTATGGAGCGGTCGCAAGTAGGCAGTATACGTCAGCTCTTCAAGGATACTTCCAGCATTAAAGCCTTTTATGAAACAGCATTCATTGCTATGAATGACGAAGAGTATATCGGCAGTGACAACCTGATCAGCCACTCCACTGACATGGGAGTCTGGCTGGGTGAGTATATGCCTGATCGTCGAAAAGCTTTAATGAAAACCTTTATTTCGCACGATATGACCTATGAAGAACAAAGCAATTATGAGTATTACAAGATGTCAAAGTTTAACCAAAAGTTGATAAATTTTTTTGAGGACACCGAAGTCAGAGGTAACGTCAACGATAAATGATTGCTCACGATCAGCAAAAATTGATTCTTGTGTTAGGCCAAGCGCAAATTTGGCAACCTTTACTGACACTATGTCAAATAAAACACAAAAAAGATCGACCGGTGCTTTGGCAAAAGCCTTGCCAATCCCAGCTAAATAACTATTTCAAAAAATAGAAAACTCTGGATCGATATCACGACATGATGAGTGGAGAACGGTTTCGCATCTGAGAGTCGGTAGAGTATGGGATTAGTGACTGTGTGGTCGTTGCGTGTGCCGGTTTGGTGAATCTGATGCCATTCGGGCAATGGGACACCGTTTTTTATGACTGGAAGGGTATTATGAGAATACCGTTATTGATGGGTATGAGCAGCGTTTTAATCAGTTACGGATTTTCTGAAGCGCAGGAAAATAAGCCATTAAGCCCGGAGATGAAAGAGTTGGTCTGGCAGGCAACCAGTGAACCATGCGGGAAAGTGCTGAAAGACCAAAAGGTTGATTTTGTTATCGTAACCGCCAGGCTACTTCAGGATCGAGAGGAAATGCTCCGGATCAGTAAGGACCAGAAGCGGCTAGACAATTACCTGAATCAGCAGGCAGAGATTTGCAAGATGTTTCCTGAGCGGACATTTTATGACTTGGGAAGCTATCAGTAAACACTGAAGTGGTTATAAGTATTGCTGAAAATATGTCATCTCAAACCGGTGGAAAGAAGCCATTTAAAGTCGGTGGTAACATCTACGCTTCGTCACTATTGTTACCGCCAGCAACGCAAGACTCGCTATACGGTGGAGCTGGTTCTTCTTCCGTAGCGGGACTTTCACCCGCAAGATACACGCTGCTTATCCCAGCGCACTGGAAAAACCCTCGAAAATGACGAGTGAAGAAAATCGCAGTGCGTCAAAGTTAGGTCTCGACCTTGGCTGAGGTGTTTTTATTGTTTATACATTGCTATCGAAATAAATGGTCCCCCCCCTGAATATTTAAGTCGATAGTAGGGTCAGAGGAACTTGATGTGCCATGAGTGACTGCTGTGTTACTGCAATACTGTGCTTACGAATGAGCTGCAAATGAGAGGATATGTTAACAGGCAAATCGTCAGCCTGGCGTTCAAGCTGCTGCAAAATATTCTCCTGTTTGGCAAAAGCACTGAGTTTACTTAGTTTGGACAATTTTTCGCCACCTATCTGTTTCAAATCAGGTAGTACCAATGTTGTGTTCTTCCCCATACTTTTTAGTCCTATCCTCAGACCGGCACTGTCGTAATCCCCATAGTGAACTCGATTTGCTGTTGTTTGTTCTAACAATTTCTTAACAGCACGAGGATGTGCTTTATTATCGCCGCGAAATACAAGTAACGTTTTATCCATAGGAAGCATGGGCAAGTGTTCTGCTCGCATATCAACGAAAGTATCGAAGTTCTCTATTGTTACCAGATAAGTAAAAGGTATAGAAATGATTTCTGACACCTTAAGACCAAGATAGCCACTATCGGAATGGGTATATTTGCCTATAAAACCATTAAAGCTGCGCAGCTCAACATGATCAGAGCGCGGTTCCGAAGATATTCCTTTCTCTTCGTTGGTAAATTCGGCTACTTGAGTACGAGACCGACTAATGGCCTGCTCATAGCTGACATGCCTTGGGTCCGCCCCCGTTTGTCGTACCACCCAATTTACCAATTCCATTCTGTCGGTAGATGATAACTGCAACCATTTAGTGCAGGGGGAAACCCGTCCTATCCCGTACTCATTATGTATGTTTTGCCAATTATTCGTAAGCCTGACTTGCTCCTTGGCTGCTGATAGTACACTACAGATAGACTTGTACAGTGCTCTGGTAATCATTAGGCAACTTCCTTCTTAGGAGCAATGGTCAGGTCACTTATCAAGACATTGCCGCCAAACTCATTGTCTCCGCATACCACAGGTTGCATGTTGAAGCCTGATTTTCCCTCAAGATCATTGTAAATCCACTGCAACCATACAGGATAGGGTACATCTGGCTCACCTTCACTGTCCCAGTATTGCTTGGCACTCCACTCATGCCGTATTGCACACTCTATGAATGCTCTCCGGTGGGGTAGCAGGAAGCATGGTTCTATGAGTTCTTCTTCATCATCGTTATCTTCGGGTTCATAGCTTCCAATCGCTTCTTTTTTAGCTTCTTCCTCTGACAGTTCTATGCGCTCCGGAAGGGATTTTACCAAACTGATAAGATCTTCTTGCAGCTGAGAATTATTGACATCGATTCCGGGAATGTCCGGTTCAGACTGCTGAACGTTGAATGGTGAGTCAAGCAGCTTTGATGAACTAAGCTCTTTGTTTAATAGATTCTCTCCTTGGCTGAGGTAACGTCTTATCGCCCATAGACAACGTGTCTGGTCATCCTGTTTACGGAATGCCCAAAGCATTTTTTCTAACTGAGGAATGATGGCCACTATTTCTGCACGATACTGCTGGATATCCGGTAAAAAACGCAGAACGAAAATGTGTAGCAGTACGCTGTTACCATTAGTCAGACTATTGAGTTGCTGTTCATTTATAAACAAGAGTCGGTCGGTCAATTGACTCATTCTTTCAATCAAGTAGCGATTCTCTTCAATTTTCTGGTTGATAGTTGCCACATGCCCGAATTTTGTTTGCAAAAAGTGCTGAATTGAATCAATCTCCTGCCTCAGCGCGAAACGCATGCGAAGAACTGAGTTACGAATATTCTGAAGGTAGCGACGTATGCCTTGCTCATCCCCCCGACTTAGTGATGAGTGATAGCCCCCAACATCAAGGCGCAACTGCGCCAGCCAGTCATCAATGTCAGGCACAACGCGCCGCCGAGTCTCTTCTCTTGAAAGTGCAGAAGCAATATCCAGTAATAAAGGGGTTGGTGACAGACCAATACAATTGTGCCCTTCAACGAAGCCATGCTGCTCGAGGAACTGAAATGATTTTTTCAGTTCCTCGAAAATAGCACCATCACCATCATGAGATTCAAGAGCGACCAAAGCATCCGCGTTGTCAATAAGCGCCTTACCTAGCTGACGCCACTGTTCTTCTGAGCTGCTCAAACGTCTAATCCCTCTTGAACTGGCTGATCTTCTTCACCGTCCAAGGGAATGTCCTCATGTTCCGCAATAAAGGCCAGAACTTCGTAAAAGTGTTCAATACGACCCGTTACGGTGTAGATCTGAGCTTCTGCGTTACTGAGTGACAAGTACCCCATGTTATGGAGGCCCTCAAATACCTTCTTGAGCCTGTCCATCATATTTGGTGCAACCTTGTGGGTGTTGAAGCCTTTATGAGCACTGAGGCGATCAAGGTCTTTCTGATAAGCGGTTTCGTCACTGATTTTTTTTAATAAGTCCGGTAACTTAATGGTGTCGGTAGGCCGCAATGTTTCATTTCGTCCTTCAGCCCTGATTATCAAAGTGATGAAATCAATGATTGGCGCAACCGAGTCGCGTATTATGCGAAGCTGCTCCCGCATTGCTGTGCGATCAGCCTTTCGGTCACAATTGGCGTAGCTGCTATAGTAGAGGTCATCTTTTTGCACAAGCTTGCGACCATATGGTGCTAATGCTGAGTCGATTTGAGGGGCAAGCCCGTCCTCCAATGCCTGAAACTCATTAGGGTGGCTGATAGGGCAGATCATTTTTCCGTTACGGAATAGTTCTAAGATATTTCGAAGCACAAGACTTTCCTTAAGCCATTGAGTGGATGGCCATAACAGCATTAAGATCATCACTGGCGCTGGGTACATCAATTTCTGCAAAGCGCACTAACTTTCTTTTGTTTGAATCTTTTCGCCCCTTGGCCTGATAAAGGTGCTGAAAGTACTTGAGTACTGCAGGGTCAGGGTCTGGGAAAGCCGAAAAAATATGGATATTGTCCCCATTCAATTGTCTGACCATGGCTCTGGTATTATCGAGATCAAAGTCTTTTAATTCGTCAATTGGCCACACCAGTACATCCTCACGGCCCCCTCTTAGCAAGTTCACCAGAGCATTGTAAATCAAGATAATGATCAGATAGCTAACACCATTAGATGATATTCCCTCCATATCTTTATCACGACGTGCGATTTTCTCAACTCCCTGATCAATCACTCGCACTTCAATGCCGAAACTGTTCTGAACTTTTACAGACAAACCCGTTTTTTCCATCATGGTTTTAATACCGTCCAAGCGATGTAAATATTCCTCGTTCGGTAGGGAGTTGAGACTGGTAGCGACCCAGTCATTGTGGATCAGTGCAAAAGATTTGAGAGAGGCGTAGTAGTCTAGTTTATCTACATTACTGAACACCTTCACACTGAGCCTATCCAGGGCTTCGAAGTCACCACAAATGCTTTCAGTCTGCTCAGTTACCTGATTACCGAGTGTCCTCACCTGCTTGTGGATGCGTTCGAGTTTGGCAGAGAAATCGCTAAGGTTTTGCCCCAGCATCTTGGCGCTGTCGCGCAGCAGGTCGGCATTGCTTTTATGAGAGTCATTAAGATACTTAATGAGGTAGGGAGCTGCTACTGCCCAGCGCTCCTCTGATTCCCAGCGTTCATCAGTGTCACGATTTTCACTGCTTAATCGCTGAAAAAATTCAAACGGTCGAGAACGTTCGTTTCGAGTAAAAGCTCTGTGAATTGTTTTAAACAGGTTACAGCCAGTCTCACATAACTTGTTGGATTCTGTTTGCACATCCTGCCATCGCTGTATCAAATACGCGGCAGTATGAATTGTGGTTAGTTTGGGTGCTGAGTCCGGCAGAGCAGTATTTCTCATTCTGGTCTGGCTATTTGTAAGCATTGAGAGGTCGTGATTAACAATCTCAAGCTTTTCATCAACCTTTTCTTTATCTGAGTTGAGCTTATTAATAACACTCTGGAGCTTATCCACACTTTCATTTCGCTCTTTTTCCAGTTTCAGAATCTCCGCCTTCAGGTCAGCGACCAGTACCGATAACACTTCGTGTTCCGGCCAATGAGTTTCCATAAACTCAGTATATTGTTCAATGACATTGGTAGCATGTATGGCGTCTGCGTGATCTTCTCTAGCTTTCTTGGTTTCTTGCCGCGCTCGGTTTATCGCACGTTCGTCAACACCTTCTTTACGCATTTGATCTGCTTCTTCTTCATTGATTTCGGATAGGCGAATATCAAGGCTTTCATCAACACTAGCTATCTCCGAATCAACCATAGCTAATTGCTCATTACGCGTAGCAATAGCATTATTCTCTGCTTCATGGTGGGCAGCATCCAGGTTTTTATAGGCAGAGTCATATTCATCTTGCAGTTTTTTTAATCGGGTTTGCTGCAAACGTTTCTGCTCTTCCAAATCTGACTTCTGTTTCTCAATGTCTTTACGCTGCTTGATAATGCTGTGTTCAGCCTGAACGTTAAGCTCTGTAATGTCGTTATTAACATCATCAAACTGACGTTTACATAGCTTCAGGTGATGTTTCTCGCGAGCAACACTTTTTTCGGCTTCGATGTGTTCCTTCTTGCGTAAGGCTTCAAGCTCTTCATGCTTATCAAGCTTGGTAAGGAGTTTTGCCAGATGCTCATCCAAGTGCCGGATTTCAGCCTGCAATGCCTCATCATTGGCAAACTCGGGCATTTCAATGCCTGATATATCCAAATCCACTCCGTAGAATGCATGTTCATGCTCAATCAAACGAGGATGGAGGTCTCTTCGCAGTAAGAGTTCAGGCTGAATCACCCTGGAAATATTGTCTGCCCAGTTGGGTACATTGGCACGCAGGAAAGAAAGCAGAGAGCCATCTTTTGGTGTAAAACGTTCCCGTGCTAATTCAAGTGCATCCCTAGTCTGAGTAATGGCATTCTGGAGGGCCTGCTTCTCAGAAATGCATTGATCAAGTTGAACTTTGGCTTGTTTTAGTAATTCCTGTGCAAGTTCAATATCTTGCCTCGTGTCCTCCAGATTAGAGTTGATCTGTTCCTGTTCATTTTTCAGATCCTCACGTTGCTCTGTGATTTCCGGGGCTGGCCCTACATTTTCCAGTTTCCCCTGAAGCAAGCCAATATCACCGATAAATTTTTCAATCTGTCGCTGCACTCTTCTGTCTTCTTCGCTCTTTTTATCCGTAAGTATGCTGCGTTCATGCAAAAGATTTTCTTTCAGTTCTAACAAATATTTCTGGTAATCTAACTTGTAACTATCTCGCTGACCAGTGAGTTGTGACTTTTTTCCCTGCGCTTCTGACTCGGCGCTATTTCGAGCATTCCGGTAATGCTGTACGATGTCTTTTACACCATCTTGTAAATCAGTAAGATATTTTTCAGCTTGTTGAAGCAGTTCTTTCAATTCTCCCTTGCGGCTGGCTAAAGCCCGCTGTGCATGTATATCTTCTTTCTCAAAAGTGTTTTTTCTCAGTTCAAGCCCCTGAATTGTCTTCTGCTGCTCCGTCATTTTGGCTGTGACAAGCTGAATCTCAGTTTCGGTGCTATTCCGGATATATTTAATCTGCTTGTTATATTCAGCAATGTCTGAGTCATGTTGGCTTAATGTCTCTGTCAGTGACTCCTGTTCCTCCAACAGTTGTTTTTTCCGTTGCTCGCTGAGATTTTTGATTTCAGATAAACGAGAGCGCATCTGATCAAATTGCCCCTGTTTGTTCTCCAGGTCGATAATGTTGTCGCGTTGCCCATCTACAGATAGATAAGCATTACGATTTTCTATCCATTCATTTACTTTCTTGGAGGGTAAATCCAGACCAAACTCACCATTGTCGATGAAGCCCTGATTGATCAATACACTTTCGAGAATCGACTTGATTGCCTCCATACTTGGCTTACGTTGGAGAACAGCGTTGGCCAAAAGATGGATATTGCTCATATCTCGACCATTGGTAGGGTAAGAATACAAGCGGCGATATTGATTAATCAGATCATTTTTCTTTCGATTAGAACTCGTGTAGCGCAGGTTCGACTGAATAATTAAACGATAGTCATCATAACCAACACTGCGAGATACTTCGTAACCTGCCTGTGTCATATGGCTGCGCCAGTTACTAGTGATGACAAAGTTTGGCTTACCGAGTGATGTTTGCAGAAACCATTGTTCCTTGTATCGTCCATGGACAAAACGGTAAACAAGAGAGCTTGTCCCTGGCTTCCGAGTTATCACAACGGTAATAAATTTATCACTTCTCTTGTAAACGAAAGCGAGGTAGCTCGTGGCGTTGGGGAGGTAATAATCTGCAAAATTGCGACGATTGGCATCCTGTCTCTGAAGCGTAGAAGGAGGAACTGCATAAAACGTAGGAGCCATTTTTATCAGGGTGGTCTTTCCAGATGCATTAGCTCCATTTACGTTTGTGTTGCCATCAAGCCTGACCCCAATAATCTTGCCGGCGGCGTAGCCATCAACAGAATGCATTTCTAATAATTCAGACATACTTTACTCAGCGCCACTTGGCTTTTATTTATGCAGCTCTTGCCGGAGCTTGGGTTTATTGATTTCTCATCCTCAATACTACATGAATCATTTGATACGTCAAAATGGTGAATATATCGATCATAATATCTAGATCGTGTTCACTTATTGGTGTTAAATATCAGAAATAGGAAAGTAGCTTAAGTAGAGGCTTGTGTGGTCAGCGGAATTGAAAAGCACTTGAAAATAATCGATTTTCACTTGGCATTTTTTGGATGTATCAAGCGTATCGACCTGATGGCGTACGGCGAAATAAGCATTGCAACGGCTTCCCGCGCTCTATCAGAATATCGTGAACGGGCTCCCGGTAGTGTTGACTACAGCGCCAAGATGAAAGCTTATATTATAAAAAAAGACTTCATACCAATGTTCTCACATGATGCAGAACTCGCACTAAAGTACTTGGCTTATCGAAAAATTGAGAGGTTCGTTAGTGAATCAAGTGATATAGGCTTGGCTCGATTACCATCATTATCAGCTACTTTATCGGAGGTAAATGTCCGCAAGATTACCACTGCTTTAACTTTATCTCAGCCTATAAGCTTAAACTATTACTCTGCGAGCTCTGATCTCTACGAACGAATTGTTCAGCCTTTAGCTGTGTTCGAATCAGCAGGTGCATGGTACTTCCGGCTTTACGATCTTGATGCACTTGATTTCCGCACTTTTCGTTTTAGCAGAGTATTATCGGTAAAGTCGATGGATGCCTATCATAATAAAATTCCAGTTGATACCGAATGGGAGGAACGAGTAATAATAACGTTAATGCCGCACCCCAAACACCCTACCCCAGGAGCTCTGAAGCTGGATCTGGGTTTGACAGACAACACGGTATGTAACATGTCTGTCCGAAAGGCACTTGCTGGGTATCTGCTAAATGCACTAAACGTGGACACCTCTAGCAGTGCTGCTCTTTCACCCATTGAGTACCAACTCTATTTGGCCAATCGGCATGAACTGTCAGATATACCTTCAATGACAATCGCGCCAGGCTTTTATGCACATGACGAATGTTAACCCTTGTCAAAGGACGAATTTTTACAGCAAATTTGATTTTTTATAAGTTCAAATTTTCTGACGCCTTTTTATCCTCTGGCTTTTGCAGTAGTAAGACAAGCCATTATCTGCTCCCGAACCAGCGGCGCACTCACAGCCATGCCGTAAACGTTTAAAAACCAACCTCCCAACAGGCATTGTGGTGTCGATATTGGCTCCCTGTGTTGTCCGGGGTCTAAACCCCACTCGTACGTTTTCTTATGTATAGCAAGAAACATAATCTAACCCGAATATTTCATAAATGAGCAACAAGTTCCGGAAAAAACATTCCATTCTGATTTTTTCGGAGGTCTGTTGCTCTACTGTCCATGAAAAAGGTATTACAACCCGAACTCACCATCAATTCGGATGTTTTATGATCAGCACCTGCTTTTTCATGACAACAGAATTCCCCAACACTCTTTCTGTTGGTCGCTATTTTATTCTGATTGAGTTTATGAAGCTGACTATCCCGGTCGAGGCAGCGGCATTGAGTAAAAGACTTCGGTTATATGCTGCAAAAGCCCTTTTATTGGGCAGCTGCGAGGCAAGTGCAGTTTGATTCGGTCTTTATACTCAACCACCTTAACCGCAATCTTGCAGAGCTTTACTATCACCGTTGATGGCTGGGCTTTTTCCAGCTCTGTACCTTTCAGAGCTTTAGTTCTCAGCTCATGATGAAGAACGTAAGCCGCGCAGGCGTAAAACATTCTCAGATGGTTTGCCAGAAAGCCCTGATCTGACAACCGGTCACCGGACAAATCACTTTTCAGGTGTTTGATGAAATTCTCATCCTGCCCTCTGGGGCAGTAAAGCTTTTCATAAATATCCTCAGGTGAAGTCTCCTTCATTGACGTCACAATAAAACGGGGGTTGTCGCCTTTCTGGTTGACCTCTGCCTTATAGATTATCCGGGTGTCCAGCCCTTTCCAGCTTTTTGCCTGATAGTCCGTTTCTCCGTAGAGCCTGAGTCGCTCAGGCTCTGGCATGTTGTTCAGTTTTGCCAGCCTGGTTTTAACGTCGAGAGCTTTCCGCGCTTCATCCAGCAACTCTTTGGCTTTAGGTCGCAAGGCCGTCTTGTGTCCTGCGCCTTTTCCAAGCACGTAGTCGGAGTGAGGGTCATCCTGAACAACCTGCATTAACTCTGGTTGGGCAAAGTGGCTATCCCCACGAACCAGTAAATGGGTTTTCGGCCATCTTGTGCGGATCAGCTTAATGAGGCGCTGGAGAATAGCTGCATTCTCTCGGCCTGTGGGTGTTTTTCCAGGACGCAGGATCGAAGTGATCAGCTTGCCGCTGAGCCCCTCAAAGATCATTAAGGGCAAGTAACAGTAGTCTTGATATTTGGCGTTGAACAGGTTCATCTGCTGGCCGCCATGGGTGATAGCAGGCGTATGATCCAGGTCGATAATGATGGCTAATGGCGGGTATTCATAACTGCTGATGAAGTGATCAGCCAGTGCTTTGGTCATATTATAAATATCCCGTTTGGTCATGGACTGACCAAGCCTTGTATACGTTGGAGCGGAAGCCAGATGGTTATCATCGTCCAGTGGGTTTCTTCCATTGGCAAGCTTAAAGATTGGGTCTTTACGCAGATGGTTGCTGTCGTTTGCATCTTCATAACCACAGGCCATTTGCAGAACTCTTTGGGCAATGAGTTCTTGCAGGGTGTGGTCGATGTAGGATTGATGACGTTTATCGTCAATGCCGTCAGTCAGCCTGGATATGATACCGCTGTGAAGCATTGTTTCACGTAGCATCAGGGCGCCAAAATCAGAGGATAATTCTCCGCCATTGAAGTCTGCCCGGATAGTTTTTCCGTTGGAGGGATGAAAACGAAGCTGTTCTTGTGTAAATTTGTTCATGGCAAGTTCCGGTTTGCTTCTTCCGAAGCATTTTTTTGGTCGACCCAATTATATCAAGTGATTGGGCGGAACTTGCCTCTTTTTATGAAATATCCGGGCTAAGCTGGCGAGTGCTCTATGGCAATGGATATGGCAGAAAATAGAAATGTTATATAACGAGAAAGATATAATATTTCTTGTTCCACCATTTCAGACCAACAGCTGCAATACCTACATGCTAACGCATTTCAGGTTAATCAGTATGTTATAAACATTACGGTTATTGCTATACATAACCGCCAATACCGCCAGCATTAGGAGCCATAGAATCAAGTGTACTGAGCTGATTTTCGGCAAATATTATGCCTTTGCCCGCTATACATAAGAAAAGGTACGCTAAGTCGTGAATCTGTCAGGTTGGGGTCATAGATTTACTAGAAATAGTGTCCAGAAATACGGAATCGAACCCTATTCTGACGTTTTCTACCCTTTTGTCTGACGTAAGGTTAAGGTGTACCCATTCCTTACAGCCCAGTGACTACAGGGGCTTCTGCCCTTAGAGCAACTTTTCGTACCGTTGGACTTCGAACCCCCATTATTGCTACCACCGCTGGCTGAATTGAGCAAGCTAGGAGTTAGTGCTAAATGAGATCGCCCTGACAATACAATACAAGCAATCAGAATAATTCACGATTACTCGAACTCTTCTGAGTATCTCCTGTTGAAAATTGCTGGAGTACATTTATAAACTCATCACGGGAGGATAGTGCTTCGTTGAGCAAGCCACGACTATTAAGAGCCACATACAATGCCGCAGAGTGAGCCTGGCAATTTACCGATTTTTTAGGGTTAAACTCAATATCGGTAAACCCTTCATATTCTTTTAGGCGCTCGCCGTATTCCTGTGTCGTATGGATAATGTTGATGTAAAGCCAGTCATAAAATGCTGTTTTGGGTATTAAAGGCCAATCGACTCCAGCCGATCTGAAACCAACCAATTGGCCTGATTCTGTTAATCGGGTATCTTGCTTCGCTTGCGATGGAGGCATTCTCCGAATATCAATATAGGGACCACCATTCTCAAACACCTTTGACGCCTGAAAAATTGACTCCAGAAAATAATCATCCTGTTTTCCCACCGGAGAATATTTTAAACTAAAGGCACTGAGTTCTACACCCAAATGATCTTCTGACTTGGTAGAAATTTCTAGAACAGCATTGATATTAAGCTGTTTACCCGCCTCTTCATGTAATGACCGGATGGATTTCTGTTTTTGCACCATGGCAAGTCCGGGAGACCAAACAAAGGAAACCATACAGGTTCGAACCAACAAATCCCCTTCTAACTGGGGCATAAAGACAGGTCGTTCAGCCATAGTGTTCACCACTGCCAGTAGAGTCTAGATGCTCAAAATTTATAAAGTCTTTGATACTCCTGCCTTTCCAGAAGTTGAAATCATAACGCGCACGAAAAAAATGCTCATTGACTGTAGCGTGAACGTGGTGGTTTGCGAGCCAGTCAACATCCTCATTATAACGAACATTGACTGACCGAATATACCGAGGGTCAATGACGCTATCACAGAGTACTTCTGCCTGCGGGTCTGTCGTCAATTCATCCGGCAGCTCCAATTCAGCCCGAATATCGTCTGAGAGGAACTGCCATTTAAGCCCTCTAACCCCTGAATATATTGGTACTCGACCCCGGTTCGCAGCATTTGTAGGGCAAAATTCAGCCCATAGTTCAGTAATAACATCCACATCAAACTCGATAACAGCCCAACGCCGATTATAATCTTGTTGCTTCCGATAAAACATTTTGTAATTTGGAAAAGAAACCGACAAACAGTTACATTCTTCCTTATTTTCATAGCGGAAGTCATCAGAAAACTGTGCATTCAAGTACATCATGATTGGCTCTTCTTTGAGAAGATCTCTGGGAATTAAACCAAAATGACAAATCGATGGTACATTATCCAAAGCCGTGAAGTGTAGTAAACTTGAGATTTCTCTTTGTTGTATGAGATGCTTTAGGTGAGGTCTTTCTTCTTTTCCACAGGGACGACGACTGGATTGAAGAATCTTTTGAGCTAATTGGTCTGGATGTAGGGATTTATTAGAAAAAGCTTCGAGTAAAACCTTTTTCATAATCCTATGAAATGGCAGGCGTTTCATACTGTTGTTTTTTCCTCAATCCGCTTGAGTATCCTAAGCGCATCACTTTCAAGATAATTGCTTTTCATTAATAATCCCCCCATACAAAAACAAAGAAAAAATAATGACCAAAACCATAAGAAAGGCATTGTTATGGGGTTGAACGACATTTCAAACCAACGAGCTGGCTGAGTAATCCAGCGAATAAATAAATAATTCCACTTTGGTGGGAGGTAAGAAGATAATGACAATCTATACTCCTCATTCAGATCAAGGAGCCTTAACACTTCTCCGCGAGTATATCTTGGGCTGGCATTAGACCAGAGTACTTTATCATTCAGCGATACTTCAACCAGAAGCAATCCGTTGATGGGATCAAATATTTGATCTAACTGCTCAGTGTCTATAGGTAACAGCTGTTTTTTAATATCCGTGTCCGATGCAATAGAATAAACCAGAGCTGCCTGATTAACATTGACTCTGTGGACTGTCCCATTCCAATAGCGGTCATGGTTAAAAAAGTACCCGAATAAGTATGTAGCTAAAAGCGCTAGCACGAAGCTTAAAGAAATAAACATAGTGCCAATAATTAATCGTGATTTGTCCATTTGCTTTAATTTATGATTTTTGTCTTTTTAGTCAATTTTATACCATAGTCTTGCCTCTAGATATCACTATTTGTAATTACTCATGGCTCTTGATAGATTCTGGGGAGTTACCCAAACAATACCTCCAAAAGCCCTGACAGAGCTGCTTTAACACGTCTCCTAACGTTGTGCAGGCACTCGAAGAAGCTCAGATAAAAAGGAAGCTTCTCTTGTGATATACCCCGATGAGGGCGCAGCCAGAATCGCAACAGCGACCAGAAAGCTTTCATCGTGTTCACATGAACTTCATGGAAGCCATCATTGTCTTCATCACGAGCGTACTCATCATCACCCTGGCAAACCGATTTGTGACCGTAACCCCAGTCTTTCAGTTTGCTGAATATACCGTACTCGTCGGTGTAAACCAATGTGTCCGGTGCTATCGTTTTCGTCATGATCGGCTTGATTGTGTCTTGCTTCACGTTGGGGAACATGCGAATAACACTCAGGCCATCACGTTGTATCATGTTGAAAAAAGAAGGTTTTTCCTTTGCAAGAGTACCTCGTCCACGGGCTGCCCTCAGCCTGTTTCGTCACTTTTTGCCCCCTTTTTTCACATCTTCCGGACAACCTTTGTAACCTGCGACTATGTAGACTTCATCGCATTCCATCTCGCCACAAAGGGTTACATCAGAACTTTTGTTATACAATGCCTGCCTGAGTTGCAGTGTCATTTTCTGGACATCGCTGATATTCAGGTCAGGCTCCTAGAACCTCTACCGGGCTTCCATCTGATATCACCGCCCGCATTAGCCGAGGGTTTACAGCGATTGTGCTAAAGACCAGCAAAAATTGATTCTTGTGTTAGGCTAAAAGCAAATTTCACAATCTTTACTGACCCTATGTCGAATAAAACACAAAAAATATCGACCAGTGCTTTGGCGAAAGCCATGTCGCTCTCCTCAAAAGAATTGTTTCAAAAAATGGAAAGCTCTGGGTGGATTTCACGACAGGGTGACCAGTGGAAACTGACAGAGCAAGGTGAAGCCCAGGGTGGAGAGTATTTCGAGCACCCTAAATACGGCACCTATATTGTCTGGCCTCAACTATTGCATTTATCAGACAGCAATTCTTCTCCTTCTGAACCGAAGTTACTTACAGCCAGCGCTATCGGTCATTCGATATCCTTACCTGCCCGAAGAGTTAATGCCCTCCTGTCAGAGTTGGGCTGGATAAAAAAGTCCATGAAAGGCTGGCAGGTAACTCCGCAAGGCCAACTACTCGGTGGGCATCAGCAAGAGGATTATCGTTCAGGAGTTCCTTATGCCACCTGGCCCAAATCGATTATTGAGCACAAAGCCCTTCAATTGTCCCTGAAAGAAATCAAGGGCGATTTGTCCCATGCTATAGGACTGAGTCAGCCTGCAGATTCAGAGGTTGAGAATTTTCGCAGTAAGTTCCCAGCCAAACTACGTTCAGCTGATGGTCACATGGTTCGGTCAAAAGCAGAGATGCTGATTGATAACTGGCTCTACATTGCTGAAATTGTCCATGCCTATGAACGTAAGCTCCCGGTTGATGAAGATGTATACTGTGATTTTTATATCCCTACCGGCAAAGTCTACATTGAGTTCTGGGGTTTGGAGAATGATAAAAAATACCAGAAACGTAAGGCTGAAAAAATCAAAATTTATGAGAAATACAATCTGAACCTTATCCAGTTGAATGACAATGAGATCCAGAACCTGGACGATGTATTACCGAGGCTCTTATTGAAATTCGGTGTACAGACCTACTGATAGAATCTTAATTGTCACTCACTTCCTGATAACTGGATCAGTAATGCCTCGAAAACGCAGAAAGAAAGGCTACCAGTTGGTAAAGCTCCTGTTATTGCTGCCTGTTGCTGCTATGCTCCTATTCCTTACTCAGCGACAGCAAGTTATTGACTGGCTACATACCCTGTTTTATGGGCTTTTGGAATTATCTCTGCTTGCTATTGCAGGCTACGTTCTGTGGCAGCTCTTCAAAAAACTGCGCAAACCCGGTTACTTTCGGAATAACAAGCGCAAAATTACTGATTCACCAAATTATTCGTTGGATAATGATGTCCGTTTTTCTTCAGCAGATAAGCAATGGTCTTTGGAGCTGATCAGGGAGCTGGAATGGCGACGCTTTGAACAACTTTGTCGCGATTACTATCGGCTTCGCCGCTATACAGCCGATTTTACAAAAACCGGAGCCGATGGTGGCGTAGATGTGCTGTTACGAAAAAAGATCAACCGTTGCACTTATACGATGTATGTTCAGTGCAAAGCATGGCCTTCGAATAAAGTGGGAGTGAAACCGGTAAGAGAGTTCTATGGCGTCATGGCTGCTGATCAGATTAAAACCGGCTTTTTTTTCACCTCTGGTAGCTTTACCCAAGAGGCTAAAATCTTTGCCAAGAATAAAAAGTTGCACTTGATATCTGGCTCGGTATTACTGGGAATGGTCAAACAATTGCCAGATAATCAGCAGGAACAGTTACTGCAAAATGTAACCAGAGGGGATTACAAAACACCCACCTGTCCAAATTGCGATATTAAGATGGTTTCAAGAACTGCGAGAAAAGGGGCATCTGCAGGTCAATCATTCTGGGGCTGCATCAATTACCCCAGATGCCACCAAACGCTTAAACAGTAATCATCACAATACAAAGCCTTCTCTGTCATAGCACCCCATCATAAAACACTGAGTGTCTTCAGAGGTAACTGGTGGCATCATAGTGCTTGCGATGTTATCACTACTTTGAACAATCCATGACCGAAACTATTAAATTTTATAATCAGAATGCACAGGAGTTCTTTGACAGCACTGTCGAGGTGGACGCTTCAGGTCTCCATAGTCGTTTTTTAAACCACCTTCCCGACAGGGCTACAATTCTTGATGCAGGCTGTGGCTCAGGCAGAGACACAAAAGCTTTTCTGGATCTGGGCTATCAGGTTCACGCTTTCGATGCCAGCAGGGAGCTGGTCAATAAAGCAGCTAGCTTCACAGGCTTACCTGTGGCACAGGCTACCTTTCAAAGCTACCGCAGCAACCTGTTATTTGACGGAGTATGGGCCTGCGCTTCCCTTTTGCACCTACCTCTACATGAGCTGGCCCCTGCCTTTGCTAACCTCAGCAGCTGCCTTAAAGACTCAGGAATCTTCTACTGCTCATTTAAGTTAGGAGAAGGAGAGCAGCTCAGAAATGGACGGCACTTCACCAATCTCAATCAGGATGCTCTAACTGATCTTTTGTTGAATACACCATTAACAATCAAAGAAACCTGGGAAACGGCAGACCTTCGCCCTGGCCGGGAAGATGAATACTGGCTAAATGCCCTTTTAGTGAAGGCCTGATCTATGGAACAGTCTATCCAAACCAAGTCAGAAACGCTGCTGATCAGTGGTGGCCACAATGACCCCTTACTGCCGAAACTCATTGACGCTATCAACCGTGCCCGGGTCATCGACATAACCGTCGCCTTTATTCGAGTCAGTGGCTTAAAACTACTGTTCGGCGCTTTGTGTGATGCCTTAGAAAGGGGCGCAGAACTCCGTATCCTGACTTCTGACTACATGGATGTCACAGATCCCCAAGCCCTTAGAGAACTGATGCTTCTTAAGGATCGAAAAGCGGATATAAGAATTTACGAGAATGATGGGCAGCAGTCCTTCCATATGAAGTCTTACATCTTCATTCGCACTCATGATAACAATTTTATCGAAGGGTGTGCGTTCGTTGGTTCCAGCAATATCAGTAAGGCAGCATTAACTTCAGGCCACGAATGGAATCTGCAAGTAGAATGCTCTGCTCCCATTGAGACTTCTGAAGCCAGACAGTTTCAGGCGATCCGCAAAGAGTTCCAGAGTATTTTCCAGCATGAGCTGGTTCATGAATTGGATCATATCTGGATAGATGAATACATAAAAAGGCGTAAAACAACTCAGCTGGTAGCTGTTGATTCAGAACAACCCTTTGAGCTGCCCAGCCCAACAGACATACAGCTGGAGGCGCTTCAGGCACTGCAGGCATCCCGCCAAAAAGGCTATCAACGAGGCCTGGTCGTTTTAGCGACAGGATTAGGAAAAACCTGGCTGGCAGCTTTTGACTCAGAACAAAGCAACTCCAATAGAGTGCTGTTTGTAGCACACCGTGAAGAAATCCTGATACAAGCTCAGAGAACTTTTGTGCAAATCAGGCCAAATGCAAAAAATGGTTTCTACAATAGCAAACAGAAAGTCAAAGACTCTGAGGCAGATATAGTATTTGCCTCTGTCCAGACTCTGGGGCGCCGAGAGCATTTTGAGGGGTTCGATCCGGAACATTTTGATTACATCGTGATAGATGAGTTCCATCACGCCGATGCCCCAACCTACAGAAATGTCATTCGGCACTTCAAGCCGAAATTTATGCTGGGCCTGACAGCAACGCCTGAACGGACAGACCAAGCAGACATCCTCAGCTTATGCGACAATAATCTGGTATTTGAACGCAACCTGATTGATGGCATTAACCAAAAATTACTGGCTCCGTTCAAGTATTTTGGCATACATGACAAGTTCGTAAATTACGACGAAATCCCCTGGCGCAGTGGAAAGTTTGTAATCAAAGAACTTGAAAATGCCTTCGCTACACATCAGCGCGCTAAACATATACTGACTCATTGGTTAGAGCTCAAGCAGCAACGAACTCTGGCATTCTGTGTATCTAAAGCCCACGCTGACTTTATGGCAAATTATTTTCACAAAGCAGGCCATAAAGCAGCAGCTGTTTATAGTGGATCCATCATGAGACGGCACGAGGCTTTAAATAAACTGGAACAAAGTGATTTGGATATCCTGTTCTCAGTGGATCTGTTTAATGAAGGTACTGATTTACCGGCCATCGATACCGTTCTGATGTTACGACCAACTGAGTCAAAAATTCTATTCCTGCAGCAACTGGGACGTGGTCTACGATTACACCATCAGAAGGAGTATTTGGCTGTTATTGACCTTATAGGCAATCACAAGTCTTTCTTAATCAAGCCAGTTGTTTTGCATAATGTCCACTCAGCGAAAGAAGCAGCCCATCAGGTGGCCAGTGGTAACGGCCAACTTCCAGACGGCTGCTTTGTCAATTATGATCCAGAAGTTATTAACCTTCTGGAGAAAATGACAAGGCCACCAAAAGACACCACTCTGAAACAGAAGACAATACGACGAAGAAACAGTATTCCGGATCGAAGATCAAAACGACAACAAGACAAAATTGCAGATGAGTACCAATCCCTAAAAACACTGCACGGATATCGCCCAACAGCTACCGAGTTTTACCATTACCTTAATGAGATAAATAAACCTTTCAAGGTTGTGGGGGAGCAATTTGGTAGCTGGTTTGACCTGCTGGCCACACAAGACGACCTCAGTCAGGCAGAGTCAAAAGTGGTTCAGAAACACGGTCATTCCCTGCTGAAACAGGTTGAAACCGCTAGCATGACCAAGTGTTTCAAAATGATACTGTTGAGCGCTTTTCTGGAGCTTGATGGTTTTGAACGGCCACCAACCACTCGTCAGCTGGCTGAAACCAGCTGGCATATCCTTAAGCGTCAACCTGAACTGTTTGCACGTGAAATTCCAGCCAGTAAAAAGGATTTGAAGCCCGATAGTAATGGGTGGCACTCATACTGGAAAGGTAACCCCATCAAGTATTTTTCAAATAAAGAAGATGACCCCTTTAGGCTTGAAGAGGGCAATTTCATTTGCAAGGAAACGGTAACGCCCGAGGCCGTTGTAACAGTTCATGAAATGCTTCAGGAACTGGTTGACCTAAGACTGGAAGAGTACAGCTGCCAATACAAACCATCCTGACTTTATCAGCTGCAGATTACTAAGGGCTTAGCTCTGCAGCTGATATTAATCTCTGGCCTTTTTATCCGGCGTAACATTGATTCACGCTAAGGTGAAAATACCGGTCTATCATAACCCTAAGATGTAAAGCAATCAGCACAAGGAAGTAAAAAATGGCCAACATCCCTCAAAAAGTGAAAAAACGTCTGACCTCCTCTGTCCCCAAGTTCAAAAAAATATTAACCCAAGCCAAAGTTCGTGATGTCAATGAATCCGATACGGTCACCATAATCACCGATATGCTGGAAGAGGTCTTTGGCTTCGATAAGTACTCAGAAATAACCCGGGAATTTGCCATCCGAGGCGATTACTGTGATTTAGCCATCAAAAATGGTAGGGTGAAAGTCTCATATTGACTCTTCTTTCGGGGCCAGCAGCCCAAGGGGGTATGCAGCAGCAACAAATTTTCCCCAAGCCTGCAGGGGGACGGTCAAACACCGCTATGATGTTTACTGAAACACAACAGCATATTAGTGAGAGACCGCCCCGATGGAAGTATGTCAGCCTTTGAATGAAGTCGCCAATTCTTCCTGTCATGCAATTCAGCAGCTCGATCAGCAGTTGGCAGCTTTACGCCAACAGTGCGACCCCATTCAACACTTTGAAGACTATGAAGGTGAAGTTCACAAGCTTTTTGCTCAGGCAGAGCGAGGTGTTCTGGAAGAAGACTTATCCGGACTTGATGTTGACACCCCGGTCATTGAAGTGAACGGCACCTGTTACCATCGAGTATTGCGAAGTTCAGAAACCTATCAGACCGTTGCCGGTTCCATCAACGTTCCACGAACGCTCTACCGCAACGGTCAGGATCGCTGCATCGTCCCTCTGGAACTCCGGGCGGGTATTGTCGAGGGATACTGGACACCAAGGGCGGCAAAGCAAGCTGTCTGGATGGTCGCTCAAATGCCACCGGGCGACGTAAAGAATCTGCTCGATCTGATGGGCAATATGTCGCCTTCGGAAAGCTCTCTGGCTCGACTCCCCAAAAAGTTTAACGATCAATGGGAGCCAAACAGGGAAGCCTTTGAGGGCATTCTCTGGGAAAGCATTAAAGTTCCAGAAAAGGCGGTGACTGCGGCAGCATCTCTCGACGGTGTCATGCTGCCGATGAAAGACGGCAAGCGTAAGGAAAAACGCGAACAAAATAAAATCGACGGTAAGCGAACCCGTGGTCCTGCCGGTTGCCGGGAGGCCAGTTGTGGTACATTGTCGTTTTACGATGCCCAGGGTGAACGCCTGTCAACGGTCAGAATCGGGCGTATGCCCGAAAGTAAAAAAGTAACTTTGAAGAACTCACTCTCTGAACTCCTGGATGAAGCCCTTCGGCAAAAGCCTGACCTGACTCTGGTCAAAGTGGCAGACGGAGCGAAAGACAACTGGACTTTCCTTGCCAATGAACTCCCGGAAGGCCATGAGATCGTAGACTTTTACCATGCTGCAGAACACCTGAAGAAGGCATTTGATCTGTCCTATGGGGAAAACAGCGCTAAATCCAAAGAAAAATTCACCACCTATCGCCACATTCTAAAGGAAGAGCCTGAAGGGGTTGAGAAAGTGATCAAGGCACTGGCCTACCAGCACAAGCGACATCCTCGACGATCAAAGCTGAAAACAGAGCTGGAATATTTCAGGAACAATCGCGCTCGCATGCAATACGCTGAACACTTGTTGCAGAGTCTGCCGATAGGTTCGGGAGTCATTGAGGCTGCTTGCAAAACCTTGGTTACGCAGCGTATGAAGTGCTCGGGCATGCGTTGGCGACTTCCGGGAGGTCAGGGGATTCTGACTCTTAGGTCATTAATCCAGAGCAAGCTGTTCGACAATGGTTGGAAGCTGCTGGCAGTGACTTATTGCTGCAAGGTTATAAAAACAGGGGTAGATAATGTCATCCCGTTTCCTTCACAGAAGGCAGAATGATAGTACCAGTCAATATGAGACTTTCACCCAAATGGTAAGAAAATAGAGTACTTAATTGAAGTCAAAGCGGTCGGACAGGAGTTAAAAAGCAAGCACCTGAAACAAGCCATTAACTATGCCTCCAAGTCAGGAGTGACCTGGGTTGTGCTCACCAACGGCATGGACTGGCAGATTCATAAAGTCACTGTCAAAGGCATGGTTACTCATGAGCAGGTCTTTGAATTTAGCTTTGAAAACCTGAACCTGAAAAAAACTGATCATCTGGACATGCTGTTCTCTCTGTGCAAACGGGGCGTTGAACGCGACCTGATTGATGATTTTTATCAATATAAGCAGTCAGTTAACCGTTACACCGTTGGAGCGATCCTTATGTCGGAACCAGCCCTGAATTTGATTCGGAAAGAGCTTAAAAGGTTGAATGATGGCATCAAGGTCAGTGCTGAAGAGTTAGCCATCATGTTGGAGCATGAGATATTGAAGCTGGACCTTATTGATAGCGAAGAAACCCTCAAAGCCAAAAAGCAAATCGCCAGGCAAAACAGGGCGAAAAAAACAGCCAAAAAATTGACTCGGGATAACAGTGCCGCCGCCTCATTACCAATGCTTCCTGTTGAGCCGGGGAAAGTTTCACGAGGTACTCATTTTTCATCGTAATTCTAATAATAAAGCTCCTTATTCACTTCTGCCCTCAACCGAGGGCAGTTTTCTTTCCGCCTACAGGCGTGTTTAAGAGAAGTATTTTTGCAACGTGCGACTAGATTCTTTAACCGCCTTCAGGCGTTTCAGTCTGTAGTATTTTTGGAAAGTCTGTCGTGATTTTTTAACCGCCTTCGGGCGTATCTGTCTGTAGTATTTCTGGAAAGTTTGCCTTGATTTTTTAACCGCCTTCGGGCGTTGCCTGTGAGTAGTATTTCTGGAAAGTGTTTCGGGTTTCATTAGCCGCAGTTCCTGCGTAATTGCCAGTGGCCTCCTTCCCAGTTGTGATCGGCACGATTCTGGAATGATTAGTCTGACACCGCCGCATGCCACTCCCGAATGTCCGAATGCTGGTACCTTGCGGTGGTATTGGCATCCTTATGTCGGGCAAACTGCTGTACATGCCGGGCATCATTACCATTATCGGTCATATGGGTAAGCCGCGTATGCCGCAGCCAGTGCGGTGTTGCCAGGCTCAATCGCTGGGCCAGCTCCGGGTCACTGTCTTTAAGTTCGACGGCCAAAGTTTGAAAATGTTCCGTTAACAACCGGTACAGCATATTCGCTGATACCCGCTCATCCCGGTACAAGGCAGGGACTAAGGGGTAAATATCCCCTTGTTCGGGTATGGCTGCCATGCCCCGCTGTTCCCGAAACGCCATCAGTGCCGTCATCAAATCCTGACTGGCCGGGATTCGTTCATCCCGCCGCCCTTTACCATGCAACTCCAGCCACCAAAGCCCGTGGACTTGCTGGAAATCCCCCATACAGCCCTTTGCCATCTCACTGATACGCCCGCCACTCTGGTAGAACAGGTGCAGCAGGTAAATCAGTCGTGACTTGGTGTAGTTCTGCCGACGGGTATCCTCTGGCATCAATTCCGTCATTTCCATGACAGCCTGCCACTGGTTCTGGGTAAAGTAATTTTCTATAGGCAATTTATTGACCATTCTGGGTTTGGTGGCACTCAGTCGTATCAGGTGGAACGGGTTTCCAGATAGGTAGCCCGCCGCAAACAGGTAGCTGAACAGGGATTTCAGAGCAGCAATCGCCTGGCAGAAGCTACCCTCGGTGAGTGGTCCAGCAAAAGGTCGCCATTTGTTACTGAACCGGCTGGTGCGGGGACCGATCCAGCGCTCTGCCGGTTGCGGGTCTTTCAAAAAGTGTTCGTACTCCTGCAAGTCCGTGCGGTCCAGGCTGGATAGCGCTTTTTGCTTCTCTGCCAGGCACCAAAGCAATAGTCGCTCGGCTTCCCGCTGGTACGCCCGGTGGGTATGGGGTGAGTCTGTGTATTCGGCCAGCCAACAGTGAATGGCGGACAAGTCATCGTCAGCCGGGATAAGTCTTCCTTCCTTTATATAGGCACGGTATTTTCCGTTCTGACCGCTGAGGTGAGATGGTAGTACAATCTGTTCGAGTGGAACGGGGTTTTTTGTTGGTACGAAAGCTTCAACTGGGGTCACGGCAGGTCTCCGGATGGAGATTTTGAGGGTCTATGAAGTGTAGGTAAGAAATTCAAGATAAGGGGGATTATCATGAATTTCTTTGATTTTACTGTATTTTTTGTACATTGAACGTTCAATGTTTGACTACACTTCCTGCTGTTATAGCCAGATCAAATTCAGGTCGAGCGTCGCATGGGTAACCCTGGCATCAACTATGAGCAAGTTCGTGAAGCAGCTGACCGGATTCACAAATCCGGTGAAATTCCCACTATCGAGAAAGTTCGGGTCGAGTTGGGTAATACAGGAAGTAATTCCACACTAAGCCGACACTTGCGGCAGTGGAAGCAAGAACGAACCCAGATACCACCGTTGCCAGACAATGGCCTCTCCTCTTCAGTCAAAACCACTCTGGAAACCCTGATCAACCAAACCCGAGCCGAAGTTCGGGCAGAGATGCAATCCGAGACTGCGACTCTCCAACAAGAACTGGATGAAGCTCTTCAGAAAATTGAACAGCTGATCAGGGAAAAGCAAGAAATACATTTACAACTGAGGGATCATCAATACCAGCTTCAAGAGGCCAGACAGATCAGAGCATTAACCGAAGCTCTACAAAACAGTCAGAAAAAAAGTCTTGAGCCCTTAGTTACCCAAAACAAATGCTTACAGCACCAACTTCTTGAGCAGCAGGAAGCCAACCATTTACTCACACAACGACTGGAAACAGCCACCTCTAGCTGGGAACAAAAACACAATTTGGAAGTCCAACGACATGAAACGTTAGAAGATCAATATTTTTGTCATCTCGATCAGTTGAGAACAGAGCAACAACAAGCTCTGAAACTTCTAAAAAAAGGTGTCAATGCTCAAGAGCAGCAGTCTGCTCTCTATAAGGAAGATAAAGATCGACTTGCATGTGCTTTAACAGCAACAAAAGAGCAAAACCAGTGCCTTGAGCAACACTGCTCTGAACTGAAAACTCAACAAAAACAGGTCGAACGGGAATATGGTGAACTGTGGTTGAAGTATGAACAAGCAACAAAAAGTTATGATGCAGCCTGTTTTTTACTCTGGTACAACACGCTTTACCAAGCAGGCTAGAATGGTTCCGATCACCTTGAAGTGCATTCTGTTCAGTGGCTTTATATATAGGGAGAGTCAACGTTGTCAAAGCGGCTAAAAAACTGGGACTTCATATTTGTACTGTAAAGCGATATTTGTTACGCCACAAAGGCGGTTAAAAATTCACCAGCATGACCCGTTAGGATAATGACATAATGCACGCCAAAGTGGCGGTTAAAAAAAGCATACCGACATTGATACCGACGACAAGTGGAAACACGCCAGTAGGCGGAATATTGGAAAACTTTACAGACAGGAATAATACCCTTTTTATTGCGCACCAAAAAGTTCGCAATAAAACTCTTTAATTTCAGTAGGTTAGAAGCTAAAGAAACAACTCTGAAATTTTTTGGTTATTTCTGAATGTCTTATCGTTTTTCCCATATATTCAGTGAGTTGAGTAAAAATCACTGTGAAACGCCACATGGGCGGCTAAAAAGTCTGAATAACTAACTCCCGCACGCCCCATTCCGTGAAACGCCACATGGGCGGCTAAAAAGACCAAGGCTCTGGAAATTAGGCACACCATGCTGTGAAACGCCACATGGGCGGCTAAAAAGTATGAAGCAAATGTTGTTGATAGATTTGGCTCGTGAAACGCCACATGGGCGGCTAAAAAGTTCCGATGCGTCACGTCATTAAGTTGATTCCAGTGAAACGCCACATGGGCGGCTAAAAAGATGGAAATGACTCTCTATGTGAAACACCAAGGTGAAACGCCACATGGGCGGCTAAAAAGGGAAAAGGAGACTACACATTAACAAACATCTGTGAAACGCCATATGGGCGGATAAAAAGGTAAGCTTGAAGAACTCTGCAGGAAACAAGAAGTGAAACGCCACTTGGGCGGTTAAAAAGAATAATCTCCTATATTTCATCGGAAAGAGTTGTGACACGCCATATAGCCGATTAAAATTTTCCAAAAATATTTTCCCCGGAGAAAGCCCCATAATAAAGCCATGTGGGAGGATGAAATGCACAGGGAACCATTGATTATCGCTTTAATATGAAATTAAGTACTTATTTTTCGTAGATCCGTTAATAATTCCGTTTTACAATGGGATTAAAATTCAAACGGATTTTTTTACGTTTAATTTAGGTTCTTTCCGTTTAACAATTGGAGCAAGACATCTCTGTAATAGAAGTGCTGGCTACATTTTTGTTCAATCAGGTGTTGGTTAATGTGTAGTCTCCTTTTCCCAGCATTATGTTTCTGATTCCCCCTCTGGGGTTTGCTACATCTTTTGCCCTTCGAGTAACAACTCAGCAGCCCACGGCTATATCAATCAGTCACGGCTACCTTGCTGCTTGTTAAGCTCTTTGATGTGATCATGCCAGTCTCCAAGCTCACTAACCGGGCTCTCCCAGAAAGCGATTTGTGTTGCCAGAGTCTCTGGACCACCGCAGTCACCCGCCAGCCACCGGCTATTGCCGAAGCGCACCATCGGCCAGCCCCGCACCGCAACATGAAGCGAGAGTGTTGATGTACCAAGGCCTGTGCCACAAGGGCTCGGATTTAATTGCAAGTATGGGGCTTCCCAGACCTGCTAAAAAGACCCTATGCACTGAAACCCTCGGTACTACAGAGGAAAAAGTGTCCACAGTATTGTATATAGTCACGAATCAAATCAGATATCGCAGAAATATCACTCACATGAGGATAATCCTTCGGATCAACACTGGCCGGAGAGTAGTTGCCCATAAAATCCTTCGGATAGTCCCACCAGATGGTTAGCTGTCGCCCACTCTCTGGCGGGAACCCAAAAGCCTGTTTGGGCAGGGTCGTCTGGATCTGGTGTCATTGAATCAAGTGGCTGTTGACCGACGTATGGTTCTCCTGATGGTTGTTCGCCATACTTTTGAGAACAAGCTTCCAAAAGCAATAAAATCAATGGTGCCAGAAAAATGTACGCAAGTTTTACGTAAGACATTTGATACTCCGGGGTTTTCTGCTAGGTAGTTCTCATCCAAAAACGTAACCAGCTGCAGTCACTGAGTTCCCAAAGCTGCAAACAATAAAACCCTACTGCTTTTTAGCGTTTATATTTCCTAAAGGTACAAATATGTAGGAAAACCAAAAAGCAGAGGGCTTTAAAATGCGCAAAAAACGCACTCCACAGTTTAGTCCGGATTTGCCTTTCAGGGATCACACAATTTATCACGAGCTTTACAGCGTTTCCCAATGGCTGGACTCCTGTCCTCAGTTTGTTGACTGGGTATTTGATGACCTTAATAGTCAAGGCACTCATCACACAGGCAGAAACGCCCTGAGTGCTGAGTCAGTATTACGAATAGCCTTCTTAAGACAGCGCTTTCAGTTCACTTTTGAATATCTTGCGTTTGTCCTGGTAGATTCCCCGCTGTTTCGCGCCTTCTGCCACCTTGAAGACGGACAGACACCGCGCAAATCATCTCTGCAGTCTCTGGTCTGTTCGATCAAAGCATCCACATACCATCGCATGCAACTGGCACAACTGCAGACAGCCAAAGAGCAGAAAATTGAAACCGGGAGAGTGGCCGCAGTTGACAGTACAGTGACTGCAAGCAATATCCTGTTGCCGTGCGACAGTAATCTTCTTGCTACCTCTGTCAAAGAAATGTGCCGACTTCTCAAATTGGGGCAAAGTCTTACAGCAGACCCTCTCTACCGTTTTACGCACCACAAAAGGGTGATAAAGCACGAGGCTAAAAAAGCCTCGTATGCGAAAAAGAAGGAGCAACAGAAACAGCATTACAAAAAACTTCTGCAGGTGACTTACAAGACTCGAAAAACTCTTGTAAAGGCTCGGTTCGATTTAGAAAATGCCCTGAAACAGGAGGCTTGTCACGACCTCAGGTTTAGATTTCTTGAAACATGAACGTTCGGTAAAATATTTAGCGTCGGCGCAGCCAATCCCGTCAGGCACACAATTTAAACCTGCCTGAACCGTTTAAATCATTGGTTCTGAGTTCATTTATGCCGCTTTTTCCAAAAAACTATCCGAACGTTCGTTTTTATCCGGCAATTTCAGCTCTAATTTTTGCTCATATCGGTTCCAGCAGCCACGAATTCGAAACTGCGGAATAATCCAAAACAGCGCGCGCCTAAGCATTCCGGCCGTGACTGTATGGGGATTCCTCCAGGCAGTTTTGGCCAGCGCAATGGCCGCTGGATTTTGACAAATGGTCAGCAATTGCACCAGCGCATACCCTGCCATTTTAATGTGCATCCACCGTAACAGCGTTCTGAGTTTCTGCTGCCATAAATGCTTGCATCCAAACTCGTGTTTAAGTTGCTGGAACATAGGCTCTATAGGCCACCTGAGCGAGTAGGCTAATAGCACTTCATCGGCTTTCAAGTCAGGATTGGTGGACAGAAACAGTTTAGTTTCTGTTTGTCCCTTGTCGTTTTCAAAACAACTCCAGACGACTCGGACAATACGGCCTTTCAAAAAACGAGCTCGGCAAATACAAGAACGAAAAGAGACAGTCCGGTTCTTTCTGTAAAGCCAGAGAGTCATCTTGGTCTCTGGTAATTTATCTACTTCCTCAGGTGTCATTTTGACACCGTACTTACGCTTGCGGCCTTTCCTTTTGAAAGGAGAGGGAGGAAGTGCATCGACTGGAAGCGCATAAAGTGCCCGGTTTTTCGGTATATGACCAATGACCTCATACCCAAGCTCAAGCGCGGGCTGCATCATGGTATGATTCATAAACCAGCAGTCAGTGAGCAGGCGCAAAGCTCGCCCCTGAAGACTCTGTCGTACAGATTTCAGCATGGCCTTTGCAATTTTAAGCTTGCTGATGTTGCCTGACTTAGGTGATGGAAAAGCCATCACTGGAATCGCAGTATGCACCTTGTCTGATGGTCTATGGAAAGGAATAGCCAGAAAGACCCAACATTGACCAAGGAGATAAGTACACCGGTTCTTTTTCTTGCTGTGTTGGTGATGTATTCGGCATGCCGGTGCTTTGTCAGAGCAACGTTCGAGTGTCAGGTCGTCGAGAATCAGGGGAATGGTCTGACCGTCAGGCACTTTAGAACTGACCAGCAATATCAGACGATGCGCCAGGTTTCGCCAACGCCACTTACCTTGGGAGACCCAATGATGGTAGCTGTTCCAGAAATTTTCGTAGTGGATCGTCAGAAGGGCTTGTGTAACAAAGCCTTCGCCAGAAAGCATGCCACCCAGAAGTAACTCACAGAACGTTGGTGCCGCAAGTGGTGATAGCGCTTTTGCAAGAAATGTCGTATATAAAGAAAGCTCTCGAAGGATTACTTTCTGATCTGAAGTGAGCATGGCAACCGCTTTTTCCTGGTAGATGAAGCGGTTGCTTAACCTATCTCAGCATCAAAAAATACGAAACGTTAGTACTTATAATTCTCTAAACTTGAGGTCACGACATAACATCTGTTATGCAGTGGTTATCGGGAGTGGATCGACTGCTTCCTCTGGTTGAGGCTATCATCTCACAGACTGAACGCAGGGTATTCAAGGGCGAGAAGGTTCCTGCCCAGGAGAAGATTGTCAGCCTGTACGAACCTCACACTGACATCATCGTGAAAGATCGACGCGATGTTCAATATGGTCATAAGCTCAATCTGACTCAGGGTCAAAGTCGGATGATTCTTGACTTGGTGATTGAAACAGGCAATCCAGCAGACTCGGATCGCTTTATTCCCATGGTTGATCGTCAAAAAGATATTTATGGTCGTGTACCCCGTCAAACAGCTGGAGATGGAGGTTATGCCAGCAGCGCCAATCTTGAGGAGGCAAAAAGAATGGGGGTCAAGAATGTTGCCTTTCATAAAAAGAGAGGGCTGGAAGTAAAAGATATGGTTAAGAGCCGATATGTTTATCAGAAGTTATACCGTTTTCGAGCGGGCATTGAAGCCGGGATCTCGTGGTTAAAACGCTGCTTTGGACTCTCAGCTTGCCCTTGCAAAGGGGAAGAACATTTTGACTCCTGGTGCTGGGCTGCTGTTGTTTGTTACAACTTTGTGATTCTGAGCCGTTATCCAGCTCCAGCCACAGCGTAAAACGTTATAAGTGAATTACAATCCAGAAATTGCTGGAGGTTGCAGTGTGAACGTAATTCTCGATTTTCAAAGACTATTTCGTTTATACGGCCAGATAACTTGCCCAAAGGGTTAGTTTTTTTTGTAAACCTAAATTTTGGTTCTTTTATCTGGATTAGTTTTTGGATGAGAACTAGGTAGCTCTGCTAAGGAATAGTCTCCGAGTAGAAGAGGCCGTTACCGACCTCAACCCTCATAGAGCCGGACGTGCGCAACTAACGCATCCGGTTCCTCATAATTATTGGTTCACTGGCTGATAACCTCGGTAATACTGATGATGGATTCTTGGCGGTGCCAAGGGGAAACGTTTCAGGAACAGGTTGAATTTCTCCCATGTGATGTAGCTCTTCTGCGAACATCGACTGAGCCACTTTCGCCATATTATCTTCACTTTATGTTGGATGGTTCCCAGGGATTTGGCGTTGCCTGTAATACCAAAATACGCATAGTGTCCCCGAAGTTTCCGGTTCAATGCAGCGTATTGATCAATCAACGAGTCATGTCTATGTTTACGACAATAGTCGTTGAATGCCTTCAGCGTTCTGGCAATCCGCCCTTTGGCTGTTTTCCGGAATATAACAGTGTTTCCCTTCCGGGATACTCCCCAGAAGTGTGTGAATCCAAGAAAGTCAAAGGTGACCGAATTTCCACAGCGCTTGTTTTCTTTCCGGTGATTAGGCCGAAAGTCCACACACTGCGTTTTCTCCGGATGCAAATTTAACCCGTATCGTTCAAAGCGCTTAGCAAGTGCTTCTTCAAACCGACGACAGTCATCATGATTTTCAAACACCATAACACTGTCATCAGCAAACCGGGTCAGGCTGCACCGCCCTCTCATTCTTGGCAGAACTGTCTGTACAAACCAGTCATCCAATACATAATGCAGATAAATATTGGCTAATAATGGCGAAATCACTCCGCCCTGAGGCGTTCCCTGTACCGGGTAGGAAACCTCCCCGGATTCAAGAATACCTGCCTTCAACCATTTATCAATCAGCTTTCTTACCACGCCATCAACTACTCGTCTGGCGAGAAACTTCCTCAGCTGTCCATGGTCAATCGTATCGAAATACTTTTGTATATCCACGTCCAGAACCCAGTAAGCCCTGTCTCTCATAATATGGTTACGCAGGCTTTCCAACGCATGATGTGCAGACCGCTGTTTCCGGAAGCCAAATGAACAGTTGTAAAAATCCTGCTCATAGATCGGTTCCAACAGCATAACCACAGCTCTTTGGACAATCTTGTCCTCGAAGGTGGGAATACCCAACGGCCTTTTCTGACCTTTTCCCTTATCTATGTATGTACGTCGTACGGCAGGGGCACGGTATTGGCCAGATTTAATTCGATCCAGCAGATTAAGGAGATTAGACTCCAGCTGTACCGCATATATCTCGGCTGTTTGACCATCTACACCTGTCGCACCATCCTTGCGAGTCAGTTGATACGCCTGCAAAAG